>JAEURV010000134.1 GCA_016788465.1 Nitrospira sp. | reverse complement strand
GGAAAACATTTACACTGTTGAAACTACGCAGGAGCATGATCAGAGCCAATGCCTTCACTGGTCGTATCTCATCACCGCATCAGGGATGTCACAAGACACTGGCTATTCGTGCAATGACTCTCCCAGTTAACGGCAACATCTCCTGCATCCTTGTTCAATCCACTGCATCCCGTTACGGATTGCCTGCTTATCGATAGATCCTCACATGAGCAAGGGATACCTGCAAGGAGTGACGCGTCATGCATGATCCCCGGAACGAATGATTCAAACGAGATGATGTAGCCCGAGGGGCGACGGTACATGTGGAATAACGACGTACATATATCGCAACAGCTTACAAGAAGGAGGAGGAGCAGATGAGGCAAGGGTTATCTTCCGGCATACGATTGATCACGATACTTGGATGTAGCCTGACTATCGCGGCCACATCCGTACAGGCTCAAGAAGTCATCACCAAAGGCGGCGCAACAGGGGTGAAGGTCACTCCAGGGAATACACAGAAGCTCGACTTTATCACAGCCAGGGTACGTACCCTTCCCAAAGCTCCCATGAGCGTCTCGGCACAGGCGGAACAGGATCTCATTCAAAATCTGGTTAATCACTTCCACTCACCCGCTCAAGCCTCCGCCGATGGCGATATCGGCGAAACCCCTGGATTCGAAGGTGATGGGACCACCGATCCTGTCGAACTTGGCTCTCCGCTGCTCGCAGGTGATCCCGAGGAGGGGCTGGATTTCCAATCCCAACAGTTCGGCCAATCCAACTATCCCTTTACAACCGCACGAGCGGATCTTGCTTCAGGTCTGACAAAAGTTTCGACTCCAACGAATACGATGTATCCCTATCGAGCGACCGGCAAACTGTTTTTCACGATCGGCTCCGACACATTTGTGTGTTCCGGCTCACTGATCAAGCGAGGCCTGGTTGTCACCGCGGCTCACTGTGTCACCGACTATGGAACGAGAAAACTCTTTACGAACTTCAAATTTATCCCGGGGTATCGACAGGGGCAAGCTCCCTACCGCGTATGGGCCGCATCGCGAGTCTGGGTCCCAACCGGATATTTTACCGGTGCGGCAACTCAATGTGCTCCGACGGCTCCCGGTGTAGTCTGTAAGGATGACGTCGCGGTCATCGAATTAGCTCCCCAGACAAATCCTACCTATCCCGGCACAAGTACGGGGTGGTATGGCTACAAGTGGAACCAGTGGGGTTTCACCAGTGCGGGCCTCACGCAAGTGACGCAACTCGGCTATCCCGTCGCCCTTGACGGTGGACTCTTGATGCAAAGAACCGACTCACAGGGATTTGTCGCATCGACCACACTCATGAGCAACACAATCATTGGGTCTTTGATGACAGGCGGGGCAAGCGGAGGGCCATGGCTCAACAATTTCGGGATTCAGCCCGTGGGCACCGGACCAGCAGGCACCTATGCCACTCCCAATATTGTGGTAGGTGTGACCAGTTGGGGCTACACCAATGCCACGATCAAGCAGCAGGGAGCCAGTCCGTTCACGAGCTCGAATATCGTGACGTTAGTCAACAGCGCCTGTGCCGGCTCCGACCCACGTTGTTTGTGACAAGCAGACTACGGAGGAAAGAACCCCGCCTGTAAGGGCGGGGTTCTCTCCTATTCCCCAATTTGTGCGCTTCCACCACAGGCAACGGGCAACAGCAGGGACACCGGCCAAGATTGCACGTGCTCCGTATCGGCCCACGAAGGGCGCCCCTGAAGTAGGAACGCCCTCCCTGGCGGAACGAGCATTACACGAGGATGTTACTGATCGTGATCGTCGGGGCACCGACCAGCTGAATCTCAAACTCCGCCGCTGCATCTGCATCGGTATTGCCCTGCAGGAGCTGGCCCATTCGAAATCACGCACGTGAGTGGAAAGTCGAGGTTGATGTGGATTTCGTCCGATGGCAGGCAATCCGTGACGCGAGCGTACTACTCTCCAACGGCGGCCGATTGCTCAACCCGCAGCAGTGGAAGAATACGTTCACTGTCAATGTCGGCACCGAATACAAGTGGGTGGGGCTTACGGACAGCCACGCCTGGGATGTGGCGTTCCGCACGGGCTACATTCGTTCCCACAGCCCCGTCACCGATCTCAACTTCGATCCGGCGTTCGCCGACAGCGACGTACATGTCGCCACGGTTGGGATGGGCATCCTATGCCGTGCCGGCGGCAAATTCCTTGGACTTATTGCTTGTGCCGACACTGAAAAGAGCTTCTTGGCCAAGTCTTCCATGGGCCTGGATGTCTTCTACCAAGCCTTTGTCTTTGATACCCGCACAGTGACCGACAATCCCAACCCCACCGTCAACGGCACCTACCGCACGACGAACCACGCCGGCGGCATGACATTTCGACTCACCTTTTAGAGAACGCCACCGCCTCCAGTGAAGTGGGCTCTGTCTCAAACACCTCGTTGGATCAGCTGGCAGCACTTTGGGGTTGATCGCATTCGGGTTACCTCTTCCATCTTCGGCAGATAAGAGAGTCAACACCCTAATTGTTGAGTGATGACCTTCCCCTGCTGCTCATCGGATCGCCTCAGGGTATGAGTAGATTCAGCGCGATTGCATGGAACGTTAAGGCACTCCATCTCGGCCCCAGCCGGACACCCCGATTAAGGAGCACCCGGTCTGGAGTCATCAGCCTTACAGGAGAATGTCCGTGACGCCGGAAAGGAGAGGATTGGCTGAGATGAAGAGCGTCGGGGCGCCGACTAGTTGAATCTGGAACTCCGCCGCCGTATCCGCATCGGTGTTCCCCGATAGTATCCCATTGCTATACCGAAGCTGCCCAGCCGCCGTAAAGAGCGCGCTCCCAATATAAGTAAAGGCCTGGTTACCCGCTACCAAGACGTTGGCATCGATATCGCGTAGATCAATCCGGTCGCCCGCTGAAGTGCCGTTACCGTTAAAATTGAGGATGGAATCTCTATTACTCGAACCGGTTGGGCTTTCACTGACCGAATTGTAATCGAAGATATCGTTACCCGATCCGCCATTGAGGGTATCGCGACCGGCCCCACCGAGCAGCAGGTCAGCGCCGGCACCGCCGATGAGTGCATCATTCCCGCCACCCCCGCGAAGCGTGTCATTACCACTGTCGCCTCTGAGCTGGTCATCGCCCAACCCACCGTTGAGGATATCGTTGCCGATTCCGCCACTCAGGAGATTGCGTCCCGCATTGCCGGTTAAGGTATCGTTGAAGCGACTCCCCGTGAGATTCTCGAAGTTGCTCAAGACATCGATCCCGGCTCCGAGCGTGTTTTGCGCCGTGACCAGGCCTAGATTCACCTTCACCCCCCCCAGCGTCATGTTGTAGGAGGCCGTATCTGTCCCCCCGCCGCCGTTGAGTACGTCGTTACCTGCAAGCCCCTCAAGCACGTTATTCCCGCTGTTGCCAATAAGGATATCGTTCAAAGTTGAACCGGTAAGGTTCTCCATGCTCACCAGTGTATCGAGCCCAGCCCCCACCGTGTTCTGTGGACCAACCAGCCCAAGATTGACCGTGACCCCCACCACTCTCTCGGCGTAAGAAGCGGTGTCGGTGCCACTGCCTCCGTTCAGCGTATCGTCGCCGACATCGCCAATGAGGGTATCATTCCCACTCCCACCGTTGAGCACATCGTTTCCAATCCAGCCTGAGAGCCGGTTATCCGCACTATCACCCGTGAGCATGTCGTTAAAATCCGAGCCCCCGAGATTCTCAATGCTCACCAACGTATCAATCCCGGCCCCCACCGTATTCTGCTTTCCCTCAATCGTCAGGTCGACCACGACGCTCCCGGTCGCCACATGATAGGAAACCCCATCCTGCCCATTCCCACCATTAAGGATATCGTCCCCGGCATCGTCAATCAGACGGTCATTGCCCTCACCCCCGATAAGAGTGTCATTCCCTGCCAAACCGATGAGCACGTTGTCTGCACTGTTCCCAGTCAGAACATCGCTGTGCATCGAACCCAAGAGTTCCTCAATCGTCCCAAGTATGAGCGTGTCGATTCCAGCGCCGCCCGTATCCTGCGCCGCCCCACTACTGAGGTTGACGATGACACCAGCTGCCGCATCGCCATACGAAGCAATATCCAGCCCCGCCCCACCATTGAGAATATCGTTACCGGCGTCGCCGATGAGAGAGTCATTACCGTCGCCACCGTTCAGGACATCATGACCGGCACCGCCGGCGAGCAGATCACCGCCTGCCAGCCCGAATAACACATCGTCGCCTCCCATGCTGAATATTGCATTATTGCCGCTATCCCCAGTGACGGCGTCGCCAAAATTCGAAGCGACCAGATCTTCTATGCTCACAAGCGTGTCCGTACCGGCCCCTCCCGTATTCTGGGCAATGGTTAGGCCCAGATTGACCGTGACCCCTGATGTTGCATTGGCATACGACACCCTGTCTCTCCCCGCTTCACCATTGAGAACGTTATCCCCCACCGTGCCAGTGATCTGGTCATCCAAGGCTGAGCCAATAACGTTCTCAACGTTCAACAGCGTGTCCGTGCCCCCACCAATCGTATTCTGTGCCGTCGACAGACTCAGGTCCATAATGACGTTCATAGTCGCGCCCACATAGGAGATCGTATCAGCGCCCAACCCCGCATCAATGTAGTCATTCCCCAATCCCTCAATGATCGTGTCATTTCCACTCCCGCCGTAGATGGTGTCATTCCCAGCGCCACCATCCATCGTGTCCGCACCTCCATTCCCATAAATGGTGTCATCCGCATTTGATGGGAGACTGCCCAGAGGGCTACGCGTGACCGTCCCAGAAACTGTGGTAGGAGTAATCGTTTCGCTAGTGGACGTACCCGTAAAGATGGCCATATTGCCTCCTGATGTTTGAGTTTATAAACCCCGGCCCATGCCAGAAGTACGGTCGCGCCACTATTGATATCACTGATCGTCTAATCCGACGCCCTCAGTGCTTGACGGCCGAGCAGCGTCGCCCCCGCCACGGCCCGCTCCCCGAGATACACGCCCCAGACAGGAACGTGCCTGTGACCATCAATTGCGTGAAGATAGGATTCTCCGATACAGGCTTGGCTTCAACCGGCGAACAATCTGTGATGACATCCTTATTCGTCACGGCCTTGAGCACGATGGTGAAGAGAAATAGCTTGCTCCACTGCTACCGGTCATGGTGTCCTTGCCCAGCCGGCCAATCATGCAATGTGGCTACGACCCGCGTTCCCGGTCAACGTATTGTGATAATTGCTACCCTTGAGATTCTCAATGTCGTGGCTAGATCCCCCCTGGTATTCTACGTGCCAGCCAACAGGAGACTCACGGTAGCAGCAGTCCTACATGGTAATATTGGGGGCCGAATCAATGAGGGTTCAACGCTAGCCTGCGCCATCTTGCACGGAGCTGATTTGGGCGACAATCCCATCAGCACCAGATGGAGAAGCACGATACCCTACTCCTACCCTCACAATTGTCCTGAATCTGGATGCTCCATTACAGTCGAACTGATACCCTATGAAGGGACCCCATGTCTCGGAGACTACCCAATCTCGAGGAATATTTTGATCTAGACTCTACAGGGTTTCCTACGTTGCACAATCCCAGAAAATGGCCCTAGCCAATAGACATGCAGTCCTTCACAGGTAGTAGGTCTGGTCACGGGTCGATATTGCAGTTTGCACGAGCTCGGCTTCAGTCTCAACCCGATCACCCACTTGCCGTCAAGACTGCGGCAATCAAACATGGGAGGAATGCGAGGAGTTTGCGGTGACGCGTTACCTCATGACATCAACGAAGCCTAATCAATCCGTTTGACCATCTGCTTTCAATCGTGTACTCTTTCGTCACACACTAGAGGACTTTATGAAATTCATTACAGTCAGAGAGTTGCGCGGACGTTCGGGCCAAGTCTGGAACAAGCTCGCTCGCGAGCGAGACATAATCCTGACCTCGAACGGCAAGCCCATTGCCATTCTCTCCGCGGTCTCCGAAGAAACGCTGGAAGAGTCACTGGCAGCGGTGCGACGTGCACGAGCAGTCGCCGCTGTGGAACACCTCCAACGCCAGTCAGTTCGGGCCGGTACGGATAAGCTCTCACCCGCGGAAATCGCTACTGAAATCCGGGCATCCCGCAAGGCACGCCGGCGGTGAAAGTGGTGGTGGACACCAATGTCCTGGTAGCTGGGCTTTTATCTCCGTTCGGCCCGCCTGCTGAGATCGTTCGGATGATCGCATCAGGTGCTGTGACCCTCTGCGTGGATGCCAGGATTCTGACCGAATACGCTGAGGTCTTGAGTAGACCGAAGTTTCAGTTTGAGACCGAACAGGTTCAGACGCTGCTCGAACAGATCAGGCTGGATGGACTCAGCGTTGCAGGCACTCCTCTCGCAAGCCGGCTTCCAGATCCCACGGATGAGCCATTCTTAGAGGCAGCAATTGCCGGTGATGCTGCCTGCGTGATCACGGGAAACGCAAAACACTTCCCTGCACCGAAACGTCAGGGAATCGCCGTGGTGTCACCGGCGCAATTCCTTGACCTCTACCGGAATCAGCCTCGACAACGAAAACGCCTCTAACGCGGCATGGCCATTGACCTGTCACATAAGAGAAACTAGCACGCCGTCGCCTTGTCACTGCTGCTGAACTGCTAACTCACTAGAAATACAACGGCCCGCCTGAAAAGACGGGCCGTTTCTTGATGGGCACCCTCAAACCGACTTACGCCACCTTCACTTCGATGGCTTTCGGTTTGGCCTTCTCCGATTTCGGAAGATGCAGATTCAGCACCCCATCCTTGAACTCGGCCTTGACCTTTTCCTCGTCGATCACATCCGGGAGCGAGAAGGTTCGGACGAAGCTTCCATATGAGCGCTCAATCCGATGATACTTTTTGCCCTTTTCCTCTTTCTCGTGCTTCCGCTCACCCTGGATCGTGAGTACGCCGTCTTCCAACGTCACTTTCACATCCTCTTTCTTCACATCGGGAATCTCGGCCTTGATCTGATACTCCCCTTCCGTCTCACTAATGTCGACGGACGGTGTCCAATCCGCCACGATCATGGTCTCCTTCCCACTGGTCCGCTGGGCGGCCGGGCGGGCAAACATACGATTCAACCGATCTGACACCTCTTCCAATTCTCGAAACGGATCCCATCGTACGAGCGTCATAGCACCCTCCTTGATTAGACTGCTTATTGTTTGCGCTGGCGCTGCGCCGATTCATCTGTCTGATCTAGAGATAAATCGAGCCAGCGGGAAGTCAAGAGCCAGGAGGACCTTGAGAATACGGGGATTACCGCTGACTCAAGGGGATGTACGGTCGATTATGCTCACCGGCATAGATTTGGTCCGGCCTGAACAACTTATTTTCACGCAACTGTTCCAACCAATGGGCGAGCCAACCCGACACCCGCGCCATGGCAAAGAGCGGTGTGAAGAGATCGACATCAATCCCCATCTTGTCGTAGATGATGCCGGAGTAAAAATCCACGTTCGGATAGATGCCCTTCCGGTTCAGTGATTCTCCTACCGTCTGCTCGACCTCTAGGGCTACTTCGTACAGTGGAGAGGTGCCACATTCTTGAAACAACCGTCGACAGAGCTCCTGTAGGACCGTCGCCCGCGGATCTTTGACTTTATAGACGCGGTGACCGAATCCCATCAGCTTTTTCTTGTTCTGCAACGCGTGCTCAACATAAGGCCGGACCTTCTCTGCCGTGCCGATCTCCTTCAGCATCACCACCACTTCTTCGTTCGCTCCCCCGTGCAAGGGTCCCTTCAACGCCCCAATCGATGACGCCACGACGGTATAGGGATCGGCAAGCGTGGAGGCCGTGACCAACCCGGTGAACGTGGAGGCATTCATGGTGTGCTCGGCATGGAGGATCAGACAGTCATCGAAGATCTGCGCCCACAATGGTGGCGTGACTGACTCCGTCAGCATGTACAAAAAGTTTTCGCTGAACCCGAGATCATCCCGGGGTGGAATGGGATCGTCCCCATGACGCAGGCGCGCCCAGGCCGCCACGATGGTCGGCAGCTTCGCGACAAGCCGAACCGCGCTCCAATAGTTATTCTCGACGTCCTTGACGTTGCGACCTGGATAAAACATCCCGAGTGCCGCCACGGCTGCCTGCAGCGCATCCATGGGATGTCCTGTTTCCGGGAGACACTTCAGGAGATCGATGATGCGAAACTTGATGCGCCGATGATGGGTGATATCGTTCGTCCATTGTTCAAATTCGCGCTTCGATGGCAGGTGGCCGAACAGAAGAAGGTACGCGGTTTCCAAATACGAGGAATCCGAGCAGAGCGTTTCCACTCGAATTCCCCGATATTCGAGAATCCCATGCTGACCGTCCACATCACTGATCGATGATGTGGCAGCCGGCACTCCGGCAAGACCTGGCATGAAATCATGTGGCATGGTGCCTCCCTCGGACGTAACAAGAATCGATGAGTGCGACTCGTTCTCTTACTATGATACCGGAATCACCGCGATGCGTCATTCTTGCAATGCCCAATGCTGCTTGGCATACTTCCTCTATAGATTGACCGTTGCCAATGTCGAAACCAGGCACACTATCGATTCAGACACTGCGGACGAGAATGAAACGAATCGGCATCATTCTTGGTCAGCTGCTCCTCGTTATCGGGAGCGTGGCGCACATGGCCTCTGCCTTGCCTGCTGAGGACATCATCGCCTTTGCCGTCGTGCTCGATCTCACGAAGAACAAGGAGCGCGTTCCTGCAAAGGTGGCTATAGATGGGGCGGTCAGTGACATGATGCTTCTGGCTTCCGACGAGATCCTCACCAATTTAGCATGGAAGAAACTCGAAGTCTGTCACGCCCTGAAGCTCGAAGGGCGGAAGACGACGGAAGGATTTCTCGTCCATACGGTACGCGCCATTGACGGTGCCATGCTCCCGATGGTGTTACAGGGAGTCGCAGGAGACTGTCTCTTGAAAAAGGCCTTGGAAGTGGCGCCCTTTGTCGATTAACATATTTCAGGATGCTGAAAAAGACTTCCGGCTTCGTGCTCGCATTACTCAGAGGCTCAATGTACCGAAGCATACGCCCCGGTTCTTCACGTGCTGCGGCCTTGCCGGAGAGCTTTGTGGGGTATTCCGTCGGCTGCACCAGTTTAGTCCAGACCCGCTAACGAGCCAGGTGTCCATACGCGTAAAACTAATTTCTCTGGAGGCGGATGCAAGTCACGCTGATCAGGCGCTACAGTCCGGGCACAGCTCAGGTTCCTGTTCGGACTCACATTCCTCAAGCGTCAGCGGAAAGAGGATGTCACAGGATCGGCAGGGACGAATCTCAAAGTACGGAACGCCCTGGTCATCGATTTCGGTTGGAAGGAGGAGCTCTCTCGGATCATATCCCACAAGCGCGTCATCACTGAACTTCACCACAGCAAGCCGGTCGTTGAAGGCTTCAAAGGAAGCTTCCTGTCCTTTACGACTCAGCACATGTCCCTGGACGAACACCGGTTGTCCCTTGCGCTTGATGCGAAGGTCTTTCAGTGTTCGTTGAGACGCCGTGGCACAGGCAAATTGACCGGCAGAACTGGTTCCAACCCAGGGCATCATTCGATCCAATTTTTAAGCGAGGCGGTTGAGTGGGAGTACCATAGACTAAAAAAACTCGTCAAGACAGGCTTTTTTCACCAAGGAGTCACAATGGCACATGTTACGATCTATCAGAAACCAACCTGTACCACATGCCGACAGGCCGTCCAGCTGCTCAAAGACAGTGGGAAACCGTACACAGCGATCAACTATTATGAACAACCTTTTACAAAAGAACAGCTACAGACCTTGTTGAAGAAGGCAAAACTCTCCCCTCGGGATGTGCTTCGCACCAAGGAAGAGATCTATCAGGAGCTGGGGCTGGGGAAGAAGCAACTGTCTGATGATGAGCTGCTCGACCTGATGGTCAAACACCCGGATCTGATTCAGCGGCCGATCGTGGAGAAAGGCGACCAGGCCGTACTGGCAAGGCCGGCGGACTCGATCAAGAAACTGCTATAGCCCATGGACTCCCTACCGGCTTTGAGCACTCAGCGATCGGTGGTCGGCTCGGAGGGTGACCACCGAATCGCCCGTGTGCTCGGGTCAACCGTAAACGCCAGCTTTCCATCCAACGCCCCGAGCAGAAGCTCTCCGACTAAGATTCGACGCCACCCCTTGAGGAGCGGCAGATCCAACGTCGATCGGTTGACTTTGGCATCGACCAACTCTTGAAGGTCTGCTGTTGTGGCCAAGAGAGTCGGTGCGATCTCTTCCTGTAGGGCTCGCGCCTTCACGATCGCCTGGAGTAGTTCCACCAATCCATTGAGCTCCGGCTCAGGTTTACGCTCTTTGCTGAGCACCGGCCAGGCTGAGGGCGGAAGCGCCATCGCGGCTTGAATCGTCGCCAGGATCGACGCTCCATTGCGATCGATCTCTGAACCGTGAAGCCCTCGAACCTTGCGTAACTCCTCCTCCTGTCGGGGTGGATGTCGCGCCAATTGGAGAAGAACCTCGTCCCGGACCACTCGACTCCGAGGCACATTGCGCCGTTTTGCTTCCCCCTCCCGCCAAGCCGCAAGCTCACGGAGGATAGCGGCTGCCTTCGGCTTCAGTTGATCCCATCCGCGTATCCGCTGATAGCGTTCTTGCGGCTCGCGCCGAGCTTCGCCGACCGCCCCTTCGAGGCGTGCAAACTCTTCATGGGCCCAGGGCAACCGACCGAGTTTGGATAACTTGGTCTGCAAATGATCATGAATCGCCAAGAGAAACGTTACGTCTTCCAAGGCATAGGCCAATTGATCATGGGACAGCGGGCGGGCACTCCAATTGGTAAACGTATGGGCCTTATCCAATCGCCTCCCATGCACACGCTGCACGAGGTTGGCATAGGCGACCTGTGATCCGAGTCCCACCATGGCTGCTGCGATCTGAGTATCGAAGAACGGTTTCGGGATCTGCCCGGCATGAACCGCAAAGAGATCCAGATCTTGCCGCCCGGCATGGACGACCTTTTGAATCCGCTCATCGCAGACGAGTTCCCAGAATTCATCAAGGCCCCCCTCCGACAACACCGCCGGAAAATCGATGATGGCCGCCGTCTGTTCGGTCGCGACTTGAATCAGCTCAAGCTTCGGAACGAAGCTGTCTTCCCCGACAAATTCAGTATCCAAGGCCAGACGGGGGCTGTCACGAAGCTGCTGACACAACTCGCCAAGCGTATCGGCACTGGTAATGTACTGTGGGGGAGTCACGATCATCTCCGATCAGCTATTCAGAGGGGCTGTAGGGACGGTCCGGTGGTCGCAGCGGTTCTGTATTGCTCAGACTGAGGTATTCCTTGAGGAACTGATAGGCTTCCAACATCCGGCGCAGCTCCGGTTCCGAACTGCGATCGCCGTTATTAGCATCGGGATGAAGCTGCTTGGCTTTTGTCCTGAAAGACGCCGTCACATCTGCCAGCGAGCTCCCGAACTCCACACCCATGATGGCATAGGCATCTACGGCGTTATTCACCCCGGTCGGATTTTCCGATAAGGATCCTGCTCCACTGGCGGCTTTCAACATATCCGCCAGACTGATCCGTTTGCGACGTCGCCGCGGGCGCTCCCGAATTTCACTATCGAACTCATCCCACCGCTCTTCGACAAATTCCAACCGGGACTCTAGCCGCATGGCACCGCTCAAATCCCGAATCACGTCCAACTCTTCTTCGATTTCGATCAACGACTTGATGATTTCCTCCAGGCCGTGTTCCACCTGAAAAAACCCATCCACCCGTTCTTCCATCATCGTCTCAACCGCCACGTCCAGGCTTTCCTCGGTTTTTACACGCAACGAACCGATTCGTCTTTGCATGCCCGTTCGGAATTTCAAAAACTTCGCAGTGGAAAACGGCATCGCGTTCCTCTAGATGTTGAAGGATCGCATTCTACCACAGGGGATGTGCCGGTCTGAAGGCTTAACAAACAGGCCAAAACCAGCTGTATGAAGGGGAAAGGGTTACTCGGGAAGCGGCGGATCGCCCATTTTGGCTCGCCTTCTGGCGACCCCACTTGCGCGAGCGGCGGCCGCCACGGCCCGCGCCACACGGGGAACGACTTCCTTGTCGAAGATGCTGGGAATAATGTAATCCTCACCTAATGCATTCTCCGGGATGACGTGGGCGATAGCCTCTGCGGCTGCCAGCTTCATAGCTTCGTTGATCTGGCTGGCCTGCACATCAAGGGCGCCCCGAAAAATCCCGGGAAATGCCAGTGCATTGTTGATCTGATTCGGATAATCCGATCGCCCCGTAGCAAAGATCCTGCTGTGAGCGCTACCAATTTCGGGAGGCACTTCCGGATCAGGGTTCGCCAACGCAAAGACGATACGATCGGGAGCCATCAGATCAAGATCCTCTGCCATCACGACATTGCCGACGGACAGACCAATGAAAACATCCGCACCGTTCAACGCATCACGCAACGTACCCTTAGGGTTGTCCTTGCTCAAACAGGCACGGAGGTCGGTTCGACAAGCCCGAAGTTGCTCAGCTTCTCCATGGAGGATGATACCCTCCTTATCACATCCACGCACATGCGTAGCACCAGCCGCCAGCAAGATACGGCAGCAGGCCGTACCAGCAGCCCCAAGTCCATTGACGACGATCCGGACCTGGTCCAATGGCCTTCCGATAACCCTGAGGGCATTCGTCAACGCAGCCAGCAACACGACCGCCGTGCCGTGCTGATCATCATGCATCACGGGGATATCAAGGGTTTGCTTCAGCTTCTGCTCAATTTCGAAGCAACGCGGGGCACTGATATCTTCTAAATTGATCCCGCCAAACCCAGGGGCGATTCCTTGGACGATTCGGACAATGTCATCCGGCTCTTGCGTACTCAGACAAATGGGCCACGCATCGATCCCGGCCAGCTCTTTGAAGAGCATCACCTTGCCTTCCATAACGGGAAGCGCCGCCTCGGGGCCGAGATTTCCCAATCCCAGCACGGCTGAGCCATCCGAGACGACGGCGACCGTATTGCTCTTGCTCGTAAAGGTATAGACTTTCGACTTCTCCTTCGCGATGGCCTGCGAAACCCGTCCCACTCCCGGCGTATAGATCATGGAGAGTATGTTCCTGGTATTGATCGGAACTTTACTTCCCACCCGGATCTTGCCGCCAAGGTGGAGAAGAAAAATCCGGTCGGAAGCGGACAGCACCGTCACATTGGGCAACGCATGCAACCGTGCCAATACTTTTTCACCATGTTCCTCGTTCTGGACATCAAAGGTGAGGTCTCTCACCATGCGGGTCTTGGTTGCCGACACCAAATCGACCGCCCCCAAATTCGCCTGCTCCTCTGCCAAGAGTGCCGCAACTTGCGCAAAGATACCGGGTTTATTTGCCAGTTCCAGTCGGACCGTCAATCGGTAGTTCGAATATGGGCCGATCTCGCTCATAAATCCCGCTATCCTCCCCTTCCTTCAATCCTCTCATGAAGCCTACCACAAACCCGTCGTTCGTCGAGCGTAGGGGGAAGAAATCCTTATCCTATTCTTGCGTTGGAAATACGCTTCACCCTTCACAAGAGACATTTTGCCCGCGTCTCATCTCCGTTGACGCTCTTCTCATCACGATGCTAGGTTGAACCCATGTCATCACCCAACACTGAAAAGAAACCGAATCGACTGCTTCACGAAACCAGCCCCTACCTGTTGCAGCACGCCTATAACCCGGTCGACTGGTATCCCTGGGGACAAGAAGCGCTGCAGCTCGCAAAAGAAAAGAACCGTCCTATTCTCCTCTCCATCGGATATTCCGCCTGCCACTGGTGCCATGTCATGGAACGGGAATCGTTTGAGAACCAGGCCATTGCAGAACTCATGAATCGCTGGTTCATCTGTATCAAGGTCGATCGAGAG
>JAEURV010000366.1 GCA_016788465.1 Nitrospira sp. | reverse complement strand
ACCATGGTGCACTCCGTCATAATGAGGCCGCTGGACGCACGTTGTGAGTAATAGTCCACCATCATGTCGTTGGGGACATGGGTAGACCCAGCTCGCACGCGAGTGAGCGGAGCCATGACGATACGATTGGGTAAGAGGAGTTCTCCAACTTGAAGCGGTGTGAACAATGTGGGCATGAGCCGTCCTTTGCTTGATGGGTCAATCGTTGGTCGGAAAATTTATAAGTGAAACGGGGAGGGAGTCAACTGATGAGTGACTGCTCAGGTCTTCCGGCCCATTCGTTCGGTCAACTCCTCATGCACAGATTGTCGGTGCCCCACAGCCATGAGGCGGATAACTCCTCTTTTTCGATCGACCGCATAGACAATGCGAAAGCGGCGAACACGATACTTGCGTAACCCGTCGAGTTCTCGCTTGAGCGGTTCTCCACATTCGGGATCAGCTGCAATGGCACGAACAGCTGACTTGATCGGTTGCTTAAGCTCAGGATGATGAGAGCGAATCATGTCCGCGACATGCGGAGGGATGTTCGGTCGGAAAGAGATCACGCCGTACGCCGCTTCTTGATAGGCGTGAGAGGCTCGCCGAATACGTCTTCAAACGAAAGCCCTTTGCGTTTCGCTTTGTAAAAGGCTCGGCTCTCGGCAATCTGGCTCATGAGGGCAGAATCGCTCAGGACATCCACAGTCTCTTTGAGGCGCGTGTATTCATCGATATTCATCAAGATAGCCGCCGGTCGGCCATTCTTCGTAATGATGACTTCCTCTTCACGCTCTTGAACTCCCGCTACCAGTTCAGGGAGCCGAGTTTTCACTTCCGATAACGACAATGTTTTGGCCACGGCAGACCTCTTGTTAAAGTGACCAAAATTATGGTCATTGGAATAGGGCGATCAGCATGGTGCTATCAAATGAACTGGCTCGTCGTTGCTCGTAACCTATGTTGTGAAGGGGGGAGCTAATTGTGTCAAATCATGTGCAAGAGCACGCTTCTAAATGCCAGTAGAGCGATTGGTGGTGGGGCCATTACGCAGAATATTCCTAGAAGACTCCCAACCTCTTTAAATATGATCTTCTCATCGTTACGACTGGGACGATCCGGGCTTCGCTATTGGCTGTCCTTTAGCGGGTAGCTTGGACATGGCTTTCTGCTGGGTCTGTTCTTTCTTGTTGGCGACGTAGAGGTGCCGGATATACCAGGCGTAGAGCAACAACAGCAGCCCAAAGTTGGGAATAAGGACGCCCGGCGTCATCCACTGCCACCCGTCGAATTTCCAATTGGAGAAGGGCCACAGCACCGGGGTTGGGAAAAATGCAGACGTATGCAAGGGTACGTCGGCCAAGATATGCAGTCCCCATGCTCCGAGTTCCCAGACCGGTCGTTTCAGGGAGAGCCACACGAAGACAAAGACGGTGAGAAAGACGACGAAACTATGGGTGCAGTTGTAGAGTTGATGGACATATTGGGGAATCGTCGATTCCGGAGGAGTGCCGTGACTAAAGTCGGGCCTCAGCGAGAAGCCGAACGCGGCTGCGATGTACAGAACTCCGAATGAAAAAAGATCGGGCGCCATGCCGATGGTGAATGCTAGCCAGAAACTCCATCGACTCTTGCGACCAAACGTAATCGAACCCCACAGACCATGAGAGATGAAGTCCATCAAATCCTTTCCCGGAAGCGTAACGACAATATTCTACTTGCTCGAGTCTCTTTCGGTCCATTTGGGGCCCTGGCTTGAGGGATCTAGCTTCGTAGTGCCGTGGCAATATCGATAGTGCATATGTTCAGGGTATGGTTGAAGTATCAGCCGGTCCGACATGGAAAAAGCCGGGCAAGTCTTGTTTTATGCGTGCTATCGAGCAAGTCGTGAGTGTCATGGCTCACCTGCTGCTGTTTGTTACTCGTTATGTCTGATGAACCGGTTCGCGGAAGAAGTTAGTGGCTTTCAGGAATGTGCGCATGGAGGCGGGGAGTTGTGCCACAGTGGCCAGGACGATGCCCTGGTGAATGCTGCAGGGATGAAGACGTAAAGGTTTGCGATTGCGATGAAAGGGGGTCAGTGTGGACTGGGCTCGATGGGGAGACGTAGCAATCGGTACCTTGTTTCTTCAATAGTGACGATTGCGCCGGTGGTCAAGGCCTCACGGCATTCGCTGAGCACCTGCATGAGCCGGGGGATTACCGAGCCTGGGGTTTGGTCCTGGAGTCGAACAAGAATCACGCTCGGCAGGGTACGGGCACTGAGCGCCAGCAGATCAGCAAAGTCGAGGTCGCACGTGATAATC
>JAEURV010000075.1 GCA_016788465.1 Nitrospira sp. | reverse complement strand
CACGACGTACATCGGCGCGACTGCAGGCATCAAGGTCAACCTTGCACTGACCGGTTCGCAGAACACCGGGGGCGCCGGGATTGATACGCTTGTGAGCATCGAAAACCTCATCGGGACGAATTTCAATGATACCCTGACCGGGAATGCCGCGAATAACGTCCTATCTGGTCTGGCGGGAGATGACACTCTCAGCGGTGCTGGAGGCAACGACCAACTGACAGGCGGCAGCGGGAATGACCGCTTGGATGGAGGCTCTGGGATCGACACTGCTGACTACAGCACCACAACTGCGGGCGTCAAAGTCAACCTTGCACTGACGAGTGCACAGAACACGGTTGGCGCCGGAAGCGACACACTGGTGAGTATTGAGAACCTCATCGGGACGAATTTCAACGACAGCTTAACAGGCAATGCCGCGAACAACGTGCTGTCAGGCCTGGCGGGAAACGACACCCTCCTCGGCGGCGGGGGCAACGACCAACTGACAGGCGGCAACGGCAATAATCGGATGGACGGCGGTACCGGGACCGATACTGCCTCGTACAGCATCGCCTCAGCGGGGGTCAGCATTGACCTCAAATCTGGGGATCCGCAGAACAACGGCAGTGGCGGCCTCGATACCCTGGTAAACATTGAGAACCTCATCGGCACCAATTTCAACGACAGCCTGTCCGGCAATGAAGCCAACAACGTGCTGTCCGGCTTGGCAGGGAATGACGTGCTCCGTGCTTGGGGGGGTGGCGAGAATGTGCTAGACGGCGGGGCCGGGGACGACCAGCTCTTCGGAGCTACCGGGAATGACGTGCTCACTGGCGGGACTGGGGCCGATGTTATGGATGGTGGCAACGGCCATGACCAACTGGACGGTGGGACCGAAGCCGATGTCATGGGCGGCGGGGCCGGCCATGACCGACTCATAGGTGGAAGCGGCACCGATCAGCTCAATGGCGATGAGGGGAACGATCTACTCCTAGGGGGACTGGGGGCCGATATCCTAAACGGCGGATCGGGGAACGACATCTTCGATTACAATGCGATCAGCGACAGCCCCGTTGGAGCGGGCAGAGACGTCATCCAAGACTTTCGCGGAGGCTTTTACTTCGAAGCAGACCGCATCGATCTGCGGGATATCGATGCAAATAGCTTGGTAGCCGGCGACCAAGCCTTTAGCTACATCGGCTTCGATGCCTTTACGGCAGCGGGCCAGCTTCGGTATAGCAGTATCACGGGGATCTTACAGGGCAATACCGATGCGGATGCGGCGCCGGAGTTTGAAATTCAACTCATCGGCGGCCCCGTACTCACCGTTAACAACGTCGTCACCGACATCCTCCTGTAAGTTGCACGAATCCACACCGGATGGCCTGTCTAAGGGTGCCCGGCCGCAGGCCGAGCCACAAATGGTAACGACCTCAGAATCCCTTACCAGTCGCCATAAGCACAATCGGATGTCGGCGGCCTGGTAGACGCCGCTCTCGCTTGGCCCTACGAAATGTTCAGCTGCTTGCAGAGGCGAGACAGATAGGTCGGTTGCAGCTGCAGCGCCTGAGCCGCCTTGGTCTTGCTGCCGCCGGATTGCCCGATTGCCTCGAGCACGCGCTGACGTTTGAACTCTTCCACCGACGCATGAAACGGCAAGTCCATCAGCGGGACCGTCCAGGGCTCACTCGGCTCTCTGTGCTCGAGGGAGAGATCGTCCACGGTAATTACGTCGTCATGAGCCAACACCACAGCCCGCTCGATGATGTTCGCCAGCTCCCGCACATTGCCGGGCCAGTCGTAGTGCTGGACTGCAGCGATCGCCTTCGGGTGGATGCTCATCCGTGGCCGCTTCAGCTCTCTCGCATACCGGGCAACGAAGAAGGTGACCAGCGCCGGGATGTCTTCCCGCCGTTCCCGGAGCGGTGGGATCATCAGGCTGATGACGTTCAGCCGAAAGTAGAGGTCGTTCCGAAATCGCCCATCGGCGATGGCACTGCTCAAGTCTTGGTTGGTCGCGGCGATCACACGAATGTCGACCTTGATCGGTTGCGTCCCCCCTACTCGATCAAATTCGCGATCTTGCAACACTCGAAGCAATTTTGCCTGCAAGGCGGGTTTCATGTCGCCGATCTCGTCGAGAAACAGGGTCCCGCCTTGCGCGATCTCCAACAGCCCTTTCTTCTGTTGATGGGCTCCCGTAAACGCCCCTTTTTCATGCCCGAAGAGTTCGCTCTCGAGCAGATGGTCGGACAGCGCCGCGCAATTGACCGCAACGAACGGTTTGGTTACGCGCGGACTCCAATTGTGAATCGACCGGGCCAAAATTTCTTTCCCGACGCCGCTCTCTCCGAGGAGCAGCACGGTGCTGTCGCTCTGCGCCGCCCGCTTCGACATCTCCACGACCCGCTGCATCGACGGGCTTTCAGCGATCACGGTACGATACCGTTCTTCCAGCGAGCCTTTCAGCACCTCGCGCTCTTCCTGCATTGAAGCCACCAGATTGGCATTTCGCACGGCCACAGCGGCATAGGAGCTGAATGCGGTCAACAGCTCCAGATCGGTTTGGTCGAATTGCTTTGCCTTGGCCGTATTCAGTGTTTCCAACACCCCGACGACCTGCCGGCGGTCGACCAACGGCACGGCCAACACGGATCGGGTCTGAAACCCCGTCGCCTGATCGACCGCGGCGGTAAAGCGCGGATCGTGCTGAGCATCGTTCACAATCAACCCCTTCTGATGTGTAGCCACCCAGCCGGCGATGCCTTCACCCATCTTCAATCGCAACTCTTTGACCTCGCCGCTCACGGGTCCCGTGGCGACCTTGAGGACCAGCTGTTCCCCGGTCGGATCGACGAGAAACAGGCTGCTGGCTTCACAGGCCAACAATTCTCCGGCGGAGTTGACGATCAGGTTCAGAAGCGCTGGAAGATCGATCGAGGACGTGAGCAGCCGACTCACAGAGAGGAGCGCCGCCAGCTGTTCCCGAGTTGGCTGAAAAGTTGAATCGAGCATCGAGCACGGTGAAACGTTGTTGCGGAATCGTCAAATTTGCAGCTCATCCTATGCCATGGACCTGGAGGGAGTAAATAGGGTCTCTGGGGTATGGATCTGGATTGATGTCTGTTCTTTTAAACCCACTCAATCACGGCAATCTCAGGCCGACAGTTGAAGCGGAAGGGCAAGAAGGACCAACCTAACCCTCGATTGACGTACAGTCGGTGCACCCCTGACCGATGCCAACCTGCGATCCGCCCATTACATCCGGGCGGCAACCAGAAGGTTGGAATCCCCGGCACACGCCATTGCCCGCCGTGACTGTGGCCACACACAATCAAATCAATAGCATGGTGCGGCTCCACCTGATCCAGCACATTCGGGGCATGGGCCAGCAGCAGCGTAAAGCGATGATCCGCGCGAGGTGGGAGACAGCGTAGATCAGCCCGGTGGAGCGAGGGATCATCGACTCCGACGATCACCAGCTCTCCCCCACCCACTGGGATAACGGCGCTCTGATTCACCAGCAATGTGATCTTGTGCCGATCGGCGAGTTCGGCATACTCTGCCACTGACACACCGCTGTAATGATCGTGATTGCCCAGCGTGACATACAGTGGTGCGATATCACGGAGACGGCCAAGAAACCGGAACAGATGTGGCAATCCTTCTGGTACATTGATCAGGTCTCCGGTGATGACAATCCAGTCCGGCTGGAGATCGCCCACGATTTCGATGATACGATCATGGCGCGCACAGTATCGATCGATATGCAGATCGGTCAGATGGACGGCACGGCGACCAGCCAGCACCCCATGCAGATGGGTATGCCTGGTCACGTCATAGTCGGAGAGACCGAATTCCCAATCTGGAACAAGACCGAACAACTGGTAGAGAGGATGACCTAGGGCCTGGCCGACGGACGCTCGCACAAAATCGAGCCATGACGACGCGCGTCGCGTACTCATCCTCTGTACCTCAATTCTTTTTCCACGTGGATAGAAAAAAGTATAGCATGTGGTCACTGGCCCTAAATCGTACGAAGGACCGATGGAACAACTGCACGAACCTTTTCTGACAAGCGACCTTCCTGGAATCGGTGGGCAAATCCGTTCTGTGCCGGAGGACTTTCAGGTGGAAGAGCGACCGCTCTATCTGCCCTGCGGATCAGGGGAACATCTCTATCTCACGATCACGAAACGAGGGCTGTCCACCCCCGACCTCGTCCGTCGGCTCTCCTCGGCATTGGGCATCAAGGCCCAAGCCATCGGGGTCGCTGGGCTGAAAGATGCACGAGCGGTCACGACACAGATGATCTCCTTACAAGGGGTGTCGCAGGAGCAGGTCACTGGCTTCTCCGTCGATGACACCATCCTGAGCGTGACCATCCTCGGACGCCATCGCAATCGGCTCCGCACCGGACACCATGCGGGGAACCGTTTCCAACTGACTATTCGAGAAGTTGCCGGCCATGCCGCCGAAACCGTCCCGGCAGTTCTTGCGCAGCTAACTCGACGTGGGATCCCCAATTACTTCGGTCCTCAACGCCAAGGAAAGGATGGGGCGAACTATCAAACCGGCGCGGCCTTACTTCACGATGCTCGCCGACGGGAGAGGATGAACCGCAATCAGCGCATCTGGTATCTCAATACCTATCAGTCCTTTCTCTTCAATCGAATCCTCGCCCGACGGATCGACCAGATCGACAAGGTCTTCATCGGCGATTGGGCTATGAAATCCGATAACGGCGCATGCTTTCAGGTTGACGATATGGAGAAGGAACAACCACGTGCTGATCGTTTTGAGATCAGCCCGACCGGGATTCTCTTCGGGTCGCGCGTCTCTTGGGCCGGCGGTGAGCCCGGTCACATTGAAGAGGCCGTCATCACCGAAGCTGGCGCCACTAAGGACACCCTCATTGCCGCCGCCAAAGCCTGTGGATTTCGAGGCGAGCGCCGCGCGCTTCGCGTCCCGCTGACCGAACTCGAATGGTCGTTGAACAAGAAGATCCTCACGCTTTCATTTCATCTGCCTCCAGGTGCTTATGCCACCAGTGTGTTACGAGAATTGATGAAACCAGCCCCGACCACCCCCTAGCCGTCAATTCGCATTTTCTTTCTCTTCTCCGACCGGGTGATACAATACAGTCGTCTGCAGCACCCGGAGTCATGCACCACTACTACGAAGCTGTCGTCCTACAAGGACACATCATCGACTCGCTCATACTGGCGAAGGTCCTGGACCTCATCGTCATGATGGGTGGCACCTTCGACCTTGAGGATATCTGCATCGGAAAGACGCGGGAACAACCATCCAGCGTCCGCATTGTGATTAGAGCTACGTCAAAAAAGCTGTTGGACGATATTCTCAATGGGATCCAACCGCACGGCGCCTCGATCGAGCGAGAGACGGACTGCCGAACCGCTCCATCACCGGCCGATGGGGTGCTCCCTGATGACTTTTATGCCACAACGCACCTGCCGACTCAGATCCGACTCGAAGGCCGATGGCTGGATGTGGATGGAATCGAGATGGACCTTGCCATCGTCGTGAATGAAGCGCGTTCCGTCGCCCATGCCATGCCGATGGGTGACATTCGTCGGGGCGATCAGATCGTCGTCGGCCGTGAGGGCGTCCGCGTGGTTCCCCTTCAGCGGCCGTCGGAACGAGATGTTTTTGGCTTCATGGAGTCCCAGGTCTCCGCTGAACGGCCTCATGCGCATGTGATCTCTGATATCGCCATGCGGATGCGTCAGTTGAGGGAGCGGCATCGGCAGGGACAGGCGGATGCCAAGGTCTTATTGGCTGGCGGCCCGGCCATCATTCACACCGGTGGGCGCGAAGCTTTGACCTGGCTGATTCAGGAGGGGTTTATTCATGTACTGTTTTGCGGCAATGCATTGGCTGCACATGATATGGAAGCAGACTTGTTCGGCACATCACTCGGCTATGGGCTTACAGCGAGGCGGGCGATCCCGCACGGTCATGAGCATCATTTGCGGACCATCAACCGAATTCGGGCCATGGGCAGCATTGACGCGGCAGTACGTTCAGGGGTAGTGAAGCAAGGCATTATGGCAGCGTGTATCCGGCAGGCAGTATCAGTGGTGATGGCCGGAACCATTCGCGACGACGGCCCCTTACCCGGCGTGATCACAGATTCCATCCAGGCGCAACGCGCCATGCGGGGGTTGATCCCCGGCGTAGGACTGGCTCTGTTGATCGCCTCGACACTGCATTCCGTGGCTACCGGTAACCTCCTACCGGCAGCCATTCCGACAGTCTGTGTAGACATTAACCCCTCGGTACCAATCAAGCTGGCCGATCGAGGCAGTTTTCAGGCTGTAGGTCTCGTGATGGATGCGGCGTCCTTTTTGACGGAACTTGCGAGAGCGCTAGGAAGATCGACATGAGCCGCCTCCTCGTTTGCCCTCCTGATTTTTTCGGCATCGAATACGAGATCAATCCGTGGATGCATCTCAATAACCGAGTGAACCACGAGCGGGCGGTGCAACAGTGGCATGATCTGGTGAGTGTCTTTGAAAAGGATCTCCATATCGCGCTTGAACGTATTGTCCCTCTCCCCGGCCTGCCCGACTTGGTCTTTACGGCTAATGCTGGAGTCGTGGTCGGTCAGACGGCGGTCGTGAGCCATTTTCGCCATCCTGAACGCCAGCAGGAGGAAGCGCACTTTGAGAATTGGTTTCGCAGCCATGGTTATGATGTGATGACACTGAAGCCTGGACTGTTTTTTGAGGGAGCAGGGGATCTGCTCGGATTTACAGATCTCTTGTTCGGCGGCCATGGGCAACGATCAGATCTCGGTGTTTACCCGATCCTCAGCAAGCAGTTCAATCGAGAAATTATTCCGCTCGAACTCATCGACAGTCGCTTCTACCATTTGGACACCTGTCTCTGCCCGTTAAGCGGCGGTGAGCTTTTGTATTTCCCCGCCGCATTCGACCGCGAAGGTCAGGAAGTGCTTGCTGCACGCATCTCCGTCACACATCGGCTGATCGTCCCTGAACACGAAGCGCTGAAATTTTCCTGCAACGCCGTTTGCATAGGAAAGCACGTGGTCCTCCCAGCCGGATGTCCCACGACAGAAGGCTTGCTGCAGGAACGGGGATATGAGACCCATGCGGTGCAGCTCGATGAATTCATGAAATCGGGCGGCTCAGCCAAATGCCTGACGTTGGCGCTGGACTGATCCAGCTTGCGAGCATTCAGTTGTCAGCCCAGACCGAATCCATGGGACGCTGAACGCATGCTTATTGTTTTTCTTTCTTCCTGAACAGAAACGCCCCGTACATCCCAGCGATTGCAATCGTGACCAGTTCGATCGTCACGAGCAGGCGGCTCACAACGGCTTCGGCGGTCGGGGGAGAGAGGATAAAATGCATGCCCAGAAATTCCGGCGGCTGGCTTGGCGGTGTTTCCCACGGTGGAAACAACAGCGCCACAATCAGAGCCACGACCATGCCGTAGAGGATCGAGAGATTGAGCTGATCCGGAGGGGTTGCCCGAGGGCCAGAGCTTGACGAACGCTCCGCATCTCCATCAAACCGCCGGCCACATTGAATACAGAATCGATTAATTTCTGCTTGCGAGCGGTCACAGAAAGGGCAGGTTTGCATAGTTTGACATTCCCGGTATGCCACCTACATACATGGGAATGCCGCCCAGATGCTAGCCCGCTGAACGACTAGAAATGGTAGCTCAGCCCGAAGGAAAAGATGATCGGATTATAGGTCGCCTTGAAACCAAACGCACCCGCATCGTTTGCGTCAAAATTGAAGGTCGTGTGGTTGTACCGCACTTCTCCGTATCCTGAGATGTGTTTCGTAATAAAGTATTCGCCCCCGAGCTTCACGTTCAGTCCGACACTCGTTGAACTCTGTGTGCCGGCAAAATTTACCTCCGTGGTATTGATTCGAGACAAGAAGATCGCCGGCCCCACGCCCACATACGGTTGAAATCGTGACTTATTGTAGCGAAACATCAGATTGAACGGTGCAATGGTGATCACCCGAAAGTAGTCGCCCGGAAAGATATTCGTCACACTTCCACTTGCGACAGCGCCCCCAGCAACGACGGTTCCAGGAAGGATACTGACCCTTGTCGGGCCTTGCTCAATATGAGGGGTGGAGTAGTAGGCCTCCAGTTCTACACCGAACCAACTCACACGTGGAAAGTAGTACCCGATCTTCCCCCCCCACACCGGAGAGCTCGCTAGGTCTCGACCGGACATTGATCCGCGCGGAGTAAGAATCGATCCCGGGGGCCCACCAAGATCGATCAGATCGACTTTCGTGAGCTTGTTGTTATCGCCGATGAATGTTGTTCCAACTTGTCCACCGATGTACATTTCTGAATAGGCGCTGGAGACGTTCAGAGACAACAGAATAGCGGCAAAACACACGGCTCGCATTCCGATTCCTGAGTAACTATCTGTCTCAAGCCGTGGTTTCATCACCGCTTCCTCCTGATCGCTCCGTTCGTGCCAGCGTCCAATCGTCGTGACCGGATTCGGTCAAGGCAACCAGCGCTGTACGCTGCCCCAAGCTGCTGAGCAGATTCCATGCCATGTCACAAGAGGCTGATTCCATTAGCCCTCTGGCAGACTTGATGGGGTAGAAGGACCTGTTCCATTCGTTGACAGCTTCTTGAGGCCGTTCCTATAATCGTCCCCCACAAGTGCTGTTGGTGATCATGTGGATATCAGACTGATTGTTTATGGCTGCTTCTATCAACAAGATGTGTGTAATTGGCGCAGGGGCCTGGGGTACTGCCTTGGCCAAACATCTGGCCGAAAAGGGGATAGAGACTCGCCTCTGGGCATATGAACGAGATGTCGTTCACGCCATCAATGCCTCTCACGAAAACTCGATTTTTCTCAAAGGTGTCGCGCTCCCCCACAACGTGATCGCCACCGCGTCTTTGGAAGAAGCGACGAGATCCTGTGAAGGAATCGTCTTCGCCGTGCCCTCCCATGCCACGCGATCCGTGCTTCGGGATCTGAGGCCCTTCCTATCCGATCCTATGCCCTTGATCTGTGCAACCAAAGGTATTGAGGAAGAAACGGCCAAATTGATGACCCAAGTGATGGAGGATGAGTTACCGCCCTCCATGCACCGCGCCCTGATGGTGCTTTCAGGACCCAGCTTTGCCGCTGAGCTCAGCGCGGGACAACCGACAGCCGTCTGTCTAGCAGGCCAGGACACGCTGTTAGTCCGGCGGTTTCAGGGCGCATTGATGACACGCGTGTTTCGCGTCTATGCCGACAGCGACCTTCTCGGGGTCCAACTCGGAGGAGCCTTGAAAAATGTGATGGCATTGGCCGCCGGGGTCATTGATGGCCTGGAACTTGGGCTCAACGCCCGTGCCGCCCTCATTACTCGTGGGCTGGCGGAAATCATCCGGCTTGGTGTCGCGATGGGAGCGGATCCTCGCACATTTTATGGACTCTCCGGCGTAGGTGATTTGGTCTTGACCTGCACCGGAACACTCAGCCGCAATCATTCGGTGGGTGTCCGACTCGGCAAAGGTGAACGGCTCGAGACCATCGTGAACGGGATGCAGGCCGTCGCCGAGGGTGTCCGAACAGCTCGCGCCGCGCTCACCCTGGCCTTGCGTCACCAGGTGGAGATGCCCATCATTCAAGAGATCAACGCCGTTCTGTATGAGAATAAGTCCTGCCCTAAAGCGGTCAGTGACCTGATGGAACGGGATGCAAAACTGGAGAAGGGATGAACATGAATCCTGAAGGGATTGAACTATTACTTCAGCAGGTCCATTCAGGGCGGTTGACCGTCGAACAAGGGCTTGAGCGCCTGCGATCCCTTCCGTACGAAGATCTTGGGTTTGCGTCGCTTGACCACCACCGGTCGCTGCGGCAAGGATTCCCTGAAGTCATACTCTGCGAAGGGAAGACGAGGGAACAAGTTGTCGCGATCGCTCGCGCCTTGATCAAAAAAGGAGGCCCCTTCCTTGCCACCCGTGCAGAGCCGACGGTCGCCCGGGCGATTCGCCGCCTCGATCCTCGGGCGAAATACTACCCTGACGCACGTCTCGTTGCGATCCATCCGGCGCGCCGGAACGCGCAAGGTCGCATCCTGGTCGTCACCGCCGGCACTGCCGATGTCCCCGTCGCGGAAGAAGCTCGTATCACGGCGGAAGTGATGGGAAGTCGCGTTGAACGGCTGTACGATGTCGGTGTCGCAGGGATCCATCGCCTGCTTGGAAAGAAGGATCGCCTCTTTGATGCCCGGGTTATCATCGTGGTTGCGGGAATGGATGGCGTCTTGCCGAGTGTCGTGGGGGGACTCGTTCACTGCCCGGTCATCGCGGTCCCGACCAGCCGCGGATATGGAGCAAGCTTCGGTGGAGTGGCGGCGTTGTTGACGATGCTGAATTCCTGTGCCGCTGGTGTGGGGGTTATGAATATCGACAACGGCTTCGGTGCCGCCTGCCTGGCCCATCGGATCAACATGCTGGGAGTGCAGCGTTAGCCTGCTGTGAGTGCTTCGGAACGGTCAGTTGACTTCGAGCATCCCTCGCTTCGGCCATGCCACCATCATCGTCCGCGGCCCTTTATCACCGGTCGCCAGCAATTTTGTCCGTACTTCATAGGCATAGGTGCCCGCCCCAGCAACCTGCTTACGATGATCCTGGCCGTCCCACTGGAGTTCAACCAACACCTTGGGGCGCTCTTGTCCTCCGGTCCTCGTCGACAGGATTTGAACAGGCTGTCGGTGAGTGAGAAACCGAAGTGAGGTCTTCGACGGTGAGCTGATGAGTGAGGTGACCTCCAGAATCATCGCTCGATCAACATCTCTGGGAAGCTGGACCGTCACTGAAAACTGGAGCGGTCCATCGCCCTGGGTATAGGGCATCGGGGTGATATTCAGGTCGATGATTTTGAGCTCCGGTTCCGGCCTGGGAGCACGAGGAGACTTCTCCTTGGCAAGACTCTCAGACAGTGGGAAACCCACCAGGAAACCATACAGACAGAGCAACCCGAGCGTGAGTCCGTTACATCGTTGCTGGTGCGATCTCGTCAACAACAGAACACCTGCCTTGACTAGGAATGGGTGATGGCTCCGCAGCAACTCATTGTCACCGCACGTTGCTCATCTTTTATTGGGGGATAACATAGCCTCCTTGAGCTGTCAACGAAGCAGCGACAATGAACCAATGATTGCCGTTCAGCCGGACCTTCGGTAAGATGTGCGGTCTTTTTGCCTACTAAGTAAGGAGAGCCGTGGGCCGACATCTGCATTTCGACTGTTTTTCGGGTATCAGCGGGGACATGATCTTGGGCGCCTTGGTCAGCGCGGGTCTGCCTTGGGCGGACCTCGTCAGCGGCCTCAATCGCCTGAAGCTTTCGGGGTACACATTACGGAAGCGAACGGTGCATCGTGGCGCGCTCCACGCCGTGAAGGTCGACGTCCTGATTAAACAGGGGTTTCATCGACCGCTGACACTCTCACGCATTCGACGCATCATTATCGGCAGCACACTTCCGGACTTGGTCAAGACACGCAGTCTATCCGTCTTCGACCGATTGGCTGACGCGGAAGGGTTGGCCCATCAGGTCCCTGCGAAAGACGTACATTTTCATGAAGTGGGTGTCGTCGATTCATTCATTGATGTGGTGGGAGGCATACTAGGCTGCTATCTCCTGAATGTGACTCGTGCGACCTCCTCCCCGATCAATGTGGGCGCCGGGTCGATTCAAATGTCTCATGGGCGCATACCCGTACCGGGACCGGCCGTGACTGCATTGGCCAAAGGGATTCCCGTCTATTCGGATGGTCCACGGCACGAGCTTGCGACACCGACCGGCGTGGCCTTGGTCAGGACATTGGCCTCGGAGTTCGGTCCTCTGCCGGTCATGCGTAGTCTGGCGGTCGGACATGGCGCCGGAGACCGCAATCCAGAAGACTGGCCAAACGTGTTGCGGGTATTTCTCCAGGATGACTCAGCACCTGAGATCTATCGGACCGAACGCATCATGCAGATTGAAACGAACCTCGACGACCTCAACCCTCAGATTTATGAGTACGTCATGGAGCAACTTTTTGAGCTCGGCGCCGTCGATGTCGCCCTGGTTCCCGTCGTCATGAAAAAAAGCCGACCCGGGGTGTTACTGACCTGCCTAACCCCGAAAGAGCAGACGAGCGCGGTGCTCGAAATTCTCTTCCAGGAAACTCCCACACTCGGTGTCCGACTGCAGGAAGTCACCCGCCAGGTCCTTCCGCGTCGTATCGTCCCGATTGCGATCCAGGGAGGAACCGTTCGTATGAAGGTGGCTGATCTGGGCGCGGGGTGGGACAAGGCAGCACCGGAGTATATCGATTGTCAATCTATCGCGAGACGATCTGGTCGTCCGCTCAAGACCGTCATGGAGGAAGCCTTGCGAATTTATCGACAGACAGCCCGTAAGAAACTCCGAGGCCGCGCATGACCACCCTGTACTATATTCTCCTCTTCCTCGTCTCAGTAGCCGTGACTCTGGGCGGGTGTGCGCTGTTCACCAATGCCATCGAATGGCTGGGCAAACGGCTCGGGATTTCTGAGGGAGCGGTTGGAAGTATTTTTGCGGCCATCGGCACGACACTCCCTGAAACCTCCATTCCGATCATTGCCATTTTCTTCGGCGAAAGCCCTGAGGAGATCGACGTCGGATTAGGAGCCATCCTCGGTGCACCGTTTATGCTCAGCACGCTGGTGCTGCCGATCTTGGCTCTGTTGGTGGTGCTGTACGCACGCGCAGGCAAGCGCACCGGGCAATTTCATCTCAACTATCGTGATGTCCTGACGGATCTGACCTTCTTCATGATCGGCTACCTGGTAGCACTAGGGTGCGCCTTTGAACGATCGAGGCTCATCCATCTGATCGCCGCCGGCGGGTTGATCTGCCTGTATATTTATTACATGAAGCTGAAGTTCGCACCGGCCGGCGAGAGCGAAGGTGGTGAATTGGACCCTCTCATCTTCGACAAAACGGCGACGACGCCGTCGCATCCGATGATTGCATTCCAAGCCCTATTGGGGCTGGGTGGCTTGATTTTGGGAGCTCATTTGTTTGTGATGGCAGCGGAATCGATGGCGGGATTGTTCTCAATGTCTCCGCTCATTTTGACGCTCCTCATCGCGCCGCTGGCCACAGAATTGCCGGAGATGTCCAATAGCTTTCTGTGGTTGTATCGGAAGAAAGACAAGCTCGCCGTCGCCAACGTGACGGGCGCCATGGTGTTTCAAGGCACACTCCCCGTCTCGCTCGGACTGATCGGGACTGAATGGGTCATCGCCCCTTCCGCATTGACGACCATGGTCTTGGCGGTACAGGCAGTGGGACTGTGCCTCCTGCAGATTCTGCTTGGAGGCCGATGGCGACCGTGGTTGCTGGGAGCGGGTGCCCTCTTCTATATCGGCTATACCGTCTACCTCTATGCCAACTAAAACCAGTCCAACTCGAAGCAGATCGAAATCGTCCTCGCTCCCGTTGCTCGGCATCACGATGGGAGACCCCGCGGGGATCGGCCCGGAGGTGATCGCGAAAGCACTGTCGAGTGGACTGCTGCACAAGATTTGCCGACCGCTGGTCATCGGAGCGCTTCCCGTCATGGCTCGGACCATCAAGGCCTTGCGGCTCAAGCTGACCGTGCGTCCCGTTGCCGACCATGACGCGCCAACACCTCGCCCGGGTACTGTAGCCATACTGGACCCGCTGAACATCCCGTTGGGCCGATTCACACCAGGCCTCGCAGCGGCAGAGACGGGCGCAGCGTCGGTTCGCTTTATTGAGAAGGCCGTTGAACTTGCCCAATTGGGTTGTCTCGATGGAATCGTCACCGCTCCGATCAATAAAGAGGCCATCAACATGGCAGGGTGCCGATACCCGGGACACACTGAATTGTTGGCCGAGCTGACCCAGGCAAGAGAATCAGGCATGATGATCGTGGGCGGCCCATTACGCATCATGTTTGTCACGACACATGTCGCCATCAAAGACCTTCCGTCCCTGCTCACTCAGGCCAAGATCGAAAAAGCGATCCGGTTGGCTCACCTGGCGCTCACCGGCCTCTTTGGAATCAAACGACCCAAGATCGGAGTGGCTGCACTCAATCCGCATGCGGGCGAACATGGCCTGTTCGGAGATGAGGAAGCTCGGGTCATCCTTCCGGCGGCTCGCACCGCCCAAAGGCAAGGTATTCTGGCCAGTGATCCGTTGCCCGCGGATACCCTCTTTGGAAAGGCGGCAAAAGGACAATATGACGGGGTTGTCGCCTTGTACCATGATCAAGGGTTAATTCCGCTGAAACTAGTCGCGTTCGGCACATGCGTGAATCTCACCGTTGGGTTACCCATCGTGCGCACATCCGTCGATCATGGAACAGCCTTTGACATTGTCGGGAAGAGGATTGCCGACCCGGGGAGCCTGATTGAAGCGGTCACCTTGGCCGCTCGGATCGTTCAGGGACGAGGAAAGAAGGGACGGTCCAAGCATGTCGCTTGACGGCGCGAAGCAGCTGACCACCGTTCGGCAACAGATTGCAGAACTGGACGCGCTTGCACGACAAACCTGTCAGGACCTGAATACCGTTGCCGGAACGGAACGAGTCGCAAAATGGAAGGCCCGCACCGTCGCACTAATTACTGCTGTCGTCGGTGATGAAGATGGACACACGTTCGCTCGTATTCAACCGGGTCCCTCCTTCACCAACGATTTGCTCGAAGAGTTTACTGATCTCGTCGACTGTTATCGTGTCCCGCTCGTTCGCCTCGCGGACAAACTTTCTCGATCCGCTTCACCCGGGAGTTGAGGGTGGACGCAATACCGCCTCCTCCAGCAATCAGACGGCTGGGACAAAATTTTCTCGTCGATCCAAACATCGTTCGTAAAATTGTGGCGCTCGCGGAGCTTTCCGCCTCAGACTCGGTCTTAGAGATCGGCCCAGGCCGAGGTATCCTGACAGAAGCCCTGAGCCGAGCTGCCGGCCATGTGACGGCAATTGAAATCGACCCTCGTCTTCATACGTTCCTGTCCGAACGAGCTGAACACCTTCCCAATGTGGCCCTCGTACTCGGGGATGCACTGACCGCTCCCATTGAGCATCTGCCGATGGGGACCATCGTCGTCGCCAACCTCCCCTATTATATTTCCACACCCCTGCTCTTCCGGCTTCTTTCTCATGGGAATCGCTTTGTTCGCCTGGTGTTGATGATGCAAAACGAAGTTGCGGACAGGCTTATCGCAAAGCCGGGGACTTCGGAATACGGGGTCTTGTCCGTAATGGCTCAATACTCCGCACAGATTTCGAAAGCCTTTAAAGTCTCCCCCAAGTGCTTCCGCCCTCGACCGGAGGTCGACTCGGCTGTTGTTCTGCTACGCGTACATGAACCGAGAGCACGAGGACCTCAGGAGGAGCGACAATTCACCGCGCTCGTACGGGCCGCCTTTGCTCATCGGCGCAAGACGCTCGTGAACTCACTCAAGAACGAAGGTTACGATGCGAAGCATGTGGAAGCAGTCCTGACCAGACTCCGTCTCTCCCCCTCGCTTCGTGCTGAAACTCTTGCCCTTGAGCAGTTTCTTGAATTAGCCCATCACCTGGCGGATCCGGCGTAACCACGAGCCCATTGCATATCGAGGTGAGGCGATATCGACGAAGGCATTTTTCTCAGCAACCATGCACCCCTAGCCGATGCCAACTCGTTCGCGATGTTTATTGAGGGCGAAGATGTATCTTGAATATCACACGACGGCTCCGCTCCCGATCAAGATATCCGGCCTCGTCCCGTAGGAGATTCTGCCTTCCACGTCCGTTGGCCGTCGCTTTTTGGAGAAAGCATTCGTAGGCCCAGGGGAGCTTCTCCCGAACCACCTCCACACTCTTGGCCAACACGGCGAATGAACGTTCCTGGCTCAACCGTAAATTATGAAGGTCGTCTCCGAGATCATCCGTGTACCCTTCTATCACAAAGGCTTCCACGTTCTTGCCCCCTTGTGCACACACCGTCGCCGCATACTGTGGCATCGTCTCGGACAAGAAGGCTTCGGCGGAGGGTAATAACCGGCTCTCCCCAAATTCAAAGTTGAGCGCGGTGCCCGGCACGCTGACCGTCAAGATGTCCGGCGTCTGTCCTTTCTGTGTGGGAACAGGAGTCTCAAGCGTTTGACGCTGCTGTCCTGGAACCGGCTGACTTTGAGCATGGGTTTCCTGACGTTCATGAGTACGGTTCACATACGCCGCAAACAAGAGGATGAAGATCACGGCGAGCGAAGTCATGAGATCGGTCACCCCACTGGATACCGCAGAAGACACGGCATACGATTCCGGTGTGATGGCTGCTTTGCGATGTCTCATGAGAGCACGCCCTCGTTATTCCGGCCGAAGTGTCTGGTTCCCACTGTCCTCCGCTGTGACAGACGGCGTATTGTGTACGGCTGCTCCGTGGACTTTCAGCTTCTGAAAGATGGTTTCCATTTCTGATTTCGAAAGCTGGACTGGAAGCGACTGCCCTTTCATCGTTCGGTTGAGATCCTGAATGGCGTCCACCAGTGGTTGAACCGCTCGTTTGAGTGCTTGCTGAACCTCATAGCCGACCTCCTCCGGAAGACTGCCGCCTGGTGAATCTCTTTGGCTCTCACTCAGAACGGCAAGCGATTCCGACGCCTTGGTTAATGCGGCCACTGCCGTACCAAGTCGCTGGTGCACGATCTCAGCCGCTTGCTTATCACCGTTAATGTGAGCGGTTGTGACGATGGTTGATGCATACCCAGTCGCCCCCCCTGACGACAGGGCATGTTGATCGACGATCCGTTGAGGAAAGATGTCATCCAACAGCGAGAGGCACCGCCGATATTGGGTGCCCAGGCGATGCCACACCGAGGTTTCCAGAAGGCTGAACCCATTCGCACAGGCCAAACCGGCTATGGATGTGACAAATTTTCCGGAGAGCCCGTTAATAAGGCCCGAGATTCCTAGGATCTGCGACCCGGTTGCATGAAGCTTGCTCAAACCGATAAGGATGGCGAGAAACGTGAACAACAGGCCCATCCCGGTCAAGAATGACGGAAGCTGCCGATAGAACCCGACATTGATGTACTCGGCCATGCAGGTTTCAAAGGAGAAGAATTCTGCAGCCGATTTCTGTGCAGATACCGTCGGCTCAAGAAACCATGCCGACTGTTCAACGGCAAAGGTCTTTCGATAAGAAAGCCAGTCTGCAGCAAACGCCGGGGCAGAGCGCATTACCTGATCCAACGTGTAGAGATCATCAAGGTCACGTCGTGACTCATGCGAGTCATCCGGACGGATCCGTTTTGTGACTGTCGTCGGCATCGCGATCCACTCCTTCGACCCTTGTTTGCGCACGAGGAGCAGGTTCGACACTTGCGATTGAACACGACACAGCACCTGCCGAATCCGCCATACCCGGTGAAGCAACACGGCGGTATGCCAACCGCATAGAGCAAGAATCCCCGCCATGCCAATCCAACTCAGCATAGGGCTGTGCAAGTCCCCGACGATTGCAAGGTCCTGCGTGAAGAATTCCCATAGATCGTTTCCCGTGATCCACCCGCTTCTAGAGTCCATCGTGCCCCACCCCTATTCACACACCACGCACTGAGGTATCCCCGTCAGGAGGTCAACTTTCGTGCCAGTGAGGAATCACCGTTTATTGGGTATTCGGCTAGCGGGCAGACACAGTCCTCGGCAGTTCCTGCCGAGTTGATAGGCATGATCTTCCAGGGTTAGGACAGTGACCTCGATAGGACGTGAAAGAGTCGTTCGTGGCTTTCATGCACATGGCCCTTGGTGTATGATCACCCCGTCCGTTGGGTGGATTGGAGATCAACCTTGCATTTTGTCCGTATCGGAAATCGAGCCATCAACCTGGACCTCGTCTCCCATTGTGAAGTTCAAATCTGGCATGATACGGTTTCCGTGAAGTTATTTATGACCGGGACGGCCAACAATACCCCGTTGGTTCTGAACGAAGACGACGCAAAGCTGTTCTGGAAATATATGGAATACGTCGCAGAGAAGCCGGTCTAGCCAGTCACACGGTTCGATCTGCAACAACCTTTACGGCCTGCGGCTTTGCAGCTCTTCTCCCTCGACTCTTTTTCACCGTCATGTGTTACGTCCATCAACGAGAGGATTCGTAATAGTTTTGATAGGAACCCATCTCGCACTGCATACCCAAGATGTCATCCCCATCTCCGGAAGGATCACATTCACCCGTGACAAAGATTGCTATCACCATCTAGTCGCTTGCGCTCAGAGTTTCATGGTATGGTTAGACATGAACGTTGGCTCACACTCTCGTAGGGCTTTCAGGGAGGAAGGATCTCGTTTCCGAGTGCTTCCACGAAGAAGGGTCATTCACCTCAGCGGTCTTCTCTGTCTCCTCCTTGGGCTCAACGGATGCATCAACGAATTTTCAGTGGTCAGCGATTCAGGATCTCCATTGCTGATTTCGCGTCGTGGCTACTCAGCTCAGGATTGCACCGAAAAGGTGAAGGATGAAGCCGCTCGTATGGGTATGACGCTACGCTATGTTCATATCCGTGGGACTGCCTCAGGTCGCTCACTTCTTTGGCCTTTTCAACCAGGATATGCCTGTGAAGCTGCCTTCGGTCCCGAACAGGCTCCGATAGGAACATACCCGGAAACTCCTCCGATCCGTGTCCGTGGATCGTGAGTACACATTCGAACCTCCTCTCCCCTCTCTCCATCCGCCACCGGGATGAGCGGCGCTGACCTGTTTGCACCGACGACTCGTGTTATCACGAGCACCTCGCAGGCAAGACCTCCCTGTCTCTCCGTAGTAATTCAGGGCCCATCAGAATCCACATCCGACAGATCGTTGATTCAGTTTCTCTATATCCGAGAGCGTGCCGACCTCCTAATCATATCGGCGAGTATTCCTCTCCATAGCCCCCCTCTCTCTGCACTCCTTCGCCAGGAGCCGGTCGCCGATTAGGTATCATGTCTGCCTGAGACTCAGTCCTCCAATCCACACTAGGTCTCTGTCACCACTTCTACCATTTGCTTGTTGTGGCGGAGCCGTACGCTATACTTGTCACAGATCTACGGAAGAGGGTGCAGGAAGCGAGGAGCGGACCTAACCGAGCCGGGCATGCTCAAGATTCTCTTGATTGAAGACAACGATGTCGATGCGCGTCTTACGCAGGATATCCTCGCAGAGTGGAACCTGGAGGAGTTTAGTGTCACCCATGTGGGACGTCTGAGTGATGCCTTTGGCTATCTTGCTCGAGCTCGGTTTGATGCCGTGCTCTTGGACCTTTCGCTCCCGGATGGATATGGACTCTCAACCGTTCGGCAGATTCATGCAGCCAATCCGACCATTGCGCTCATTGTGCTGAGCGGCCTCAATGATCAGCCGCTGGCCCTACAAGCGGTTAAGAACGGAGCGCAGGATTATCTCGTGAAGGGGGAAGGGCCGCCTGAACTGTTGGCCCGTTCAATCCATTATGCTATTGAACGGAAGCGCGCGGAAGAACGACTCACGTATCTCGCCCAGTACGATCAACTGACCGGACTCGTGAACCGCAGCTTGTTCCGAGACCGACTCGTGCAAGCCATGGCACGAAGCAAGCGCCTCCAGCAGCCGCTCGGGCTGATGTTGCTGGACCTGGATCGATTCAAGCCGGTGAACGATACCCTCGGCCACAGTGTCGGCGATCAACTATTGAAAGTCGTGGCTGAACGACTTCATGAATGTGTACGCGAAGTGGACACGGTGGCGCGCATGGGGGGAGATGAGTTTACCATCATCCTAGAAGGGTTGATGTGTGAGGAGGATATCTCGTTAGTGGCCCAGAGAATCACTCAATCGTTAGCGGAACCCTTCATACTCGGAGAACACCGAGCCGTGATCAGTGTCAGCATCGGGATCACCATTTATCCGACCGACGACCATGATATCGACGAATTATTGAAGCATGCGGACGCCGCAATGTACTGTGCGAAACAACAAGGCGGTAACTCGTATCAGTTCCATATCCCGAATGACAAACCATCCTCGTCTCGCCTGAATTGATGCGTAACCGTGTTCTGCAGACCTCTAGTCATCCACGCTCGCTATTCTCCGCTTGCCGGGTGCGATGAGAGGAGAGCGTGCGACGAAGCGGAAAGACGAGTTGGAATCGATGGGATTCTTGAGGAAGAGATTTATTGACCGGATCACATCCGGACCAACGTCTTCGGACAGGGAACCGATACAACAGCATTCAAGGTTCTGCCGCCGCAGTGAGACTGTCTGCTCAAGTCCTGCATGGGTCCCCATTTCTTGTCAGATAAATTCGCGTACCACCTCGTACAATTCTGTGTCCTGCATGACACGCCGGCCGCAATGCCCGAGGAGTGGCGTACAATTCATGAACCCAACAGCCTGTTATTTCAACGATTCGCTCTTTGGTTTCCACATACCCTTGGCATACCGATTGCCTTACGACTGATTCGACTGCGATTGAACCGATGGAGGCCCGTTATGGCTGTAAGACAAGGTATTGGAAGTCTCCTCCTGCTTTTCATCGTTTTCTATGCAGGCCAGCCATCTGCCGCTCCTACTCAGCGCCAGGACACGACACGTCACCTCTATGACCGCATCATGGAGGAATTTAAACAGCGTGACTATGAAGCCGCCATGGCCGGCTTTCGTCTCTTTTTAGAGATCCACGGTCAATCCGCACTGGCAGCCAACGCGCAGTATTGGATTGGAGAATGCCAGTTTCGTATGCGACGCTATCAAGACGCTTTGCAGTCCTTCTATGACGTCGTGTCCAATTACCCGCTTAGCCCGAAGTTGGCCGCCTCGACTCTAAAGCTCGGCCAGACCTACATCAAACTTAGAGATCAGGAGAAGGCCCGACTGATGTTTGATCGCGTCATCGATCAGTATCCCGAAAGTCCCGAGGCTGACGTTGCACGCAAAGCGATCGAAGCGATGAGCCCCAGCGAAGAACCATCCACACCCTCACCGTAGCTCTCACCTGTTGAAGGGAACGGGGTTGCACGAATCTTATTCGTCTGCGGCGATTTCCAGCCGAGTGGCGAGATGCGCCAGGGGGTAGGTCTTCTTGGCTTGAAGTTTCCTCAGTTTAATTCCTGCCGTATCAAGCAATGATTCAATGATTTGTTGTGATTCCACCTGATGCAACTCTGGGGATTCAGATTCAATCTGCACTACCTGTTCAACCTGACGTGATCCAGGATGCACCAGCGCAAAGTCGACCCGTTTAAGGGCAAGATGACGGAGCACTTGAACCCGATCCTTTCCCCCTGTCGCATCAACCCTGAGAAATGAACCCAACGGCACCTTCGCAAATACCAGATAGCGTTCCTGGACAACCATTCGCAGCAGGTTGTACAGGGCAACCTCGTCTTCAGCCAACAGGGGCGTTGGATGCAGGCTAAAATTTGAAGGCATCGCGGTAAGCGAGACGTCTTTCTTTCTTCGGCCGGAGCGCGTTCGGTACCGCCAGATGCTGAAGATGATCACGGTGACGATCGTCACCAGTAGCAGAAGCTTCATCGCCGTTTACTTTCTCCGTCGACCTGGGTGTAATCGCTCATACCACCCTGGCCCGCTTGGGACAATACATCCTAACAGCCTGGGAGACGTCGCTCCCGTCACCGCTGGAACGTTTCCGCACTGTTCCATCACGGTTTGGTAGGCCAGAATCGCGAACGCCACTGCCTCCAGCGCCTTACTATCCCAGCCGTGTGCCTCGAAGGTGGTCACTCGAGCTGGGGCAAACACATCCTTCAAATGTTCCATGATCGCCCGGTTTTTGACTCCCCCGCCGCCGACGATCACATCGTCGATTCCACCCTTGACCCAGCGTCGTACCGTACCAACCGCCTCCGCAGTCCATCGCGTACAGGTTGCCAAGAGATCCTCGACGGACAGTTTGCGCGCCTGCGGCCAGCTGAGTAACTCCGCCTGCATGGCCTCTCCAAACATCTCTCGGCCGGTCGACTTGGGCGGCGCTTGGGAGAGATACGGGTGGGCCAATAACTTGGCCAGCAACCGTGAGTCGACCCGTCCTTTGGCGGCGAGGCGTCCATCACGATCCATGGTAAAACGCCCATTCGTGGTCCTAAACATAATGCCATCCAAGACCATATTGGCTGGCCCCGTGTCAAACGCGATCAATCCCTCCCCGCCTGCTCCCCTCGGCAGGTAGGTCACATTGCTGATCCCCCCGAGGTTGACAATGAGTCGCCCTCGTCGAGCATGTTGAAAGAGCAAGAGATGAATCCCCGGCGTTAGCGGCGCCCCTTGCCCGCCAGCGGCAATGTCACGAGGCCGAAAATTGGCCACCGTCGTAATCCCGGTCCGCTCAGCAATCACCGCCGGCTCAGCAATTTGAAGCGTGGACCGAATCGCGCCAACCCCTGTATCCTTGATCCCATTCGGCAGGTGATGGACAGTCTGCCCATGAGACCCAATAAGATCCACCTCGTCTGTCGTCAACTGCGCGGCCCGAATGACGCCTAACGCCGCATCAGCGAACCACTCACCCAGAAGCGCATTCAAATGACAGAGATCGGCTACGGTCCCCGAGACCGACGCCGAGAGCAATCGCTGTTGAAGCGAGCGCGGATAGGGAAGCGAATAAAACGCCTCCATCCCCACCTCAAGTCGCGCGGCCTTCCGAACAATCGACACTAGTGCGGCATCGACCCCATCGGCGGACGTTCCCGACATAAGCCCGACGACCTTCATCGGCGCTATCCTTTCGTGACCATACCACGTCTCATAGGCTCTGTGTGCGCTACGCTAATCGAACTTATCGCGATGGTCAAGGAGACGAATGGACAGGGCCGATCAAGAGATTGCAAAAATCAGCGAGTTCCGTTCTCACCGTGCTGAGCTCCCTTCCGTATCACCATGGCTGCGCGGGGCCGGATGACACTCTCAGACTGACGTTGACAGCGTGAAAACGTGGATGATACCGTCGCCGCCGATGTTTCCTTTCACCGACAAACGTCTGTCAGGTATGGGGTTTCCGCTCCTGGCTCTTGCTATAGGGGCTCTCTGCTTGCC
>JAEURV010000358.1 GCA_016788465.1 Nitrospira sp. | reverse complement strand
CTGCAACCGCTGACCGGGGGCGGACGATTTGTCTTTCCAAGTGCGCGCAGCAATGCGAGACCGATGAGCGACAACGCCATTCTCGCCGCCATGCGATGCATGGGCATCGACCCGTTTTTACCATGCGGACACGCTGAGTTATTGGCGTAAACGCAAGAATCTCCCGCACGCACCAGCGGCGGTGGATGATGCGAGTATCCAACAGCTTGCCGACCTGATCCGCAATTACTTTCACCATACCGAGGGCCGGGGCAAGAATTGTGTGGACGAACCCTCTATTGATGCGGGGAACTAGAACCCAACGGGATGGCTCCTCTTTATGAAGGAACTGGGATTAAGCAGAACGACGCACCCGGGTGAGCCGCCTGTGCTTGGGATGCTCTAATTCAATTCGGACCGGGCACCCAAGCGCCGCGGCCATGTTCACCAGCGCATCTAATGAAAAGCGCGAGATCCGCCCGCGGAGCAGATCATTGATCCGTGGCTGCGTGACCCCGCATTGAGCGCCTGCTTCCATCTGAGTCCATCCGTTCTCCTCAATGACCTCGGTGATTTGCCGCATGAGCCCAGCTCGTGCACGCAAATTCGCCGCCTGTTCGGGTGTATCGGCCAAGGCATCCCACACACTCTTGAAGCTGTGGATCGTTTTAGTCATGTCTCCCTCGCCTGAGTTCAGCATACCGCATTCTTGCCAACTCGATGTCGCGCTCGCTCGTGGCTCGTGTTCTCTTCTGAAACGCATGCAGCACGTAGACGGGTTCAGCGAATCGGGCTATGTAGAGCACGCGATAGGTACCAGCGTCACCCCACAACCGTAGTTCTTCGACACCCTTCCCAACCGACGGCATCGATTTGAAATCGGTCGGTTGCTTGCCGTGCTGCACTCGCTCCAGTTGGTACCCTGCATCATGCCGAGCGTCTTCCGGAAACTGTCGGAGGCACTCCAATGAGTTTCCGAGAAAACGCAGCGGTTTCACGGTTCAATTATACCAATCTGGATATACGACGACAAGCCTAGGAGGATGTGGTCACTAGGGCTCAAGGGCGCGTACCGCCAGGGTTCGATCACCCCTACAGCACGTCGCTCCAGGGGGGGCTAAGGGCAAAGGCGGCGTTGATCAAGCCGACGTGGGAGTAGGCTTGGGGGAAGTTTCCGAGCTGGGTTCTGGTCTCAGGCACAAAGTGCTCGGCCACGAGTCCGACGCTGTTTGCGCCGGTGAGGCACTGATTCATGATGTGCTTGGCTTCCGGCAAGCGACCGAGTTTTGCC
>JAEURV010000016.1 GCA_016788465.1 Nitrospira sp. | reverse complement strand
CGCACTTCGATACTGCCGAATTTAGCGGCTGGAAACTGTGCCGCAATCCGAATGGCATCATTCAGATCAGGGACATCGATCATCAGAAATCCGCCAAGCTGTTCTTTCGTCTCGGCAAACGGACCATCGGTGGTTGAAGTCTTGCCTGCTCGTACCCGCACCGTCGTCGCAGTTTCTACCGGATGCAGTGGTGAGGCCGCAAGCAACTGGCCGGCTTTCTGTAACTTCTCACAGTACGATATGGCTTCCTCCGAGATCGAGCGCCGCTTGTCGCTCGGGAACGCGTTCAAGACCATTTCTTCGACATACACGAGGCAAAGATACTTCATTGTAACCTCCAGTACGATGAGTGTGGAATTGAGATATCTAATTTTATGAGGTGTTGTGCGTTTTGGTCATCTCCAACAGTGGGAAGGTGGTGTGCTTCGTGCCTGTACAAATGGCAAAATAGTCCTGCCTAAATTTCCAGAACTTCCAGCTAAACAATGGAGCAAAGAAACTTCTTCGCCTGTCCCCTTCGTAAAATAGTCGGTGAACTGAGAAAAAATCGACATCTAGGTTGGATGGCCGATAAGGTACACAGAGGATTCGACATGGGAGAGAAGCCTAAAGGAAACCGCCGGTCTGACGAGGATAGAGCAAGTCAAAGCCGGAGGCACCACGTAGAGTTTCATGCGAAACCTCGTAACCATACGGGTTGTTCTCCGTTGCCAAGCCTGCTAGCGTAGGCACTGCGTCTGCTATGCAACCGTCCTTCGCTTCAGATGAAGGTAATCAATTGAAGAGGATTCCATGGATACTGAAGCGTTTGCGCAATGGACCGGTTCGACCAGTAATTCTGCATGGTTCTAATTCAGTTCATTTGATAATGTTCAACTTTTGGATAAATCGTTTACCGGTGTATGAATAATCTGTCCTTGTGTGGTTGTCGATTAAGTAACATGACGATGCGCTGGGCCTCCCCGAATTCACTGTGTTGCGTGAGGACGTTCCTATTTGTATTTCTACTGCTGCTGTTGAACATACCATCCCTAGCCTTGGCCGAATGGTCTGCTACCGGGGGAGGAGCCTTGTTTTATACAGACAATGCCAATCTCTTTTCGGCCACGCGGCGATCCAGCCTCGACGGCGATCCATCGCAGCCGGTTCTGGATACCTCTCTCTTCGGACACGGCAAAGACATGGTCTTCGAACCTAACCTTCGGGTGATGAAGTTTATTCCTTCATTATGGGGGCAGACGGCATTTGTGATGAAGGTGCGAGGGTTTGTGTATGCGGTCAATCCGGAATTCAGCCAGACCAGCATTTATCTCGAGGGGGTTCATGTCTTTAACCCTGACACCGCCGTTCGGCTGCGGTTTTTTACCGCTCCTGATCAATTGCTAGGGCAGGCTTCGGTCGAGCATGGTGGGTTCAGCGGACTACAGGATGCACGGGTGACCTCCCATATAGGGGCAGCCCGATTTGACAAGCGTCTTTCTGAGCACTGGGAGATCCAATTGTACGGGCGTGCGGGGATCCGGCGTTTCAACGAGCCCTTCGCTGAGAGAGATACGCTTTTGTGGACGATCGGACCACATTTGGTCTGGCACATGACGCACCATGCGAGGGTGGTGCTCGGCTATCACTACGAACGAGGGTTGGCGGAAGGCCGCCACCATTCCGAGTTTCATGAAGACAGTTCCTATGTCCATCATTTTGCGTCGAT
>JAEURV010000327.1 GCA_016788465.1 Nitrospira sp. | reverse complement strand
CTTCGCCAGAAATACGCTCCGAAGATTGCCACACTGCAGGATCGTATCAGACGAGCTGAGTTGCAGAAGGAAAAGCAACAGGCGGAGTCTCGGTCCAGCCAGATGCAGGCTGCCATTTCCGTCGGGGCCTCGATCCTTGGGGCGTTTATGGGGCGGAAAACGATCAGCGCGGCGAATATAGGACGAGCCACCACGGCGATTCGAAGTGCTGGCCGAGTCATAAAAGAGTCGACGGATCTCGGAGCGGCACAGGAAAATGTTGCTGCGCTTCAGCAGCAGCTCGTGGATCTCGAAGCACAATTCAGGTCAGAGTGCGACGCCTTGGCAGCGGCTACCGATCCGCTGAATGAAAAGCTTGAAATGATTTCAATCAAGCCCACTAAGGCCAACATTGCGGTGAAGCTGGTGGCTCTCGCCTGGACACCGCATTGGCGGGATGCTGAAGGCAGGCGCACGCCAGCTTGGTCGTAGGTGGTCGTAATCTGTGTTTCGCGATGTCGATCGAACTGAGGTGCCCACGTTGTTTCCCAGTGCGGTTACGAGAGGGGGAGGTATCGATTTATACATGATGCCGATCTGAAATGCTTATTATGATGAGGAAACCGCATGGATGCCCCTACCTCTGTTCCGTCCGATCCTGAAAGCCAGGAAGTGTACCCGGGCGAATGTGAGCAGAATCATGCTCTTGACGACCTTCTGCAAGTTCTTGCCTGTCTTCTCGACGACATTCCTCTTGTCCTCCTGGCCACGCGGGGGGGCCTCCGCATATTGATGCAGCCGGACATGCCGCTCACGGCCGACACAATTGACCGATATCGGGTCGTGAGTGAGACGATCGCACCAAGTCACGATCCTGTTTTCATAGCCGATGCACGCCTGGACGATCGATTAGTCGACCATCCGTTGGTGACGGGAGAGCCTCCCCTTCGATTTTATGGCGGAGTCCCGCTGATCAGCCCTGATGGTGAGCGGATTGGTACGCTGAGCATCATCGATCATGTTCCTCGCACATTGTCTCCCAATCAATCCAAAGGCTTGCGCGCGCTGGCCCGCCGGCTCATCCCCTATCTGAACTCTCCGGCCGCTTCACGGCCACCGAATGGTATCGGAGCCCGCGCGTCTGGCCTCTCTCCAGCTTGGTCAAGAGAAACTGCCACACATTTATTGAACAACATCATCGAACATATTCCCCTTGCGGTGTTCGTCAAAAATGCGCGAGATCAATTTCGGGTCGAACTCTGGAACAAGGAGGCGGAAAGACTCTTCGATATCCCACGAGCCGAGATGTTGGGGTCTACCGCTCACGACTATTGGCCCAAGGTACAAGCCGATGCCTATCTCGCGGATGATCTGCGAACCGTCCGCGAAGGCATCATGGTGGATCGTGAGGAGCCGTCCAGTCCCCATGCCGCGCATGGTTCACGTTGGTTACGGACTCGGAAGGTACCGTTGGCTGACGAGGCAGGGCGTGCCACCTACCTACTCGCCATTTCGGAAGATCTGACCGAACGCAAACAGGTTGAGGAAGCGCTGCGGGAGAGTGAGGCGCGGTACCGGGAACTCTTCATGGCCAACCCGCATCCGATGTGGGTCTACGATCTCGAATCGCTCGCGTTTCTGGCAGTGAACGACGCGGCGGTCACGCACTATGGATATAGCCGGCAAGAATTTTTGGCCATGACCCTCAAGAATATTCATCCATCCGAGGACGTGAATCGATTGCTGAATAATGTCGAAGGTGTCAATAAGGGACTTAATCTGGTTGGAGTATGGCGCCATCTCAAAAAGGACGGGAGTCACTGCTCCGTCGAAATTACCTCTCACGCGCTGCGGTTCGAAGGTAGATGGGCCGAACTGGCGTTGGCACATGATGTGACCGAGCGGCTTCAGGCTGAGATCTCATTGCGCGAAAGTGAGAAAAGGTTCCGTCAGGTGGCCGAGAACATCCGGGAGGTGTTCTGGTTGACCGATATCGAAAAGAATGCTGTGGTCTATCTCAGTCCGGGCTATGAAGAAGTATGGGGCAGAACCTGCGCGAGTGTGTATGCTGATCCACGGTCGTGGCTGGAGGCTATTCATCCTGAAGACCGAGCCCGTGTCCTCGATGCCGCGCTGACCAAGCAGGCCATCGGCTCCTATCAGGAACAATATCGGATCATCCGACCGGACGGATCGGTCCGCTGGATTCTGGACAAGGCCTTCCCGGTTTGGAACGATGAGGGACATGTTTACCGCATCGCCGGTGTTGCCGAAGATATTACTGAACGTAAACTGGTCGAACAAGCTAGGGAGTTGGCGGACGCGAGTCTGCGGCGCCACGTCGAGCGTCAATCGATACTGCTCACCGCCTCACGCATCATTCTGGAATGTGCAACGCTCGCCGATATGACACGGCGGGTGTTTGAAGCAGTACGAGAGCATCTTGATGTCGAGGTGTGTTTAATCTACGAGCATGTGGAGAGGGACGGAGACCTTCGTCTGGTGTTCGGCAGCGGGATTCCGCCGGAGAGGGAAGGCGATGTCACCCGTCTTGTGCCGGGGAAGGCCTTTTGCGGAACCGTATTCGCCAAGAGAGAGCCTCTCATGGCGGACGCCGCACGCATCGCAAACGATCCGCAGGCAGACTTCCTTCTCGCCCTGGGCATCCGTGCCTATGCCGGTCATCCATTGTTCAGCAGCGATGGAAGGGTGATGGGCACCTTCTGTGTGGGCAGAACCAAGCAGGACCGGTTCAGCCCCGACGAGATGGATTTTCTCCAGACGCTTGGCCATCTGATGGCGTTAGCCTGGGACCGTCTCAACACGGAGGCTGAACTTACCCAAAGCGAGGAGCGATTGCAATTTGCGTTGGAGACCATCCATGTCGGCGCATGGGATCTTGATCTTACGGATCAGACTGTCCGGCGAACATCAGAGCATGATCGGATCTTTGGATACCGAGAGCCGCTTTCTCAATGGACCTATGATCGATTTCTGGAGCACGTTTGTCCAGAGGACCGTGCTCTTGTTCAGGAAACATTTACCCGCGCCACGGCGACGCAGTCGGATTGGAACGTGGAATGCCGTATTCGTCGAGGCGACGGGGAGATCCGGTGGGTCTGGGTGGCCGGGCGTCACAAGCGCGACCAAGACAGTCCTGGCCGTGGCATAGCCGGAATCGTGCAGGACATTACCGAACGTAAGCGGGCTGATGTAGCCTTGCGGGAGAGTGAGGAGCGGTTCCGTCTGGTGGCTGAGGTCACCAATGACGTGCTGTGGGACTGGGATTTGCGTACCGACGACCATTGGTGGTCGCCCAATGCCAAGGGTAAGTTCGGATACAATCCTACCAAAGAGCCGAGTATCGTGGCGTGGCGGTCACGTTTGCATCCCCGAGATCGCTCCCGTGTATTGCACCGTTTGGATGACTGTTTAAAGTCAAAAGAGCGGGTCTACTTCGACGAATATCGGTTTCGGCTGACTGATGGCTCATACGGCGTATTTTGGGACAAAGGCCAGGTTGTCCACGACAACAGAGGCACTCCGGTACGTATGGTCGGCACTATGATCGATGTCACGTCCATCAAACAGGCCTATGCCTCGTTGGAGCAGGCCTATACGAGGTTGCAGTGGTTGAGCCGAGAACTGCAACGGGCAGAGGAAAGAGAACGTCGCCGCCTCTCGCGCGAGTTGCACGACGAGTTCGGCCAACTTCTCAGCGCGCTCAGGCTGAGCCTCGAGCGTGTCCGGGCCCAGCTGGGGAAACGACCTGGCACAAATGGAGCGGTGCTCGAAAAGCACCTCATGGCTGCAACGAAAGCCGTAGAGCAGTTGTTCGCGTCACTCCGGGAACTTGTGCATGGGCTGCGGCCTGCAGTTCTGGATGAGTTTGGGTTGATGCCAGCCTTGAAATCGCTGGCCGATGACGTTCGGGAGGCGACGGGACTTGATTGCCGATTGTCGGTCGGCGAGAGAACTCTCCCTGACGCCGTCGGGCAGGAGCTGGAGGGGACTCTTTTTAGAATTGCACAAGAGCTGATTACGAACGTCGTGCGCCACGCGAAAGCCACCCAGGCCGTCATCATGTTGCAGTGTACCGACCAACGCGTCATGTTGACGGTGAGGGATAACGGTCGGGGCGGTCGGCTGGCCATGACAAAGGGGAAGTATGGGCTTCGCGGCATCCATGAGAGAACGGAATTGCTCGGCGGACAGGTCGAGATGCGATCGGGCCGGCGAGGAACGGTCGTGACTGTCGCACTCCCGTTCGAGCTTTCTGAGCGGAATCAGGGCTCGAACGGTGCTGTTTCCAGGACGGCGGCGAGGACGAGGAAGCGCTGACATGCCGATAAAATACAAATGCCTGATTATCGATGATCACCCGCTCCTCCGAAAGGGGATCAAGGATCTCTTGATTGAAGAGGGACTGTGCCAGATCGTCGTTGAAGCGGCCTGCGCAGAGGTGGCGTTGACGGCGGTTCGCCGAGAACCATGGGATTTGCTTATTCTTGATATCGCGCTTCCAGACAAGCACGGCCTCGAAGTCTTAAAAGAAGTCAAGCTCCTGCGTCGGACGCTCCCGGTTCTTATGCTGAGCCTGTATCCCGAGCGAGAATTTGCTCTGCGCGCCATTAAGGCAAGCGCGGCCGGTTATATCACGAAGGATCAAACACCGGTTGAATTAGTGACGGCGGTTCGGCAGGTTCTGAGTGGTCGCCGGTATATCACTCCCTCACTGGCCGACCAGATGGCCGATTTGTTGGATGTGGGACAATCGGCGACGCTGCATGAAACGCTCTCAGATCGGGAGATGGAGGTCTTGCGGCTGCTTGGTCAGGGCAGAACTATTTCAGGGGTCGCCGTCGACCTCGCTTTAAGCGTTAAGACGATCAGCACATATCGCAGTCGGTTGCTGGAAAAACTGCGGTTGGGCACGACTGCAGATCTCGTCCGCTACGCGATTGAACACCATCTGACCGTTTAATCGTGGTCTTGCCGAGCCGCTGCGCCCTTTCCGCACGTTCCTTACCCTCATTCTCCTCGCGAGATTGATAACACAGGCGGTTCGTTACCGTGTCTGTTGGATAATCACGGATTTCATGATCAAACCTCGTCCGCTTATCTCCACCATATTCCTGGTGCTGTCGTAAATCACGTGCGTAAGGTTCGTGTGAGGCCATGCTGCTTTTGGTCGTCCAGGATTGGCCGATCTGTGCGAAGCCGTCAGAGAGACCATCGAAGCGCAGTCCCATTCGTCGGTAGTACGGACAGCATCGCCCGGAGAGGAGGCGGTCGGCGTCACAACAGTCGAACGCGTGGGGATGGTTATCTTGTGGTATCGATCTTCCTTGTCGGAGTGGCTTGCCGGTATTGATATGGGCCAACCAGGGTAGTTGCGCAACGCTATCCTGGAGGGTTTTTCCGATTGCTAGGTCATTATGGAGTCCGCTCGCCGTACGTTCGATCGTCGACCCAAACGGTCTAGTGCCACATCAATTCGTGAGTTTCGTGGGAAAATTGGGAGGCTTTTTCATCTGGCGCAGATTCGCATGTCACCGAGCCTTCAGACGACGGAGGATCTCATCCACGATGCGGTCGATCATCAGTCCTTGCGATGGCCAGCTATCCCTTCCCTCCTGTTTTGTAGGACAAAGACGGATAACACAATAGGGCTTGCTCTGATATCTATGGCACGAAATTTCTGACAGTCTCTCGTGTAAGAATCGAATCCATCAAGTAGTTCATGATTACAGGGAGCCGTGCGGGTGACAGGGACGACTCAGCGTCAAGACAGAAAAAATCAACAGAGTAGAAAGAGCGACTCCCCTGATGTTTTAAGTCACGTCGCTTTCCCATTGCGTGCCATTCGCATTCTTATAGCGGATAGCTATGAAGTCGTCAGAGCCGGGATGCAGGCACTGTTGGAAGAAGCGCAAGACATTGAAGTCGTTGCTCAGGCGGGCAATGCGGACGATCTGTTTGCTGAGTCTCGTCGAACAAAGCCGGATATCGTACTGCTGACGTATGGGCTATCCGGCAGCTCAGAGGGTGCAACGTGTAAGAAGCTATTTCACCTCCTTCCCGCGATACGAATCATCGTTATGGTCAGGGACAATAATGTGGCCGTATTTCGCAATGCCGTGGAAGCGGGAGCCCAGGGAATCCTGCGTGGGAATACCGGTCGCGAAGATCTGATCAAATCGATTCGTATTGTCGGAAAAGGCGACACCTACCGTGATCCGGAGGTCGTTGAGAAGATGCTTCGGTTCCTCAGGCAACAGCAGGAGGGTGCGAACTTCCCCTCGGGGCTTCATCTCCTGTCGCCACAGGAACGACGAATCATTCCGCTTATCGCTGAAGGGTATACTAATAAAGAAATCGCCGAGAAACTGGCCCTGTCTAATAGAACGGTCAAAAACTATATTGCCAACATGTATGACAAGCTGGATATCGATCGCCGTACCCAAGCGGCTGCACTCTATCTTACCCTAACGCACAATCGTAACATCTGAAACCAGCTGGAATGATTTCGATAGCAAGCGAGGAACTCGGTCGCCGGGATGAGATTTTTAGCATCTGACGATTAGGTAAGTATCTCACTCCTGTTCGATGCTGTTCTCTGGAGGGACTACTCTTGGACTTAGATCCCACGTACGGTTGCTGTGCGTTGGGCTCTAACTCAGGATCGATCAGGCTCGGATGGAGTATTCATTCATCTGGAATATGTCCACTGTCTCCTCCCCGGCCGAAATAACGATCATTCTAAATGATAGAACTTCTACCTTATTCTATGATCCCGACCGCTCCCATGCCGACGGAGTTGCGTCTTGCGTGGC
>JAEURV010000258.1 GCA_016788465.1 Nitrospira sp. | reverse complement strand
GATGGCGGGTCGTTTACGCTCACAACTGGGGTGCTCAGCCAGGAGCCGATCAAGGGCAGTGCTTCCATCAGTATGGTGAACGCCGGCCTCGAAGGCTTCGTCCGTGCTGCCGCGTTAGAATTGTCTCGTGAGGTACGAGTTAATGTGGTGAGTCCACCCTGGGTGACGGAAACCCTTGTTGCGCGCAAAATGGATCCTTCGCCCGGCATGCCGGCTGCCGTAGTGGCGAAAGCCTATCTTGCCAGTGTCGAAGGGACCATGACGGGACAGACGATCGATCCACGGAGGCTTGCAGGTACATGACTCCGGTCACTTCGTCGAGATGAAGAGGGATTGAAATGCGCGAGCTCAATCTGCAAGACTGCTCATGCGATGATGCCTGTTGTCCCACCAATCACGATTGACCAGGCAATTCTCCTCACGCGCTTCTTGTCTGCACCACAGCGACCTGAAGACACCTTGACCTATCCCCAATTGGCTGGCTTCTTGTTCGGCCTCGCGAATGGGCTGGAGTTGATCCAGCCGTCAGAATGGATTCCCCTTGTCTTCAACAATCAAGATGCGGGGTGCGAGACGGACGATGAAGCGAACCAGGTACTCCAGGCCATGATGGCACTCTACAACGACAGTGTTAGGGAACGGCCAGGAGGAGCGCTATCTCTTCCACCGGGGTGTGAGGTACGACCTGATCCCATGGAGAATCTAACGATCGATTCGCCGTTGAGTCAATGGGCACAGGGATTTGGTATGGGCTATGAGTATCTGTCTGAGGTGTGGGATGCGTATACACCGGATGAATGTGATGAGGAGATCGGCGCGTTGTTGATGACCCTCACATTTTTTAGCTCACCAGCACTTGCCGACGCCTACTATCAGGAGGGAAACAAGAAGGGGACCTTCGATCAGCTTGCCGAGTCGGTGATGGAGATCTTCCCCGAGGCCATGCGTGAGTATGCGCATCTGGGACGGTCGATCTATCGTGTACGACTCGAATCGGGCAACATCGACACGATCTCCTCACTCCCTATCAAAATTGGGCGCAATGATCCCTGTTTCTGCGGGAGCGGGAAGACGTTTAAAAAGTGCTGTGATCTCACGAAAGGCACAGGGCAGGCCCCGGTCTTCCACTGACAGAGGTAAGCGGTTATATCTACACTTTCACTATGTCGTATCGATCTGACCCCTCTGCCGATTCATTTTCAGCCGACTCCCGCCGCACATTTTATGAGGCCCATCCGTCGATCGCCTTGTTCATGCTCGTCGTCGTATTGATGGCGCCGTTTGCAGGACTCTATGTGTCCGGGTTGCTGGGGGTAGTGGTCGGGGTATTGGCCTCGGCTGCAGCCTATATGCTCACGCCGTTGGTCTGGAAGTGGATCGGCGGCTGACTCTGTGAGTCAGCCGCCCTCTGTCGCCCATTATTGCTGCTGGATGGCCGAGAGGATCCATCGACCATTCTGCACGCGCATGAAAGTCCAGGTTTCGTAGGCTTCTATCGCGGTCTCTTCGCTCCCTTCGATGAGATAGCCGGGTTCTCCACGTGGGATCGTCGTGGAGACCGTATAGTCACAGGCGTTCCATCGAAGGTCTACGGTGGTGTAATCGGTGCCATCTTCAGACCAGGATTCGCGTACGTCTCCCTTGAGCAACACCACGTCTTTCACGTGATTCTGTACGCCTCGACTGCTGTCTTCGGCCAATGCGGTGCTGAAATAGCTCAGCATTTCCGGTGTCACATATCGTCGCAAAGCCGCCACATCTTGTGCGCTCCATGCGGATTGAATATCGGTGAGCAGTTGCTGAAAGGCTGCTTTATCCTCAGTTGTCACGGTGTAGGTATCAGTGTCTACTCGGTCAACGGAGGTGTTCGCTGAAACATCGAGGAGGCTTCCCCTGGTGGCGGTACTGCGTGAGAGTCCGGTGAATACCGGCGCAGGTGTCTGCTTAGACTTTCTGAACAAGTAGAAGGCGCCGGCTCCGATCGCCATCAGGAGGAGGATGAGCCCAAAGGAGTTCCCTGATGGAGCTGTTGAGGTTGATCCTGATCCGGATCCGGATCCTGACTCCGCATCCGTGGTCTTGGCGGTACTTTCAGTTGCGCCGAACAGCATGTGACCAAGCCAGGTTCCCGCGAGACCTCCGGCAATCCCGGCCAGGAGGGGATTGCGTTGGAACCAGGACCCAGATGAGGTAGGCACCGGTTGAGATATGGGGTTATTTGCTGCCTGATGCGGTGGGGGCGTCGCCGATGGCCTGGGTGTCGCTGACTGTTCGATAGGTCTTGCGCCGTTGTCCTGATGGGTCCGTGAGCCACGGCTGCCGAAACCCATCGATGAATTTCCTCCGTGTGATCCGCCGGAGAATCCTCCGCCTGAACCGCGCGCCTTTGCCACCGAGAGAGTTGGCACGAGAAAAAGTGAAGCGATGAGACTGACCGCGATGAGATGCGAATGTTTCACCATGTGATGTCCTTTCATGACGGGGTGGCACATGCTGAGAGATCGAGTCCATCCTAACAGCTTTGGAAAGAAAAAACCGCACTCTCGCTGGCCCGTCAAACAAAGATAGGTAGTCATCTCAGTGGTGCCTGTCATTCACATAGTGTGGGACCTAGGCATCACAGAAAGGTCATTCCCTCAACAGTTGGCCGTCGGTGCTCGGTTGAATTCGGTAACCGTGGGAAACACGAGAGCCGAAAAATCCCAATAGCGCATCCGGATCGCCTCGGAGTGAGTACCTCCGTCGAAGACGATCTCCTCGTCTCCGACGAGGGAGCGGTCCACATAGACGGGAAGGCCATAGAGTGTGCCAAGCGGCGGCATTGCACCGACTTCACAGTCCGGGAAGAGCTGTGCCAGTTCCTCCTCGGTTGCAAGTCTGACGCGGTGGGTTCCAAAGATTCCGCGCAATCGTTGGAAGTCGACCTTCGTTGTGGCGGGCAGGACCATGCTAATAAATCGTTCCTTGACTTTCACGATGACCACTTTGGCCACGGACTGTTCCGGGAGATGAAGGGTCTCAGCGACCGCACGTGCACGATCTGTTCGAGAATGGTTCAAGATGTCGTAGTGGACATGTTCGCGATCAAGGCGCGATTTCAGCGTGCGTGGAATTGGCATGGCGCTACCTCCTGTGGTGCCGATTTCCAGATGGACACCGGCTGGTGGGCAATACGGAGAAGGAACTGCAGACAGAGAAAGAAACAATGGTCTGGATGCTGTGCATGAGTACGACTCCACGTAGCTCATGAGGACCGGTAGGTATAGGCTGAGTATATTCCTTTTAAAAGTTTTGGCAAATCTTCGGTAGGGGGATTGCGCCAGTTGTTCCCATCGTGTGGTCGCTCAGGGTGAGAGTGGGTTTGGTCCAGCGGACGGAAACGAGGTCACTGTGAGCGGGGGTGATGCAGCCGGTTTAGCCCGTCGAGAGCTGCGGTACGATAGCATTCGGCCATGGTGGGGTAATTGAAGACATTATGGACGAAGTACTCGACCGTTCCTCCATAGGTGAGGACTGATTGACCGATGTGAATCAGTTCCGTCGCTCCGGCTCCGATGATGTGAGCCCCAAGCAGCGCGTGCGTCTCGCAGTGAAAGATCACCTTTAAGAAACCATGAAGGTCGCCGCTGATGTGGCCACGCGCCATTTCTCGAAAAAAGGCTTTTCCCGTGGCGTACGGCACATTGGTGGACGCGAGTTCCTCCTCATTGAGACCCACCATGGAGACTTCAGGAATGCTGTAGATGCCATACGGAATTACTTTGATGGTATGCGCATCTGGTAGCTGAAACGCATGGCAGGCCGCGAGTCGTCCTTGTTCCATTGCGGTAGCGGCAAGCGCGGGAAACCCAATGACATCCCCCGTGGCGTAAATGTGGGGAATAGCCGTTTGGTAGTGGGCATTCACGGACAACTGGCCTTGCTGGTCCGCCGTGAGGCCAATTGCTCCCAGGTTCAGCGCTTCGGTGTTGCCGATTCGTCCCATCGTGTAGAGCAGCATGTCGGCGGTTACGACCTGTCCATCCTGAAGGTGGACGGCGGGGCGACCAGTGTTGTCGACCGAAATGTCTCGATATTCCTGCCCAAGCCGCATCGTGACCCCGTTGTATCGCATCTGCGCCTCGAGCGCCTGTGCGATTTCTAAGTCCAGGAACCGCAACATCTGCGTTCGTCGATCGATGAGCGTGACATCAATCCCGAATGCGGCCAACATCGAAGCGTACTCAGTTCCGATGACGCCTCCTCCGATCACGATGATGCTGGTCGGGTTCATGGTCGTGCGGAGGAAGGAGTCGGAGTCGCAAATGATCAGGTCGTCAAATGGAATCTCCGCGGGACGGCGTGGTCGTGAGCCTGTGGCCAGTACGATGACTGAGGCCTGGGCCTGCTCGATAGACCCATCCGGTCGCGTCACGTTCAGGGTATGCGGGTCGAGGAACGCAGCCGTGCCTGGAATGATTTCGATATGGTTTCGCTGTAACTGATGAGTGATCACGCCCACTTCAGTCTCAATGACTTGATTTTTTCGGATCATCAGGTCGGGAAGTGTCAATTGCCTGGTGAGTGCTGTGCCCAGTTGGGCTAGCCCTCGCCGACTTAAACCATGGATGTACTCAATGGTATCTTTGAGGGTCTTGCTGGGCAACGTACCGGTATTGAGCGAGGCACCGCCAAGTTGCGGGGCCTTCTCAATGATGGCCACACGCTTGGACAATTTCGCCGCTTGAACCGCTGCTTTCTGGCCGGCCGGTCCGCTGCCGACGATCACCATGTCATAGCAACGCATAGAGGGACACCTGTATCCGCTTCACGGGTGTGTTGCAGGTACGATATCGTGGAGACTTCTTCTCACCAAGAAAATAGAAGATGTGTGAATTCGATCCCTGAGCGGGTGTTCCTTGAGGTTGAACTCGGAGACGGTCCTATTCCATTCGTGTGATTTGCACCGGTTGTCATCAACCTCTTACAATGGTCCGCCGATTCGCTCTATTTGTTTGATGGCGTGGTCTTTGTGCAGTGCATCACGAACACATCATTGATGCCCGGCATCGGTAGGAGGAGAACATGGAAGCGGATTTGATGAACCAACTTGGGCCACTGGCGGTTTTAGCGGGTGTCTGGGAGGGAGATAAAGGCGCGGATGAAGCGCCATCAGATGATCGCGGGACGGAGCAAAATAGGTTTCGCGAGAAGATCACATTTGCTCCGATTGGTGCGGTTCGCAATCACGAACAGGTGTTGCACGGTTTACGCTATGCGACGGTCGCGCACCGCCTCGGGGAAGCTGATCCGTTTCATGAAGAGGTTGGGTATTGGTTGTGGGATCCTGGAGAGCAACAAGTATTGCGTTGCTTCATTGTGCCACGTGGAGTGGCTTTGGTGGCTGGTGGCACGGTGGAGCAGACAGCCACATCCTTTACGCTGGTGGCGGATTGCGGGTCGGAGACCTATGGGATCTGCTCAAATCGATTTCTCAATAGGGAGTTCAAGACAGTGCGCTATGAGCTCACCGTGACGATTCTTGATGTAAATCGATTTCACTACAGGGAAGATACGCAGCTCCGTATGCCTGGACGGAAGGATCTGTTTCACCATACGGATGAGAATACTCTCATGCGTATTTCGAAATAAGGTACAGGCATTGTCGTTGAAGTGAACATGATGACTCGATCGATGTCGCTGCTGTGTGACAGGAAGACCTCTTGAATCGAAGGTGGGCAGATTGTAAGGTAAGACTCATGCAGTTAGTTTGTACGAACAGATGGTCTCTAGCAGTTTGCTGAAAAAGGCGGTTTCTGCTTCCCACATCGGTGCACGATGATAGAAGGAACTGTGGCACTCTACACCTCAGAATGCTCAAAAAGGCCGTCCAGTAAGGCCGTAGCGAGCGAGGGGGCGAGGCGTACGCTTCGGTACGTCGAGCCTCTGAGTGATGCGAGAACGCCGCTGGAGGGCTTTTTCAGCATTCTGCTAGAGCCACTGTCGTGTCGCGAAATAGCTGAAGGCCAGGACACAAAGGACTCCTAGAATGGAGAGCACGGCGGCCCTCGCAAGTGGATTATGAAGCCACTGAATTGAGCTCTGAAGCAAGTGGAGCGAAACTGCCATAAGTCACCTCTCTGCTCACAAGGTGTCGCTGGCAAGCTGTGGGCTGGTTTGTAGGCCTATAAGGCTACGCTTGGCAGATGAGTCTGTAAAGGAGGAGATTAATGGCTCCTAGAGCCAGTTGGCCGGTATCCTCGATCAAAACTCGTGTCATCACGCCCGATCGGATCCTCAATAATGTCACCATCGAGGACTAAGATCACCGGCCCTGTGAAGTCAGCACAGGCCTCGCTCGTCATAATCAGAAGAACCGAGGTGGCAAGCGTGGCTCTAATGTGTACCAAGTCACTCCCTGAGAA
>JAEURV010000252.1 GCA_016788465.1 Nitrospira sp. | reverse complement strand
CTTGAAGACCTCCACTTGCCGCATGAGCTCCTGGGCTTGGTCCTTCATGGATTGAGCTGCGGACGTCGTCTCCTCAACCAACGCCGCATTCTGCTGGGTCGTTTCGTCCATCGACATGATGGCCTTATTCACCTGGTCGATGCCGCTCGCCTGCTCCTGTGAGGCAGCGGTGATCTCCGCGATGATATCCGTGACGCGTTTCACGGAGCTGACGATCTCCTCCAGCGTCTTGCCGGACTGGTTCACCAGCTCGCTGCCGTCGGTCACGCGTTGGATCGACTCGTTGATCAATCCCTTGATCTCTTTCGCTGCAGTGGCCGACCGTTGCGCCAGATTGCGAACCTCCGCCGCGACCACGGCAAATCCACGCCCGTGCTCGCCGGCTCTGGCCGCTTCCACCGCGGCGTTGAGGGCCAAGAGGTTGGTCTGGAATGCAATCTCGTCGATCACCGTGATGATGTCGGCGATCTTCTTGCTGCTCTTGTTGATCTCGCCCATTGCATCGACGGCCTTCTTCGTGACGGCGCCTCCCTTGTCGGCCGTATCACGTGCCGCAATGGCCAGCTGATTGGCCTGCTTCGCATTGTCGGCGTTCTGTTTCACCGTTGAAGTCATCTCTTCCATCGACGCGGAGGTCTCTTCGAGCGCCGAAGCCTGCTCGCTCGTGCGTTGTGACAGGTCTTCATTGCCCTTCGTGATCTGCTCCGACCCGGCTGTGACCGCTTCCACCGCGTCACGCACGGTCGACATCGTATTGGTCAGGTTGGTCAACGCTGCATTGACACTCACTTTGATCTTGTCGAGCTCGCCCTCGTAGGCTCCGCTCATCAGCTGAGTCAGATCGCCTTGCGCCAACGCGCCCAGCGATCGCTGTGCTTCGGCCATACAGGCTTCCAACTGGGCCTGCGCATGCTTCTGCGCCGTGATATCAATCGCAAACTTTACCACTTTAAAAGGCCTGCCCATCTCATCCTTAATCGGATTATAGGATGCTTGAATCCATACCTCTTTGCCGCCTTTGCCGATGCGCCGATAGACGCCGGCATCAAATTCGCCTCGATTCAACTTCTGCCAGAAGGCGGAGTACTCCGGCGAACTCGTATAGACGCCATCACAGAACATCCGATGGTGCTGCCCCTTGATCTCATCAAGGCTGTATCCAAGGGTTTTCAAAAAGTTCTCATTCGCCGTCATAATCGTGCCGTCGAGTTTGAACTCGATGGAGGCATAGGACTTGTTGATGGCATCCATGATGCCTTGCATATTCTGACGCTGAATCTCCTGTTCGGTGATGTCGTATCGGACTCCCAAGTATTTGCGCGGCTTTCCGGTCTTCTTGTCGACGAACGGTGCGATCACTGCATCCACGTAGTACGGCGTCCCGTCCTTCGCTCGGTTTTTGACCATGCCTCGGAAGATCTGCCCCCGGCCGATGGTCGCCCACATCTGCTTGAACACTTCTTTAGGCATGTCCGGATGCCTGGTCGTATTGTGGCCAAACCCGACCAATTCGTTCTTCGGATATTTGGACACTTGGAGGAATTTTTCGTTGACCGACATGATATCGCCCTTGAGATTGGCTTCCGACACGATGCTGGTCGTGTTCATGATACTCTCACGGACCTCAAGCTCGTCCCGCATGTGCATGATTTCCGTTTGCTTGGCCGTCACGTCGGAGGCGAACTTCACGACCTTGTAGGGTTTACCCTTGGCATCCATCAACGGATAGTAGGCTGCCTGAATCCAGATCTCCTTGCCCCCCTTGCCGACCCGCTGATACGTGCCAGCATCATACTCGCCCCGATTCAACTTCTGCCAAAACGCCGCATACTCTGGTGAACTCACATAGGTTGGATCGCAGAACATGCGATGGTGCTGCCCCTTGATCTCATCGAGCGTATAGCCCAGCGTCTTCAGAAAATTCTCATTGGCGGTGATGACCGTGCCATCCATATTAAATTCGATGACAGCCTGCACTTGGTCGATCGCTTTGAGTTTCGCAACCAGCTCTTCGACATTCACATTGTCCATGGGTCGTCCTCCCTCCTTATTAGTGTGCTGGATGCGAAACCGCATCGCAGAATCCTCGGATGTCTCGACAGACGCCTCGTCTTCGTTCTGAGTCAGCTCAGGGTCCATACCGGGCTCCCCTCTCTCCTCATGTTTACGCCGCTTTCGCTGCTTTCGCGCCATCCTGCATCTCGTCATCAAGCAACAGGCGGTCCATGTCCAGGAGCGCCACCAGCTTGTCGTTCGATTTTCCGATCCCATTCAAGAAGCTCACGTCCACCTTAGCCCCGAACTGCGGCGGCGGTTGAATATCCTTTTTGTCGATGTTCAACACGTCGGAGACCGCATCGACCACCAGGCCCATGACCTTGTCACGCACGACGACGACAATGATCACAGTAAAGGCCGTGTAATCGATGGTCGGCATACTAAACTTCGTCCGAAGTTCGATGATCGGCACGATAGTTCCGCGCAAATTCAACACGCCTTTGATGTGCGAAGGTGTATTGGGGATCTTCGTGACAGCAGTATAGCCCTTGATCTCCTGGACGCGGAGAATATCCACACCGTAGAGTTCCTCCCCCAGGTTGAACGTAAGAAACTGGCTTCCATCCGTGGTCAGCCCGATCTGTTGATTCAGCTCCTTGGTCGCGGTTTCGAGTGCTGCTGCCGCCATAGCGCCTCCTTCATTGGGCCTGTCGCCCCTCCCACAATATGCCTTGCCTGACTACCCATTACCCCGACCGCCTCTCGGGCTCGACAGGGCTCTATCGGTTCTCAAACAAAACACTTTACTCCCCGGCTCCTGCTACCCTCGGACCCCCGGCCACACCATGTCATGCCGGATCTCCTTCTGAGGATGGAGTCGTCGCACCCGCTCCAACAATACCCCCGTTGATTCCGGAACCAACGGATCCGGTACGCAACAGTCCCCGATCGGACAGGCGGACGCACATTGGGGCTCGGCAAAATGGCCGACACATTCCGTACAACGGTCGTGCGAAATCACATAGGTGGTTCCGTCGAGCCCCTGCCCATCGCTCACGCGATAGCCGCCGGATTCGGCATCGCTCCGCTTTTCAAAAATTGCCTGATTAGGACAAGCCGCCAGACAGGCGTCGCATGAAATGCAGTTGTTGTTGATCATGAGGGCCATGATGCGGCCTCTTTAGTTTTCAACTGGGTACGTTATCAAGTGTGAAAGTGGTTCGAGGCATCTCTCAACTTTCAGACTTTCTCACTTTCATACTGCCAAGAGCAGATGGCCCAGCTTTTCTTTCTTGGTTCGCAGGTACTTGAGATTCATCCGACCCGGATGGATCTCCAACGGCACCCGCTCGACCACTTTCAAGCCATATCCTTCGATGCCGACGATTTTTCTCGGGTTATTCGTCATCAATCTGATCGATCGGAGACCGAGATCGGCAAGGATCTGTGCGCCGACTCCGTACTCCCGCAGATCGGCCTGAAACCCCAACTTTAAATTGGCTTCAACTGTGTCCGAGCCTCGATCTTGAAGCCCATAGGCCTTGATCTTGTTCAAAAGGCCGATCCCTCGCCCTTCCTGATTGAGATACAGCAGCACGCCCCGGCCTTCCCGCTCGATCAACTCCATCGCCCGGTGCAGTTGATCACCACAATCACAACGCAACGACCCCAGTACATCGGCCGTCAGACAGCCCGAGTGCACACGGACCAACGTCGGTCGTTTCGGTTCAATGGGACCTTTCACCAACGCCAGATGCGTGCTGCCGTCGATCGCATTCTGGTAGGCGATCGCCTCGAAGGCTCCGAACTTGGTGGGCAACTGCGTGCCGGCTGCTCGCGTCACGAACGGCTCACGCTTCATCCGATATTCGATGAGCGACTTGATGGTGATCATCTTGAGCTTATGCCGGGCGGCAAACCGTGACAATGCCGGAACCCTTGCCATCGTGCCGTCTTCATTCATGATCTCGCAGATCACCCCTGCCGGATACAGACCGGCAAGCCGAGCAAGATCGACGGATCCTTCCGTCTGTCCGGCACGCTTTAACACTCCCCCGTGCTGCGCCTTGAGCGGAAAGATGTGGCCCGGTCTGGCAAGATGAGCCGGTGTACTTCTTCGATCGATGGCCACCTGAATCGTCTTGGCCCTGTCGGCGGATGAAATCCCCGTCGTGATGCCTTGTCTGGCATCGATCGACACCGTAAAGGCCGTCCCAAATGTGGCGGTATTTTCAGCCGCTTGCGGGGGAAGATGCAGCTCGTCAACCCGTTCCGGCGTCAAGGCCAGACAGATCAAGCCCCGTGCATGTTGAGCCATGAAGTTGACGGCCTTCGCGGTAGTGAATTGCGCGGCAATGACGAGGTCGCCCTCATTCTCTCGGTCTTCATCATCGACCAAAATAATGAACTTGCCTTGCTTAATATCCCGAATAGCCGCCTCAACCGTATCAAACGCGTTGCCCATATTGTGCGTCTCTTCCTCTCCCATTGCAGCGCCAGAGCAGTTTCGAGTTTGAGGT
>JAEURV010000206.1 GCA_016788465.1 Nitrospira sp. | reverse complement strand
CAGTGCAGGCACCGCAATCCTATCGAGGACGTGTCGTGATCCCGCACGGTTGTAATAGTCGGCACCGTCTCGATAGCCGCCATCCCTGGCGGTGTAGTAATCATCAAATTGGCTGATGGTGGTAATGTGGGCAAGCATCGAAAGGTCCCATTTCCCTGGAAATAGGGATGCTTTTCTTCTTAAGCGTGCTTTCAATTGCGAGACGAAATGACGGTGATAGATCCAATTGCGTGGTTCTTCCAAGGCACGAGCACAGACAGTTGGATTGATGTTCGGGCATACGGCAGCCACTCCGGCCAGTGCCGGTTCACTTTGCCCTAACTCCCCGGTGGCTTTGAGCACGAGGTTTCCACCCATGGAATAGCCGACCAGCCAGATTCGATCGAGACCATCATGGTGAACGAGTTCTTTGATGATTGCCCGGTAATCACTACTGAGTCCACTGTTATAGAGCGTGGGAGATAGATGTTCTGTTCCACCACAGGTTCGTTGGTTCAGACGAACGACGTTGAACCCGGAACGAAAGGCTTTCACCGCAATGCCACGCATGTATCGTGACTCGCTGGAGCCTTCTAAACCATGAACGAGAAGAAGGGTAGGGCAGGCCTTGCGATCGTACTGCCAGTGACAAAATCCTTGCAGCTGTGATTGTGGTTCAACGAAAAAGAAGCGTGGTTCTTGAGGTAAGCCGTTCAGTGATGTTTGTCTTGGCACGTAGCGGGGTATCAGGGTCATGAGATGAGCGTTCCTGAGAGGAATGGGCGGCTGAAAGGACAATGCAAGATCGAGTATGGTTGGATTCGTCATCTGAATGAGCGGTGGGTAGCCTTAGCGTCAATTGATTGACGTGTCAAGAAGGATAACGTAGAGAATTCACATCACCATTTTAACGGAGGGTCCATGCTAACGGCTATCGGAGATGTCATGAGACGGTGTTATGAGAGAGGCTGGATTACCACAAGAGATGGCAACATCAGTATGAAAAAACGGGAAGGAAAGTACTTGTACATCACCCCCTCGGGCTGGCGAAAGACAATTGTCCATCCAGAGCATGTCGTTCGATTGGAGATTGTCACCGACCCGGGAACCGGCATGCCCGTTCCCAGGGTAAATGAACAGCAGAAGCCGTCCGGTGAACTCTGGATGCATTGGAACCTGCAACGAGATTCAAAGCGCACGCGAACCGTCGTTCATGTGCACGCCACACATGTAGTGGCCGCCATCTATGCTGGGATTGATCTACAGTCCATCTGCGCCGAGTTTCCAGAGATTTCCCGTTATACCAGGGTGGGTCGTACGGTTCCGCAGTTACCGGCATTGTCCCGTGAACTAGCTGATACAACATCAGAGTGTTTGGGGTTGAGGAACGATGGCACTATTGCATTTGACATTGTCGGGCAGTCAAATCACGGTGTGTGTGCAGTGGCTATGGATCCCTGGGCTGCATATGAACATATAGAGAGGCTAGACCATATTTGTGAGATTGTCTTGAAGAGTGGGATTGCAGGACGGGCAAGGTAGGTCTTGTGCTGTCCTGAAGGTAGGTGCTTGCGTGAACACTGCGGTGGTAGGGGCTCACTCTGTTCTGATCGAGCCGGCCCGGCACATTCTGGCTACGCCCCCTGTGTGGACGAGAAAATATAGCACAGGTATATGCGAGAGCAAGATCACAGTTAGGCCGTGTGCATGTTCAGGGATTGTTAGATGCAGTACACAAGTGGCTAAGGAGAAGCCAATAGAGTGACAATGTAATTATCTGAATTGTGTAGTTTTGCCGAAAGAGGGAGATCGTTAGATAAGAAAGGTAGAAAACCGACAGCGATGATAGTGTAGTGGCTCCCCGGGCAGGACTCGAACCTGCGACCAGCCGGTTAACAGCCGGCTGCTCTACCAACTGAGCTACCGGGGAACAGAATTAATGCTTGGCCGACGGGCCTATTTTAGCAAAACCGCATCCGGAATAGGGAGATTTTTTAAACGTCAAAGTCCTCTGTCTCGTCTTCATCCGACGAGGCATCTGTATTACCTTCCGCCAACGCCGCATAGTGTCTTGCCCAGGTGAGGTAGAGATTTCCACTGGCTCGCATTGTGTCCGCTGCCTTGACGAGTTTTTCCACGAGTTCCGGGTCTTTGCCTGTGGCATCCATGACCGCTGCACGTCTCTCAATGGCCTTAGGGTATTCGTTAATCAGACCGGCGATATCACGAAGCAGTTCACCAATGATGTTATCTTCATTATCCATAGCGTCCTCGTAGGGGACCAACAAAAAACCCCATAGCGCCAGCGCTATGGGGTTTGTCAATTCATGACTCTTTCGGTCAACCCTGATAGGCTTGACCCAAGGCAGCGGATTCACCCTTCTTGGTCATCAGCTGACCTGTTGCACTGACGGCCTGCATAACGATGGCTTCGTGTTTGGCAGCGTTACAGACAACCACACATAGTTCACAGCCCTTACAACGGTCAATGACAACTTCAGCTACCATCTTGGACGTGTTCAGGTCCAAGCAGTTGGCTTCAGGACAGTACATAATGCACAGGCGGCAACCTTTTTTTGCCGTACATTTTTCATCGATCACTTGCGCAATGTTATACATGTAACGTCATTCCTTTATGACACCGCAACAGCTGGATTACCGATACGCAATTCAACCTTATTCTTCTCGCCCCATTCACTGGCGATTTCATACGCTCGTTTCACCGTTGCGAGATTCTTTGCCAAGAGCATTTCTTTCTTAGCGAATTTCTTCTTAATCGCTTCGTCGAGCGAAGCGGTTCCGCCTGAGGCAACGAACTTTTTCCCAAATCGCTCTTGAAGGGCTCCGTCCAGCGCCTCCATGGAGACGCATTTCGTGATCCCGGCCACCGACCCAATCATGGTCATGTTCGTCGACAATTCGGTTCCGGCAATCTCGATAGCGATTTGAGTGCCAGGAATGTAGAACACCGCCACGTTCAAGTCCTTGAGGCGATCTACGTCTTCTTCTGAAAGAAGGGGCACATCAGAATTGATGATGACCACCCCACCTTCTTTGATGCCGGAATAAAACGGCATGGTGTAGCTTTTCCCCATGGTGATGACCTGAGGATGGAAGACTTGGATCACATCCGGGAACACGAGTTCGCCGCGATCATAAATTCGTTCAATACCGATGCGGCAATAGCTTTCAGCCGGTGCCATACGCTTTTCGGCACCGAAGAAGGGATTCGAGATAGAAAACTTTCCATCCCGGTTTGCCGCCATGGCCATGACATGAGCTGCTGTCACCGCACCTTGTCCCCCTAACCCTGACATTCGTATATTCAATCTTTTTTTAATCATGTGCGATCTCCGGTCTAGTTCGCTTGTGCCTGTGCGGCTAATTGCTTGGCAGCAGCTTTTCGTTCTTTATCCTTAGCAGCCAGTTCGGCTAAGAGTTGCTTTGCCGGCTCGCTAACATATTCCTTGTAGGCGAACCGCTCAGCCGGCTTTTCAGAATCGCGCATTTCCTGTAAGCCTTCCATGCTGTTCTTGCCAATTTCGAGAATGCAGGGTGTATAGAGCTGGAGATAGGTTGGGCCGATTTCACGAGCAATATGCACGGCGTTGCGGATGACTTTTTCAACTAACGATGGCTTGCTGACCGTACAGTTGACGACGTAGTGGCATCCGGATTCGCGGGCGATCTCAGGAAGCCGAACTTTATCGAACAGCTTACCAACCGGCGCCATCTTTGCGACAAAACCCTTCTGCATGAGCCCACTTTCCTGCCCACCGGTGTTAGCATAGAGTTCGTTATCGAAGCAGATCGTGGTGAACTTTTCCTGGCGGAACCATGCCTGCAATGTCATATCTAAGCCGATATCAACCGTGGCTCCGTCACCGGCAAGGACCACGACATCTTTCACCCGGCCAGGGAATCGAACACTAAGAGCACGCTTTAGACCTGATGCAATTGCGTTTTGGTTACCAAACAGCGAATGGATATTATGAACGGCGACCATCGGGAACACTAAGCTTGTACAGCCGGTGGACCCAACCATCACCGTATCTTCCGGATTCGGTAGCGAGGCCAAAATGTACCGGAAGGCCATAGATTCTGGACAGCCGGCGCATAATGAATGTTGTTCAATCAACTCCTTTGAAGTTCCGATATCTTTCCACCCACGATCCTCTTTGCCGTACGTTGCACTCTTGACGAGGTCTTGATAATCCGACGGCATGATGTCGTACAGGGCTTCGGAAATTTGTATACGCTCTTTGCTCATATATCCTCCTCAGTATCGCTCGTTAGGGCGAACAGGTTCGAACGCAATGGACCTCAGCTTCCACGGCCAGCCAATGAGAAGGTCTTCATCCCCAAGGCTGTCTTGATCTCCGACACGATAATTTCCGGCGGCATAGTCATCCCACCGCAGACGTGCGGACCGGCATGGACACGGTGCGGGTTGGGAATAGAGGCTCGAATTTCTTTGGCCAGCCACCCTGTCACATTAAATTCAGGAACAAAGATGTGCTTGGCGTTTTTGGTGGCTTCGCGAATTTCTTCTTCCGGCCATGGGCGGAGCGCCTTCACCTTCACGAGGCCACATCGCACCCCTTCGTCTTCCAGCATGCGGATGGCTTCGCGGCCCTGCGAAACAGCCGTACCTGAGGCTACGATCACGATGTCCGCATCCGTATTCTCCGTATCGATCAGGCCATTCAACCAGTGGATCGTGTGCTTGCGCGAACGCTCAACCGCGGCCCAAATCTCCTGTTGCCAGCTGGCATGCGTTGCGTAACTGATGTAGTTGCTCTTCATCACGAATGGATCACGCATCATGCGTACGGGAGGACATTCCATATCCATACAGGGGACAGGTGATCGGTAGGGGTCATAGGGTGGAAGACACATATCGGTTGGCGTGAGGTTCACGACATCCTTCGTATGTGTGACAAAGAACCCATCACAACACAGTGCGAGTGGGAGATGTACATCGGGTTCTTCTGATACGATATACCCCTTTAGAATCCAATCGAAGAAGTCTTGAGCGGTTTCGGCATGCCACACCAACATACCGGTATTCAGAAGATACGCAATTTCAAGGGTGTCCGGCTGAATTGACAGCGGTGAGTTGATCCCGCGACAGGTGACAATCATCTGGATTGGTAGGCGTGCCCCAGCCCACATTGGGAAGTTTTCCATCGCGCGCATCGTCCCAGGTCCCGCAGTCGTAGTGAATACTCGCGCTCCCCCGAACGAGGCTCCAGCACATTGTGACATGACGGCGAATTCGCTTTCGCCGCGGAAGTAATCCCCAACGTAGCCCTCTGCAAACAATTCACCAATCAGCGCCGCGGCTTCACTTTGTGGAGTGATTGGATACGCAATCATCACGTCGCAGCTGGCACGTCGGATTGCCTCCTTAATCACCTCAGATCCTGTGAAAAACGATGGAGTTCGTGGAGCTTCGTGGAGCAACTTCCACGGGTCAGTATAGGTTTGGCCTTTTTTATTTTGTGTCCCAATAACGGATTTTATCTCTGCCATGGTTCGAGCCTCCTTTATCGCACACGGGTTCCCAAACGACTAATTTGAAGCCCCGTTCTTGGCTGACAGACGTGGTTGGACTGTCCCCTTCAATCGTTTGACGGTATCGGCTAGTTTCATGATCTTCTCAACTGAGGCATCGCGGAATGAGAGCATGGCATCTTCATGGCCTGCTTGGGCACACATGGCAATGGTATAGCAGGAGGTGCCCCCACGAATGATCTTCAGCGAGAGGTTGGCCTGGTGGCAATGGACGCCGATGAACATGCAACAATCAATTTTATTATGCCAGATTGTCAAATTCGGGTGATTCGGGTTGATTTCAACTTCAGGATTGATCTTGGGATATTTGGGGCGATAGTCGGGCATAGGAATCAACATCGGTTTTTGCCCTGGCTGGACGCATTCCTTCAGGGTATTAAAGAGGTGGCGAACAGCCGTGGCTTTCTTAGCAGCCTTCTCGTTCCACGCCCATAGAACGAGTGGCCCTGGAAAGATAGTTGGAACCTTGGCCATCAAAAATTGGCGAGCAGCCTCTTCATAGGCCTTATCTTCTGAAGTGATGACACCATTAATATGAGCTTCTCCTGGATTGGGCAAGCTAATTCCCATACTTGCGGCAGCCGGGGGAAGAAAGTGTTCGGGTCCTGGAAGCACACGATAGTCACTCATCGCAACCTACACTCCGAATGAAAATAAAGGTTTATGAAAAAGCACCATTTTTATGCACGTGGTTCACTTCACCACTTTAAGCTCTTTCCTAACCCTCTGCAAGACCACAGAAGCCCCACGCGAAGGACATTTCGGGGCACTGCCGAATTAGATAATTTAGGCCTTTTGCCCCTTAACAGCTACAAATTGGGAGGGCACCCTAACATCAAGAGAGGGCAGCTCATTATAGGTGTCGATCATTTCGATTGTCAACGAAGGCTCGGCGAGAACACGAAGGGGCTATACTATGAGAATGAAGAATGATTCGCCTCGGGTATATCCTCTATGGCAGTTGATTGCAGGCCATCATCGATCCGAGTTTGCAGGCCTGAGAGATGTTGGTTTTGGGAGAATTCCCCAGCAACGCATCTTGGTAGAGTTGGGCCCTTGCCTGCAAGGCGCGCGTATCTGATGGATCAACTCTTAGGATTGTACTGAGATCCTCAATTGCGAGGGCTGGTTGCTTCAACTGCTGATAGATTGTGCTTCTGAGAAAGTATGATTCCTTTTGGTAGGGAATCCAGCTTGCGTGCAGGTGGGGGGGGAGGCTTTTTTGCAACATGGAAAGCGCGGGAGACCATTGTCTTTGAGTCACTAGTTTTTTGGCCTCAGCGGTATACAATGTGATCAGCCGAAGCCGTGCGAGATCAAAAAAAGGATCCAGTTTCAGTGCTTGCTCGAACGAACGGACGGCCTCTTGAGGGCGATTGAGCCAAGTATCAACGTCGCCTTTGCCGAGAAGCGCCCAGATGTTGTGGGGGGCGATAAGCAATGCGCGGTCAAAATCCATTCGAGCATTGTCGATATACTCAGAATATTCGCTTGGTCTTGTTTTGTTCGAATATGCAATGGAGGCGAGGGTCAGATAGGTTTGACCGCGGAGGATAAGTGGGGCAATGGATTGGGGGGCCAATACCGCTGCTTGAGAGGTCAGTTCGAGCTTCAGGGAAAGATTCTGAAGGGGCATCGCTTTTTCGAGCAAGTCTTGAGCTTGTGCTTGGTTTCTATACTCATGGCTGACGGGATCGATCGTGAAGATTCGCACTCCAGCCGAAGAGATCTTGAGGGTTTCAAGCTGGGTCTTGAGCGCAATGTTCTCTTTTTGGAGGCGGCGATAGTGTTCAGCTAATCGCTGCTCCGAATGCCATTTCTGAACTGCCGTCTTTAGGCTATCTAGGTCAACGACTGCACGGATGCGAACGTAAAAGCTCGGACGGTCATTTTCGAAGGTGCGATGAGACTCAAGAATTTCCGTTTTGGTGATTGCTCCAGCGATGGTCCGTATTTCCAGTGCGCTTATCTGGAGGCTTCTGCCAGCCTCGGATTTTTCTCTGTCAAGGAAAGTGGACTCGATATACAGTCCAGCTTCCTCGACTGCCTTACGTTGAGCCCGCTGGAGCACTCGCTCCTCTGCTCCGATAAGGGTGTCGCTGTCTCCCATTAGGTAACGCCCTTCGGCTATGACAATGGTTTCCGAGGCGAGTGCGGAGTGGGACCACATCGGTAAAAGGCTGACGATAAGCGGAAGGATAAGAAGCGTCCACTGAAATCTCATGGCAAAACTATATAGCTCGATCGTGAGCTAGGCAATGCACCTAAAAGAGGAGGGCGACGTCAAGTTCTAAGAGTGCAATGTAGGGGTAAGGATTAGCTCAATGTGGGGAAAACTTGCGTAAACGGATGAATTTCAAGGCTCGCGAAGACTCCGTGAATAGTATAGGGGTCCTGCCGGGCAAACTCCTCAGCTTCCTCCCTTGTGTCAAATTCCAAAACGAGTAAACTTCCTGCTTTATCAGTGAGAGGTCCAGCGAGAATCACTCGACCTTGTTTATTAAGCTTCTCAAGATTGGCAAGGTGGGCAGTGCGATGCATTTTCCTCTTTGCTTCTCCGTCTGGTCCATCATGCCCAATAATAACAAATTTCATAGTGGATTCATGGGTTGACGATAACGAGTTCAGATTTCGGTGGGTTCTTCTAAAGGACAACGATCTTTGTAGCCGCTGGTGACTTCGTGCCACCAGCGGATTTCCTTTTCGCCTAACTTCCAGCATAGGTAGACGACTCGTCCATTTCGGATATGCGGGAAGTCGCAGAGCCCCAGATCAATATCCTTTACGACGACTCCCAGTTCGTGGATGGCCTGGAGGTGAGTACTGATGTTGAGAAGGCTTTTGACATAGGGGCCTCCGAGTGAGGTGCCGCCTCCAAGCTCAGCATTGGCAGAGGCTCTGCGCACTTCCTCACGGGTTTGTACGAGCACTGCTTTCCCCTCTTGAACGGTCGAGAGATGTTCCTGGAGTTGAGGGAGCAGGTGATTTGCCTCTGAGAGGGAGAAGAGCCGTTCGGGATTTATCTCGTTTTCTCCATGTGCCATAGAGTAGCCGAATGTTCCGTGTAGCATATTTCTGATGCTGCGAACAACCCGACACGGATGGCTTGTTACGGGTGTGGTGTGTTTTTAACTGGTAAAATTTGGGGATGCCAGTTGACAAGTAAAGGGTCCATAGGTATCATCAGCACAGTGTTGGGGTTGAGCTGAATCTCTCCATCGGATATTTCAATTCCGGAACCTGTCTCGATTCAAACCTAGCGTCAGTTTCGTGTGGTGGAGTTCAGTTGCCAATAAAAAATAGTGCCTGAGTTGTATTGCATGAGAATAATAACGGTGGTGTTCTCCCATCACGAGTAGCGAGCGGGCTTCCGCAGGTTTTTCCACCCAAAACAGACTCAAGGCTTAAAGCCAATCACCCAAAAGAAAAAACACGTTTGCATGGCCAAATCAGGTTACGCGAATTCTTCCATAAACGATAACCGAGCCAAGGCTCGAGAGGAGTCGTATGTCAGTAGCTAGGGGGGAAGTAATGCATCTTGCCGAGCTGAAGCAGAAATCCATTGCCGATCTGAATGACGTGGCCCGTGAACTGAAGATTGAAGGCGCTGCGAACTTACGAAAGCAGGAGCTCATATTTGCGATCCTCCAGGCCCAAACCGAAAAAAATGGAGTGGTCTTTGGAGAGGGCGTCTTAGAAACATTACCTGATGGGTTTGGTTTTCTTCGTGCCCCGGATTCTAATTATCTTCCAGGGCCCGACGACATTTACATCTCCCCGTCGCAGATTCGGCGGTTTAATCTTCGTACCGGCGACATCGTCTCGGGGCAAATCCGTCCTCCCAAGGAGAGCGAGCGGTATTTTGCGTTGCTCAAGGTTGAAAAGGTCAACTATGAAGATCCGGAAGTTGCGCGGGATAAAATCCTGTTCGATAACCTGACCCCATTGTATCCAGAGGAGCGGATCAATCTGGAATTTGACCGCGAGGAATACTGCACCCGCGTAATGGATCTGACAACTCCAATCGGCAAGGGCCAACGTGGTTTGATCGTGGCTGCCCCTCGAACCGGTAAGACGATGTTGCTGCAGGCGATTGCCCGCGCAATCCTCAAGAACCACAAAGAAGTGACACTGATTGTACTCTTGATTGATGAGCGGCCGGAAGAAGTGACCGATTGGCAGCGCCAGGTCAAGGCTGAGGTCATTAGTTCCACATTCGATGAGCCAGCTCAACGGCATGCGCAGGTTGCTGAAATGGTGCTAGAGAAAGCTAAGCGCCTGGTTGAACATAAGAAAGATGTCGTTATTTTACTGGATAGCATCACGCGGCTTGCTCGTGCGTACAATACCATTGCACCTCCCAGCGGCAAGGTCCTCTCCGGAGGGTTGGATTCCAATGCGTTGCAGCGACCGAAACGTTTCTTTGGTGCGGCTCGAAATATTGAGAACGGTGGTAGCTTAACGATTATGGCGACGGCGTTGGTCGATACGGGTAGCCGTATGGACGACGTCATCTTTGAGGAATTCAAAGGGACCGGCAATATGGAAGTGCACTTGGATCGTCGTCTGGCCGATAAGCGACTCTTCCCGGCGATTGATATCAGTCAGTCTGGAACGAGGAAAGAAGAGTTGTTGGTGGACAAAGATCGATTGAACAAGATGTGGATTCTGCGCAAGGTCCTTAGCCCATTGGGGACGATGGAAGCGATGGAATTTCTCATGGATAAGATCGGGGGAACCAAAAACAACCAAGAATTTTTGCAGTCCATGAATCGTTAAGGATACGCTTGTATCTGAGACAGTCTTCAGATAAAGTGTGACGCCTTGGTATGTGGTTATTGGCTTTCTAAGGTAAGCAATTCTTTCGGTAAGGAGTCGCAGGTCATGCAGAAGGGGATTCATCCAGTCTATCGAGAAGCGACCGTTCACTGTGCGTGCGGTAATTCGTTCAAGACCCGTACGACGATCGGTGACATCAGCGTGGACATTTGCTCCAATTGCCATCCGTTCTTCACTGGAACACAGAAGATCGTCGATACGGAAGGACGGGTGGAGCGGTTTAAAAAGAAGTACGCGAAGAAGGGTAAGTAGCGGACCTCTTGGTTGTACAAAGGACCCTGCTTCGTGTCTGAAGCAGGGTCCTTTTTTTGTGACCAATGGGGAAATAGGCTGACGAAATGGAAGACGTATTACTCAGAAAGTGGGAGAGTCTTGCCTCACGATTTCATGAGCTGACAGATCAGCTCATGGATCCGTCCGTCATCAGCCAACCGGCGCTCTTGCGTAGATTGAGCAAGGAGCGGACGGACCTCGAACCAGTGGTCGCGCTCTTTGAAGCCTATCATGACACTGCCAAACAACTGGAGGACGCCTCGCAGATCCTGAATGACCCATCAGCAGGGGGTGAGCTGCAAAAAATGGCGTTTGAGGAACGGGCGGAGCTTGACCGGCGGCAGAGCGAAATTGAGGGCCAGGTCCGGGAGTTTTTGATTCCGAAAGATCCACGGGATGAAAAGAGCCTGGTGCTGGAGGTCCGGGCTGGTACGGGTGGAGACGAGGCGGCTCTCTTTGCCGGCGAGCTCTTTAGACTGTACACCAAGTTTGCGGAGAAGAAAGGTTTGAAGGTCGATACGGTTGAGGCTTCTGAGACAGGGATTGGCGGATACAAGAATATCGTTGCATTAATTGAGGGGAAAGGAGCGTACGGCCAGTTTAAATACGAGGCTGGCGTTCACCGAGTGCAACGCGTTCCTGTGACTGAAGCGAGTGGTCGCATTCATACGTCCACGGTCACAGTGGCCGTCATGCCGGAGGTCGACGAAGTCGATGTGCAGATTGATCCGAAGGACCTGCGGATCGACACGTTTTGCTCTTCTGGGGCTGGTGGACAGAGTGTGAATACCACGTACTCGGCTGTTCGGATTACGCATCTGCCGACTGGTGTGGTGGTCACGTGCCAAGATGAGCGCTCTCAGCTCAAGAATCGGACGAAGGCCATGCGAACCTTACGTGCCAGGATCGTCGAAGCTGAACGGGAAAAGCAGGATGCGGAGATTGCACAGAGTAGGAAATCACAGGTAGGGAGTGGGGAACGGAGTGAGAAGATCCGAACCTATAATTTTCCGCAGAATCGAGTGACGGATCATCGGGTTGGGTTGACGCTTCACAAGTTGGAATTAGTGATGGAGGGCGATCTTGAGGATATTGTCCAGGCGTTGAAGGCCCAACAACAGCAAGCCGAAACTGAAAAAGTCTGAGGAGCAACGAGCCCCGCAATGTCAGAGGGACAGGCTATTGGTACGCTGCTCGCCAACGCGCAGCAAATATTGGAATACGCAGGGATTGCGAATGCCGCACAGGAGGCACGCTGGCTAGTGGCCTATGCTTTAGCGCTGAAGCACCACGAGTTGGCAACTCGATCTGAACTGTTGTTGACCGCTGAGCAATTCGCACGTGTCATGTCGGTCCTAAGGAGGCGGGAGTCGCGAGAGCCGCTACAATATATTCTAGGCTCACAAGAGTTTTGCGGACTAGAATTTTCCGTGACCCCAGCCGTATTGATCCCTAGACCGGAAACAGAACTCCTGATCCAGGAAACGCTGAGGGAAGGAGGGTTTGCAGAAGGTGCCGTGCTGGTGGATGTCGGAACAGGATCCGGTTGTGTGGCCGTGACGTTGGCGACCATCCTTAGCGGCATGCGAATATTTGCACTGGACTGCTCTCGCGATGCGTTGAGCGTGGCCAAGGGAAACGCGGAACGGCAAGGAGTCAGCAATAAGATTGTTTGGCTGGAAGGGGACCTCCTTTCTCCATTGAGAGAATGTTCGGTTGCTGGATCTGTGGATGCGATCATTTCGAATCCTCCGTACATTGCCGAAGCGGACTGGGCAGGGTTGCAGCCGGAGGTGCGGGATTATGAGCCGCGGGGCGCCTTGCTGGCAGGGGTGGAAGGAATTGAGTTCCATGAGCGACTGATCCATGACTCGCGGGAATTCTTGTCCCCTGATGGGTTGTTGGTGATGGAGCTTGGTCAGGGGCAGGCCCCACTTGTTCGCAGGGCGGCTGAAGCCGCGGGGGGCTATACAGGGGTTCAGACCGTCAAGGACGAAGCTGGGATTGAGCGGGTGTTGATTGCGCGTCGCGCCAGCCGGGGGGTGAACCATGGATGAGATTCTCATCAATGGCGGCAACAGGCTGTTAGGTGAGGTCCGCATCAGTGGGGCGAAGAATTCCGCACTTCCCATCTTGGCCTCGACCATTCTCAGCAGTGGAGAATGTGTTGTCACCAACCTGCCGAGGGTTGTTGATGTGCTCACCATGGGGAAGCTCCTAGGGATCCTCGGGGCGAAGGTCTTGCACGAGGGGAACCGAGCGGTGATTCAAGCCGATCGGATCGCATCTACAGAAGCTCCGTATGATCTCGTGAAGACCATGCGAGCCTCGGTACTGGTATTAGGGCCGTTGGTGGCACGATGCGGAGAGGCAAAAGTTTCCTTGCCCGGGGGCTGTGCGATTGGTTCCAGGCCGGTGAACCTGCATTTAGCAGGATTGGCAAAGTTAGGGGCTGAGATTTCCATCGAGCATGGCTATATCACGGCCAAAGCCAAGCGCCTGAAAGGCGCACGCATCTATTGCGACACCCCGACGGTGACTGGAACGGAAAATCTTATGATGGCGGCCGCACTGGCTGATGGGGTGACGGTACTTGAGAATGCGGCGAAGGAACCGGAAATTGTGGATCTTGGGCAATTCCTCGTCAAGCGTGGTGCGAGGATTCATGGGGCGGGGACCGATGTGATCACGATAGAAGGGGTGCCGCAACTTCATGGCGGCGATCATGATGTCATCCCTGATCGTATCGAAGCAGGGACCTACTTGGCCGCTGGGGCCATGACGCGAGGTGAGGTCACGGTGACGCACTGCCACCCCAGTCATCTTGAGGCAGTCCTGATGAAGATGCGGGAGGCGGGAGCTGATGTGCAGGAAGGGCAGGACATGGTACGCCTGGCTATGCCGGGTATCCTGAGAGGGACTGACATAAAGACCCTGCCGTTTCCAGGGTTTCCGACCGATATGCAGGCGCAGATGGTGGCGCTGATGAGCCTCGCCGAAGGGACCAGTGTCATCACGGAGACGGTGTTCGAGAGTCGCTTTATGCATGTGGAAGAGTTGCGTCGGATGGGTGCTGATATTCGAGTGGAAGGTAATCGACTCGTGGTGACGGGGCGTAAAGCTCTGACCGGAGCACCGGTGATGGCGTCCGATCTACGCGCCAGTGCCGGACTTATCGTAGCGGGGTTGGCTGCTGAAGGGCTGACGCAGGTTCAACGTGTCTATCATCTCGATCGCGGGTATGAACGGCTCGAAGAGAAATTTCGGGCTCTCGGCGCGGACATCCAACGGCGATCGATGCCGACACAGGTGCATTAGAGGTGGGTGATGTTGACGATTGCGCTGTCAAAGGGAAAGCTCATGGAGTCTGCGTTGGACCTGTTTCGACGAGCCGGGTACACGATTACGGGACTCTCGGCGGAGAGCCGCCGGCTGATCTTCGTCAGTCCGGAGAACGATATGACCTTTCTGATCGTTCGTCCGAGCGACGTGCCGACTTACGTGGAGTACGGAGGTGCGGATGCCGGAATTGTCGGAAAAGACGTGTTGATGGAACAGGAAAGTGACGTATACGAACCATTGGATTTAGGATTCGGAGCGTGTAGAATCGCCGTCGCCGCCCTCCAGGGGGAAGCGGCTGGTGTTCGGTTGTCGTCTAAGATTCGGATTGCGACAAAATATCCCCGGATCAGTGAGCGCTATTTTAATGCTCGTGGAGTTCCTGTCGAAATCATCAAGCTTTATGGCTCGATCGAGCTGGCGCCGGTTGTGGGGTTAGCCGATCGGATAGTCGATCTGGTTGAAACCGGGAGTACCCTCAAAGCCCATGATTTAGTGGAAGTTGAGGTGATTGCCCGCTCGTCGGCTCGTTTCATCGTCAATCGGGCGAGCCTTCGCCTAAAACAGGAGCCATTGATGACGTTGATTCGACGGCTTCGTGCCGTGATACCGGGTCAGCGGACCTCATCCGGCAACGGTCGTCCGACGAGTCTCCAGAGGGGCAAGAAAAGAATGGTTCGTTCATGAAAATCGTTACGCAAGCCGATCGAAACTTTCTCACAACCTTGAAAAAAGCGTCTCTACGAGGGCGGATCACCGGGGCCGCCGTTGAGAAGACTGTACGCAGCATCTTGCAAGCAGTTGAGCGGGGTGGAGATAAGGCCGTCTTTCGCTATACCGCACAATTTGACAAGGTGGTCCTGAAACCGGAAGCGGTACGGGTCACACCGGAGGAAATCAAGAACGCCTATTTCCATATCAGAAAAGATGAGGGCGATGCCCTGAGGCTGGCCGCTGAACGCGTGACTGCCTTTCATGAACGGCAACGGACCAAGACCTGGATGTATCAGGACGGGGATGCCACGTTGGGGCAGGTCATCGGACCGGTCGATGCGGTTGGGGTCTATGTGCCTGGTGGGAAGGCGGTCTACCCTTCTTCGGTCTTGATGTGTGCCATTCCCGCCAAAGTGGCCGGCGTCTCGCGCATTGTCATGGTCACGCCGCCACAGAAAGAAGGGATTAATCCCTACCTGCTGGTTGCGGCTGATATTGCCGGGGTGACGGAGATTTATCGCGTGGGCGGTGTTCAGGCTATCGCCGCGCTTGCGTATGGAACAAAAACCATCGGGAAGGTTGATAAAATCGTTGGACCGGGGAATATTTATGTGGCGACGGCCAAGCGGTTGCTCTACGGCACCGTTGGAATCGATATGGTGGCTGGCCCCAGCGAGCTCCTTGTGGTGGCCGATGATGAGGCGAAACCGGCGCATGTGGCTGCCGACCTACTCTGTGAAGCAGAGCATGATGAAGACGCACAGGTGTTTCTGGTGACCACATCGGAGCGATTGGCGAAAGACGTCTCGAAACTGATCGACGTTCAACTAAAAGGGCTCCAGCGGGAGAAGATCGCCTCGAAGGCGATTGCACAACACGCAGTGGCCTTTGTTGTTCCGACGATGGATGAGGCGATTGCGGTGGCCAATGAGATTGCGGCGGAACACCTCACGCTTTCCGTCGACAACCCGTTCGATTATTTGGAGCAGATCCGTCATGCCGGCGCGCTGTTCTTGGGGCGCTACACCCCGCCGTCGGTTGCCGATTATATTGCTGGGCCGAACCATGTGTTACCGACCGGGGGAACCGCCCGGTTCTTTTCCCCGCTGTCGGTCACTGACTATGTAAAAGTCAGCAACATCGTGCATTATACGAAACAGGCATTGGCTAAAGTTAAAGATCCCTTGATTCGACTCGCTCAGATCGAAGGGTTTGATGCACACGCAAAATCCGCTCAGAGCAGGTTTTCATGAAGAAGAACGGATCCGCACCTCGACAGGCGAGTGTTCATCGAGCGACCAAAGAAACAGATATCCGTGTCGAGTGGACCCTAGATGGGAGGGGGAGGGGGAGGATCGATACCGGAATCCGGTTCTTCGATCACATGTTGGAGCTCCTCGCCAAGCATGGCTTCTTCGATCTCACGGTGCAGGCGAAAGGCGATCTGGATATCGATGAGCATCACACCGTCGAAGACGTCGGTATTGTCATGGGGAAGGTGCTGCACCAAGCTTTGGGTGAAAAGGCGGGGATCAAACGATTTGGGTTTGCTTCCGCGCCGCTTGATGAAACCTTGGCCCAAGTCACCGTCGATCTGAGCGGTCGGCCATTTCTGGTGTACAACGTGAATCTACCGGACCGGAAGATCAAGGCATTTGACCTCGGCCTGTTCGAGGACTTTTTCCAAGCCTTCGTGACCCACGGCGGGTTGAATTTGCATGTGAACCTCATGTACGGCCGCAATCCGCACCACATCATGGAAGCCATTTTCAAGGCCCTTGCCAAGGCACTGGACCAAGCGACGATGTTGGAAGAACGGTTAGCGGGAAAGGTGTTGTCGACAAAGGGGATCTTATAGCACAAGAAGTACAACTGAAAGAGGTTTGTCTGAGTGGGGGCAGGTTTCTGAAAAGAAGCCTGCCCTTTGTGTTTGATCTAGGCGACTGCAATGGGTGACGGAAGAGCGTTCAATTCGACTACTTGCCTTTGCTTTACATAATTTCTTATGGCGTACAAGCGAAACCACTACGTGCCCGAGTTCTATTTGAAGAGCTTTGCCCTACCGGTTCCCGGTCACCGAAAGCCGAAGATTTGGGTATACGACAAGGATGGAGGCCCACCGAGGCCGCAATCTCCGAAAGATACTGCCGTAATAAGTGATATCTATACCATTCGACATGTTGATGGTGTGCGATCTGACTTTTTGGAGCAAACGTTTGCAGAATGTGAATCGGCGGTCAGTCCAATTTTTAAACGCTGGAAAGAGCCTGACGCGAAACCGGCTGTGAAGGAGATTTTGATAGTTTCCGAGTTCCTCGCGTAGTTATATCTTCGCGTGCCAAGAACTATTGATGCAGTCAAACAGTTGTTTGTGAATTCCTGCATTATTAATATGGAGCGCCTGGCGAGAGATTCTGAACGACTCTCGATGGCATTTGAATGGCTTCAATCGAATAAGCAAACAAAATTAACCATGACCGAGCTGCGAGACCTTGCCGAGAACGTTGAGCGACGATTCGAGATCAAGGTTAATGACACATTTGTACTAGTTGAAACACTACGTAGATTCGAGACGGTTGAGAAGCATCTTAGACAGCTCTATTGGTGTCTGAGCACATCTCCACCTACATCAGAATTCATAAGCTGTGACTCTCCACTAGTTGTTGCCTTTAGGGAAGGTAATAAAATGGGGTTGGGAGGAGGCCTTGGCCATCCGAATGTTGAGGTGTCCTTTGCTTTGTCCCCAAAGGTTTGCCTTACCCTAAACCGTAGAACTAATTTGAAGCGAAAAGTTTTGGGGGATAGTGCTGTGCTAGAACTGAATGGACGAACTGCCGCAATTGCAGAGCGGTATATTTTCTCAGCTCAGAAATCTGAATCTGTACACCAACTCGTGAAAGCCTTCGCCGGTACAAGGAGGATGCCCAAGGTGGATAAGAATGCTTTGCGTACCCATTTCGAGTCTAAGTCAGAGCTGCAAAAGGACCAGGAAATGAAATGAACGTGGGCCATGGAGGTATGGAGCGACATGGTTGCCTTCGGTAGCCTGTCATTTGTTCGCACAGATGCCGGTAGCAGTCTCATCCCAGTTGCGGTATTGTTACGGCTCTTGAATGTCTGGAAGAGCTATGATTGCCATCATCGATTATGGAATGGGAAATTTGCGCAGTGTGTCCAAAGCCTTTGAGGCGGTGGGACATCAGGCGATGATTACCCGCGATGCAAGCGTGATTCACAACGCCAGCCATGTGGTCTTACCCGGCGTCGGGGCGTTTGGGGACTGCATGGCGAATCTTAAACAATATCAATTAGTCGAACCCATCAAGGGGGCGATTCAGTCGGGAAAGCCGTTTTTGGGCATCTGCCTGGGATTCCAACTCTTGTTTACGGAAAGCGAAGAGTTCGGCCGCCATGAGGGGTTGGACGTTTTCCCTGGTAAAGTACGAGCCTTCCTAAAGGATCAGGCACTCAAGGTGCCGCATATGGGATGGAATCAGATCGCTATCCAAAAACCCTGCCCGCTGTTCGAGGGGATTGCGGACGGATCGAATTGGTATTTCGTTCATTCCTTTTTTGTGGATCCGGCGGATCAGCAGATTACGGCCACTACGACGAGCTACGGTATTCCGTTTACCTCCAGTATTTGGAAAGACAACGTGGTGGCGTGCCAGTTTCATCCTGAGAAGAGTCAGGCGGTTGGGCTGCAACTGATTCAGAACTTCGGGAGATGGAAGTGAAAGACACCTCCTCACTGTCGAGCATGGTGCTAGTGATCATCCTGATAGGATTCACGGGCATGGGTGTCGGCTGTAGTGGATCGAAAGTTGCCACGAAAGCAGCGCCTGACTTGTCTCGATACCATATTCGGTCCCTCGCATTGGTACCGTTTACCTCGATTATGACTCCCCAATCACCTGGTCACGATGACCTTTTTATTCCGGCTCCGGAGAGTATTCGTCGATCCGATATCTCCATGGGAGTTCCGCTGGAAGGACAGCCGCTTGCGCCCAAGACCATGCTCGTGCCGGGATACGCAGCAGAGAAGGTGACGGACCTATTCTGGACACGTCTCCGGAATTGGAAGGGGATTCAGGTGGTATCCCCAGCTGAAGCAGCGCGAGCCTCATCGGACGATGCGGATCTTGCTAGACTGGGATCAGAAAAGGCTGCCGTCGCGATCGCCAAACGACTCAAGGCGGATGCGGCATTGATCGGTCTTGTGTCGATGTATCAAGAGCGGGTGGGGAGTCGGCTCGGTGCCCATCCGCCGGCGACCGTCGGGTTTCAGGTGAAAGTCATTGCTGCCGATGGGCAAGTGCTCTGGGCCGGTGGGTATTATGAACGGCAACGACCGATGACGGAAGATCTCGTGGGATTTTTGCAGCGATGGTCCTTTGTGACGGCGGCAGAGTTGGCAGAGTACGGTGTTGATGAGGTGCTGAAAGAGTTTCCATTCGGTAGTGGAGAGGAACACTAACGTGGTAGTCATTCCTGCAATTGACCTCAAAGATGGGCGATGTGTGCGACTGCGTCAAGGCGACATGGCGGCTGAGACGGTCTATTCTGAGGATG
>JAEURV010000202.1 GCA_016788465.1 Nitrospira sp. | reverse complement strand
AGAAGCCGACACATTCAGGGATTGGACTTTGCCTCGGAGCGGGATACGCACACACTCATCACAGTGCTGGACCACGCCTGGCCGGATTCCAGTCCCTTCGGCCCCCAGCACGAACCCGACCGGCCCTCGGTAGTCAATGTCTGTGAAGACTTTCTGCGCCGACGGTGTGACGCCATAAATCCACACGCCGGCTGCTTTGAGAGAGTCGAGAACTCGGCTCAAGTTTGTCACACGTGCCACTGGCATATGGTCGATGGCACCAGCCGAAGCCTTTGCAACCACAGAGGTCAGCCCGACCGCTCTTCGTTCCGGGATAAAGACACCGTGTGCGCCTGCTCCCTCAGCCGTCCGAAGAACGGCACCGAGATTGTGTGGATCTTCGACTCCATCCAGGATCACCAGCAACGGAGGTTCTTGTCGCTGGATTGCGCGACCCAGAATTTCCTCCTGCGTCTGATACGCTTTTGCAGCAGCAAAGGCCACGATGCCTTGGTGTTTACCATTGGGAACCAAACGGTCGAGAGAGGCAAGCGGTTGGATATGAACAGGCACTCGGCGTGATCGTGCCAATTGGACTAGATCTGTAAACTGTTTGTCGATCCGAAGAACGAGGACGCGTTGAAGTGGCCGTCCTCCGGCTTTCAGCGCTTCGCGTACGGCATGGAGGCCGTAAAGAATCTCCTGAGCATTAGCGCTTCCAGCGGGTTGTGCCATCGGGCTTGTCCTCGATAATGACTCCCTGAGCGGCGAGGGACTTGCGAATTTCGTCTGCTCGCTTAAAGTCTTTTCGGCTACGTGCTTCTCTCCGTTCCATTAACATTTTTTCAATGTCCGTTTCATTGGGAACAAATCTGACGTTTCCGGTTCCGTCATTGTTGATTGGAAGAGTTTCTGCTACAGCACTGCCGAACTGCCACGTATCCGCCTGGAACAGCCCCAAAATCTGACCGAGCGAGCGAAACTCCTGTCGAGCCTTCTTGCGGCCTTCAGTTGAAAGGCCTTTATCGATCATCTTATTTACATCGCTCCGCAGCCCCTGTAACACAGCAATCGCCACGGGGGTATTTAAGTCATCGTCCATTGCAGTCGTAAAGCCACCCCTGGAACATTGTATTCTCTCCATTAGACTCGGATTCGGCACTGTCCCTACACCCGGTTCAGCTAACCGCCCAAATAGATCATAGAACCCGTTTAAGGCGTTTTTCGCCTCTTTCAATGCTTGATCCGAAAAGTCGAGCGGGCCGTGGTAATGAGTCGACAAAAGAAAGTAACGAAGGATCTCACCGGTCACTTCTTCAGACCATTCTGACTTCTCAAAGATCTCTCGAATCGTGAAAAAGTTGCCCAGCGACTTCGACATCTTCTCTTGGTTGATCTGCACAAACCCGTTATGC
>JAEURV010000002.1 GCA_016788465.1 Nitrospira sp. | reverse complement strand
CCCAGCCTGTTCCACCTCACGTTTCGCCTGTCGCAGCTCATCGAGGCTATCCCCCACCTTGATTCCGACATGGTAGAGACCACGGCGAGGGCCGGGAGGTGGACCAGGCGCATCGCCGACTTGGATCAACAGCAATTCGTGATGCGTCCTCCCGCACGTCAGCGCAGCAGCCGCCCCATCGAAAATCCGACCCACTTCCTTGAACCCCAGTAAGTCTCGGTAGAAACCGAGGGATCGCTGAAGATCTTTCACATAGAAGACGACGTGACCAAGATAGTGCGCTTTCATCTGACTCACCCCTTGAGAGGAAGAGATTGGACCAATAGGGCTCTGACACCGGCATGTGCCAGCACGACGTCCGGGCTTCGCTGCAAGGCATTGTAATATTGGCGACCAAATCCTTCACCCAATTCACTCGGCATCAACAGTGTCCCCAATGACGCCAACAGCGCCGGGATCGTGTCGCTGGACACCGCATCCTCCGACTCGCTCAGTTCATCCAGCTTGGCGATGGCTTGGGACAGCGGACGCAGCCAAGCAAACCACGCATCATTCAATGTCAGCTGTAAAAATGCACCATTGGAGGGGATTCGTCCATGCACGCGCTCATACGCCACTCGCTCATCGTCGAGCAACGCTTTGTGCAAGCGCAGTAGTCCCATAAATAGATTATCCAGAGAGGCGTCCCGCTTTCTTCGTACCTGCATCATGTCACTCATACCCCTGTTAATCGCTTATGACTGTTTTCCCGTATCATAATAGAACCGCTCATGGACGATCTTGCCGTTCTTCCATTTCGTCACTACGACCTGCTCCATGTGGACCGGCTGTCCGTTTGTGGCAATGAAATCGAGACTGCATTCGTAGAACGTGACATTGTCACCCACCGCCGAGGCCGTCACAGTAAACCCTTTCCATTCTTTCACGCCATTCAAGAATTGCTTTTCTCGTTCGGCGTTCGCCGATTGGCCGACAGTCGGAGGGTTCGCATTCTCCTGCATTTCCACATCCTTGTCATAGAATTCGCGAATGGCCTCCAGGATCTTCCCCTGACGGATATACCCGAACAGATCGTTCAATCGCTGCTGGAGATTCACCGCACTCATCTTCTCTTCCCCTTTCGTTGGCTTGAAACAAATGTCACCCCGGCTTTCTGTACTTCCTGATAGGGCAGCAACCAGACCAGCGACTCATCCGACAAATCCCCGACCTGTATGCGATTGCCCCAGGGATCGCGAAAGTCACAGCGGAAGTCTGGATGGAGCTTTAATTTGTACTTCTTCCTGAGCTTCTGCCGAACTTCCTTGATTTGCTCCCCATCGCGAACCATCAGCCCGAAGTGTTTGGCCCGATCCGGCTGCAGGGTCTCGACTTCAAATATCGCCATGAACTGATGTTCTCCGAGCTTGCAAAAGGCCGCCCCTTCCCCACCGCGCAACATTTTCAGTCCAAACACGTCCTCATAGAACTTCACGGCCTTTTTGGCATCGGTCACTTCGATCACGACGTGGTTACAGCCAAAGACTTGAACAGCCATCACACACCTGCCTTTCCCACTGACGAGTCGGCCTCAATGTGCCTGAAAGCAGCTAAGAACTGCTCAAGCGGTTGTGCCCCGGAGAGAGCATGAGCTCTGTTGAGCACAAAATACGGAACCGCGCGAATGCCCAAGCGATGGCCGACTGCTTCCTCTGCTTTCACAACTTCTATCCCCTCGTTGCTCGCAAGGAATGTTTCAATCGCTGTTGCCTCCAACCCTGCATGAGCGGCGGCCTGGGACAAGATCTCCAGACTACCGATATCTCTGCCCTCCAAGAAGTAATAGCGAAAGAGCATCTCGACCATCTCATCTTGCTTACCCTGATGCCCTGCCGACCAGATAAGACGATGGGCAGCGAATGTGTTGGGTGTGCGGGCAATTCGCTCAAAGGCAAATGGGATGCCCTCTTCAGCACCGACTCTCGTAACTTGCTCGTAGATGGCTTGCGCAGCAGCAGAACCACCGAACTTCGCTTCAAGATACTGTCGTCGATCCATCCCCTGTTGCGGCATCGTGGGATTCAGCTGAAATGGCCGCCAGAATATCTTGACCGGCACAGCGCCGTCCCATTGCTTGAGTGCCCGCTCCAGTCGCCGTTTACCCACATAACACCAGGGGCAAATCACGTCCGAATAGACTTCGATATCAATCGCCGAAACTTGGTCGCTCATCTGCGCCCTGCCTTCTTCAGCCTATGTGATTTTCTCACGAGATACGCTTCACGAATGACGAACGACGCCCTCACGAGAGATGCCCCATCTTGCCGGCCTGATAATCGTTCACCGCTTGAACCAATTCGGCTTTGGTATTCATAACGAATGGCCCGTAGCGCGCCACCGGCTCATTGATCGGCTCCCCGGCCAGCACGAGCAGACTCGTATCGGCCGCAGCCACGATCGTGATGCGCTCGCCAGCCTGGTCAAGGCGGGCCAACTCAGCTTCTTTCACTGGACCAGATTGGTTAATCGATATCTCACCTTGCAACACAAAAATCCCTGTGTTGAAACTCGAGGGCGCCGTGATCTCCACCGTCGATCCTGCCTTTAGGCGGACATCATAGAGATGGACCGGTGTAAAGGTTGTTGCCGGACCCTTCGTACCCCGGAACTCTCCCGCTATCACACGAAGATATCCGGTTCCCCCAGCCAACTCCACTGTGGGAATAGTCTGGCCCAACAGAGTCTGGTAGCCGGGACTGGACATTTTGTGTGTGCTCGGCAAATTCACCCACAATTGAACGGCATGAAACGAGCCTCCTTGTTTTGCCCACTCCTTTTCATGCATTTCCTCATGGACGATGCCGGAAGCAGCCGTCATCCATTGCACGTCGCCCGGTCCGATCACACCACCGCTGCCGGTCGAATCACGGTGGGCCACCACACCATCGTATACGATGGTGACCGTTTCAAATCCCCGGTGTGGATGTTCTCCCACTCCACGAGGCTGGTCGGTCGGAGCAAAGTGCTCCGGACCAGCATAATCCAGCAAGAGAAACGGGGAGAGTTGTTCACCGACCGAATTGCCGGGAATCAGATTGCGCACGGGAAACCCGTCTCCCACCCAATGGCGAGAACCGTACCGATGAATCTCGACGACTTTTTTAACAACGACAGTAGTGGTAGTCATGGCAGTGCCCTCCTTAGCCCTCATGATTCATGACAGTTCGTCGTCCCTTGATTGCAGTAGACTCGTTCATGAATCATCCGAGCTAAATCATTCCTCGTAAGGCCTCTTGGAGCGTGACGGTACCTCGCACCAGTTTGGCCGGGTATTCATACCCGACCGCACCCTTAGAGAAGGCGGTGTACATTTCCTCAAACAGTTGCGCCGCCTCGTCGGAAAACCCAAAGGATTTGAACGTTGGGACGACAGCGCTCAACGGCGCATGCTGAGTTGTCACTGGCTTTCCTAAAATCTGACCGACCAGCGCCGCCACCTGACCCGGGCTATACTCTTCCGGGCCCGCCATTTCCACAATCTGCTTCCCATGCCCCCCAGCGATCAGCTGCTCCGCCCCGATCCGACCGATATCCTTGGTGGAAATCATCGGAATCTTGGCCTGTGGTGCAATGAATGTCGGCAACACCCCTTGCGCCTTGGCCGCGCCGATGACTGGGGCCCAATTCTCCATAAAATAGGGCGGACGCAGGATCGTGAGATGCGTTACCACTCCCGCCAATTTCCCTTCGCCGTAATGCACGGCGCGAATGGGACCTGTCCCGCTCGGTAGCTGACCACCGATGGATGAGAGATACACGACATGGCCGACCCCACTCTTCTTGACTGCCTCCGCTGCTCGATCCATGCGCGCCTGTTGATCCGACAACCAGGCCGTCGCTCCATAGTTCGGTGGGACCATGAGATAAACACCTTTTGCTCCTTCGAAGGCTGTCGTCAAGGCCGACACCTCATCCAACGATGCAACCACGACATCCGCACCTTTCGCCTTCCACGAGGCTCCTTTGTCAGCCGAACGAACGACGATCCGCACCGCCTGCTTGTTGCTTAACAACGTGTCCACCACCGCAGATCCCGTATTCCCGGTCGCCCCGATCACAACAAACATGATACCCCTCCCTTTTCTTTTTGAACCTCACTCCAACCAACATTCACCGTCGCATGATGACGACGACGTCATGGCTTGTAAAGCGCTTCCATAACAACACGTCGCCGTCACTCCCCCACACAATGGCAACTTGCGTTCCAGCTGAATCTCACCAGCATCACACTCACTATCTTGTTGGAATGTGTGGAGATTCGTTCGGTTGACGTCTTCGATAAGGAGACAAATCCTCCCGGTCTGGTGTCGAGCGAGCGGCACCGTGCCGAATGGTCGTCGCCGATCTGTCGATCCTCTGCTACGCTTGACGAGGGAGGGAGCGATGGGACCTATTCGTATTCTGGCCTGTCTGTGGAGTCTCCTGCTTCTGTCAGAATCGTCTTTCCTTCAGCCCGGAATTGGGTCCGACGATCTCCCCATATCATCTCG
>JAEURV010000126.1 GCA_016788465.1 Nitrospira sp. | reverse complement strand
GTACCACGTGACCATGGCCAAGCATGCGCCGTATGTGGCGACTGCCAAGTCCGTGAAGGGCCACGAAACGAGACCAGATGGACGAGCCATTGCGATCGACACTGGGTATCAGTCGAACTTCCGATATGGTGCTCAACAGTCGTTTACGCGTAGTTGGCTTATGCCGATGCATCAAACCGATTCACTCCCGGGAAAAAGTGCAAACGGGCTCAAGTTTAAATGGGGGTTTGAAATTGATCACCATGCGGTCAATACGGTCCCGAAGGAATGTCTCATCCGCATCACGAAGGCGGAGGACGGGGGGATCGGGGCCCGTGGTCCCTGGGAGCCGGTCCGGACCGGATTTACGCCGGGTCAAGAGAACGAGTTCATGATCAAGTGGCTCAAGGGCGAACATATTAAGATTAAAGTGTAAGAACCGTGAGGGGTGACGGGTCAGGGGTGAGGAGCACGCTCCTCACCTCCCGCCTCACACCTTACACCTAACGGAGGAAATCATGCCTGAAGTATATAACTGGCAGCTGGGACGAAAGATGTTGTATCCCTATGAGGAGCGGCATCCGAAGTGGCAGTTTGCCTTTGTCTTCAATATCAACCGCTGCTTAGCCTGCCAAACCTGTAGTATGGCCGATAAGTCGACCTGGCTCTTCTCCAAAGGGCAGGAGTACATGTGGTGGAACAATGTGGAAACCAAGCCCTACGGCGGCTATCCGCAGTTCTACGATGTCAAGATCACCCAATTGATTGAGCAGGTCAATCCAGGCGGACAGGTCTGGAACGTCCGCGTGGGCCGGAAACACCATGCGCCGTACGGCGTGTTTGAAGGGATGACCATTTTCGACGCCGGGGCCAAAGTGGGACAAGCGGCGATCGGGTACATTCCGACCGACCAAGAGTGGCGCTTTGTGAACATCTACGAAGATACGGCCACCTCGATGCGCGCCCTGGTGGAAGGCATCGACAAGACCGGGTTCTCACGGGATGAGCCCTGGAAGATGACCGGGAGCAGCTTGCCGGAACACGAAACCTTTTTCTTCTATCTGCAGCGCATCTGCAACCACTGCACCTATCCAGGCTGCTTGGCGGCCTGCCCGCGGAAGGCGATTTATAAACGTCCCGAGGACGGGATCGTGCTGATCGATCAAAACCGATGCCGAGGCTACAAGAAGTGCGTCGAACAGTGTCCCTACAAGAAGCCGATGTATCGCGGGACGACCCGCGTCAGTGAAAAGTGTATCGCCTGCTATCCCCGGATTGAAGGCAAAGATCCGTTGACCGGCGGGGAACCGATGGAAACGCGCTGTATGGCGGCCTGTGTCGGAAAGATCCGCATGCAGAGCTTGATGCGGATCGGAGAAGACGGGCTCTGGGCCGAGGATCGGTGGCATCCGCTCTACTACGCGATCCGCGTGGAGCAGGTGGCCTTGCCGCTCTATCCCCAGTGGGGGACCGAGCCCAACGGCTATTACATTCCGCCGCGGCATTCGCCGCGCGGCTATGCCCGCCAGATGTTTGGGCCTGGCGTGGACAATGCGATTGAAAAGTACTTGGTTCCGAGCCGGGAGCTCCTCGCGGTCCTCCAGCTCTGGCGAGCCAGCCAGCAGATCGTGTTCCGGTACGATGTGATCCCTGGGCCGAAGGTGTTCGAGACCCAGATTCACGGCAAGCGGTTTGAGATGTATAACGACACGGTCCTGGGCTTCAATAAGTCCGGGAAGGAAGTGGCCCGGATTCAGGTGGAAGAGCCGATCTACATTCGGCCAGCCGAACGGGTCACCTGGTTGTAGTGTGGAAAGATCATCGCTTCAGTGAACAACAGAGGCTGAGGAATATCACGCTAACCTCAAGAAATCAGATAAAGAGACCCTGCCGTTACAGGCAGGGTCTCTTTATCGTTTCATGGTGCTTGCCCCGCCTGCTACTCGCTTCGGTACCGCACATACTGCCAAATCGCCGCTCCGTTGATGCTTATCATCGATAGCAAGCAATCCTGGGCACACT
>JAEURV010000081.1 GCA_016788465.1 Nitrospira sp. | reverse complement strand
CTCCATGGAGAGATGGTCTCCCATGAGAAAGCGCTCGCGCGGTTGGAAGCCGTAACCGGTGGGCCTTTGACCGGGGTCGTCCAAGAGAGAACCCAGGGCCAATGAGTCGTCGTCCTCTCTATATCGGCGTGGTCGTTCTGCTCACGGTGGGGTTCGCCATTGCGTGGTGGTGGACAACCCGGGATTCCGCGCCTGCCCCTCCCGAGACGCATCATGAGACGATGTCGACCCATGAGGCCATGCCTGGTATGGAACATCCAGGGGACAAGCCGGCATCGAAAACAGAGAGGGGAGAGGACCTGCCCTCGACGTCACCGGATCTGATGTCACGCACCGTGACGATTGCCCCAGAGCGCCTCCAGACGATCGGCGTGAGATTCGAGGATGTCGCACGGCGTCCGCTCGAAAAAGTTGTTCGCACGGTTGGCCGGGTAGAGATTGATGAGCGGCGCCTCGCACGTGTGAACCTCAAATTTGCCGGCTGGATCGACGAACTCTTCGTGAGCGCCATCGGGGATCACGTGAAGAAGGGGCAGCGCCTCTTTACCATCTATAGCCCGGATCTAGTCGCCACCCAAGAGGAGTATCTGCTTGCTGTACAGAGCATCAAGGAACTCGGTCAAAGCGAATTTCCGGAAGTGTCCCGTGGGGCGAAGGATCTGCTGGAAGCGACACGGCGGCGGTTCCACTTATGGGACATCACGCCGGATCATATTCGGGACCTCGAGCAAACGGGGAAAGTGCTCCGTACTCTCCCCATGCATTCTCCGATTACGGGAACGGTCATTCGCATGGAAGCCCGAAGAGGCACCTACGTGAGTCCCGGCACAGAGCTGTACATGATTGCCGATCTCGCCCACATCTGGATCTTAGGCGACATCTATGAGTACGAGCTGCCCTTCATCACTGTCGGCCAAGGGGCCACAGTCACGCTCTCCTATGATCCCAGTACGAAGCTCCACGGTCATGTCGGCTTCATCTATCCGACGCTCGATCCCAAGACGCGCACGGCCAAAGTCCGATTCGAGCTTGAGAATCCCGGTGAAAAACTTAAGCCCGAAATGTACGCGAATGTGGCGTTGAAGATTCCGCTTGGGGCACGTCTCGCAGTCCCACGCGATGCGATTATTGAATCCGGTGAGCGCCAGCTGATCTTCATCCATCACGGAGGCGGCAAACTGGAATGGCGATCCGTCACGCTGGGCGTGAGTGCCGGCGACTGGGTGGAGGTGGCGGAGGGACTCAAGGAAGGGGATCACATCATCACATCGGCGAACTTCTTGATCGACTCCGAGAGCCAGTTGAAAGCGGCTGTCGGCGGGATGGCGGGGATGCCGGGCATGCCCGGCATGAAGGAGAAGGATTGAACGCGCATGGTTGAAGGGATCATTGAATATTGTGCGAGAAACCGTTTCATTGTTTTTCTGCTGGTCTTTTCAGCAGCCGTGGGCGGGCTCTGGGCTATGAAGCAGACCCCCATCGATGCCCTCCCGGATATCTCCGACACGCAGGTGATCGTGTACACCACCTGGCCAGGTCGGTCGCCCGATCTAGTTGAGGATCAGATTACGTATCCGATCGTCACGGCCCTCTTATCGGCCCCCAAGGTGACGGTGGTGCGCGGATTTTCCGATTTCGGCTATTCCTACGTCTACATCCTCTTTAAAGACGGCACGGACATTTACTGGGCCCGCACACGAGTCCTGGAGCGCCTGAGCCAGCTCGGCGGCCGCATGCCGGAGGGGGTCATGCCGCAACTCGGCCCGGACGCGACCGGTGTCGGCTGGGTCTTCCAATATGCACTAGTGGATGAGACCGGGCAGCAGGACCTCGCCTCGCTGCGCAGCTTCCAGGATTGGTACCTGCGTTACTGGCTGCGCGCCGTAGAAGGCGTCGCCGAGGTGGCCAGCCTCGGCGGCTTTGTCCGACAGTACCAGGTGAACTTGGATCCCACCAAAGTGCTCGCCTATCGCCTCTCGATTCCTTCGATCGTGGAAACCATCCGACAGAGTAATAACGACGTGGGCGGGCGCGTCGTGGAATTTTCGGGAATCGAATATGTGGTCCGAGGGCGCGGGTATATCAA
>JAEURV010000021.1 GCA_016788465.1 Nitrospira sp. | reverse complement strand
ACTTTTCTCCATCAGCGTCGTCACCTACATCGATCGGGTCAATATTTCCGTCACCGCCCGTCACATGATGCCGGCGCTGGGACTGACCGATCAGGAGATGGGTTGGATTTTCTCCGCGTTTGTCGTGGGGTACGCTTTCTTTCAAATTCCTGGCGGGTGGTTGAGCGATCGCTGGGGCGTTCGCATCGTCCTCACCATCGCCCTCATCTGGTGGTCTTGCTTTACTGCCTGGACGGCTGTGGCAGCCACATCGTTCCTCGCCGGTCCATTGGGAATTGTGGGCGCACTGGCCTTGATCCGCTTTCTCCTTGGTGTCGGAGAAGCAGCAGCGCTGCCGACCTTTAACCGAGCGGTCACGGATTGGCTCCCTCCTCACGAACGAGGACTTGGTATCGGCATTGCCATCGGAGGAATCGGAGTCGGTGCGGCCATCACCCCTCCAATCACCGCGTGGATCATGGTCAACTATGGGTGGCAGACCGCGTTTTATCTTTCAAGCGGTCTCGGCCTTGGTCTGGCCGTCATTTGGTGGCTGCTTGCCGCTGACCATCCCAGGAGTCACTCACAGCTGACGCCTTCCCCCGAAGCAGGCGCCGCTACGTCCGCACGGAGGCCCACGCCTTCAATGTCCTGGCATCGCTTACGACGCACCTCCACTGTCTGGTGGCTGATGCTGAGTTACGGATGCCTGGGCTATGTCGCGTATGTCTACATGTCCTGGTTCTATTTGTACCTCGTCAATGAGCGAGGCTTCAGCGTCCTACGCGGTGGACTCTTCGCCGCCGCCCCGTTCCTGGCCATCCTCCTATCCTGTCCTCTGGGCGGATGGGTCACGGATCGACTGGCGGCCAAGCACGGCGTCACTATCGGACGCCGGATCGTCGGCATGGCCGGTATGGGTCTGGCCGCTCTGTCCATCGCCATTGGGGCCTTGGTCGAATCGCCTTACCTCGCAATTACCTGTCTCTCGTTAGGGGCTGGATGGCTGTATTTCACCATCGGCGCTTATTGGTCATCCATCAGTGACTTGTCTCCGACCCATGCCGGGAGCCTATCCGGATTGATGAACATGGGCGCCAATCTTGGGGGAGCCATCTCCCCAACCCTCACACCATGGATTGCGCAACAGTGGGGATGGCCCGCCTCTCTCGGCTTGGCGGCGTTCATGGCGCTGCTCGGCGGATTCATGTGGCTTCGCATCCATCCGGAAGAACGACTCACGGAAGATAGTGCTGAGCACTAGCGGTAGTCCTTGTCAGCAAGAGGATAGCCTTGTTAGAGTCAGCACCATGACACTACAGTTTCAGAAAAAGGATCCCCGAATCACCATTACCACCCAGCTGGGCGAGATTAAGATCCGTCTGTACCCGGATGCCGCACCGCGGCACGTCGAGAACCTCATCAACCTGGTCAAGATGGGCTTCTACGACGGCACGACGTTCCATCGAGTGGTCCCTGGATTTCTCATCCAAGGCGGCGATCCCTTGAGCAAGCATCCGGATCGGATGCTCCACGGAACCGGAGGCCCCGGATACTTTCTCTCTCCTGAACCCAACGATTATCCCCATAAGCGCGGCGCACTCTCCATGGCCAAAATGCCGCGCGAAAGCAACAGCACACGCGACTTCAACGACAACGGCTCACAGTTTTTCATCTGTGTAGACGACAACAGTGGGTTGGACCGGCGCTATACCGTGTTTGGAGAGGTCTTTCGTGGAATCGACGTGGTCGACAAAATCGTTGCGGCGCCACGTGACGAGTATGACAATCCCCTCGATCCGATCAAAATGACCATGACCGTCAAAGAATAGCCGGTCGCCAACAACAGTCCCTCGTTCAAGAACACGATCAATCTGGTGAAAGCTCAAATCCTTCCAGCCTCAGATCCACAATCCATTCACCTGGCCGGCAAGACCATTCGGATGGGTGGGCTCGTGGCCTTTCCAACTGAAACGGTCTATGGACTCGGCTGTGATGCGTTGAACCCCGATGCAGCATCGAAGGTGTTTGAAGCAAAACAACGTCCGCAATTCGACCCGCTCATCGTCCACATTGCCGATCCGATCCAACTGGACAAGGTGGTGAGAGCCCTCACCGCAACGGCACGGCAACTCATCGATCAGTTTTGGCCGGGACCGCTCACGCTGGTCTTGCCGAAACAGTCGACTATTCCGGATCTTGTCACTGCAGGCCTCGATACCGTCGCCGTCAGAATGCCCAGCCATCCGGTGGCGCAGGCATTGATTCGAGAAGCAGGAACTCCGATCGCCGCACCGAGTGCCAATCTATTTGGCTACGTCAGCCCGACAACGGCGCAACATGTGGCAGACGGGCTTGGAGGCAGGATCGACCTCATCCTCGATGGAGGACCTTGTACCGTCGGCGTTGAGTCGACCATCGTTTCACTGATAGGCTCTCAGGCGGAATTGTTGCGGCCAGGGAGCATCACACGTGAACAGCTTACCGCTGTGATCGGCCCACTCAGCCGATCGTCATCCGTGGTCGAGCAGCCGACTGCTCCTGGGCAACTGGCTCGCCATTACGCGACACAGACTCCTGTCACAATACTCGCTTCCGGCACGGCCAGACCAATACCACAGACAAACGAGCGGGTTGGATTGTTGGTCTTCTCGCAGGCGAGTGCCACGGACGAGCGCTTCACAGCAATTGAAGTGCTCACGGCAACGGGCGATCTTCGGGAAGCCGCCCGCCACCTCTTTGCCGCGCTTCGACGGCTGGACGCGCAAGGGCTGGATCGGATCTTTGTGGAGCCCTGTCAGGAAAAAGGGCTGGGGATGGCGATCATGGACCGTCTGCGTCGTTGCGCGGCATCCTAACGCCTGTACCGCACAGTCAAACCGCACACCTGTATCTCATTATTCGCCGCTCGAAAACGGACGACGCTTCACGAGATACGTTTCACGCGAGTGAACGCAATGCAAGAACGCCGCTGGAGGACTTTTTCAGCATTCTGCTAGAGGAACCGCACGCCTTTGACCGCTTTGGCGACGATATACATGCGGATATTGTTACTTCGATCATCAGCCGGAAAGAGAAAGAAGCCGGGCCGAGTGGAATCATAACCGGTGGTCGTTCCCACCAAGAGTTCGCCGTCCTGAAACATAACCTCGACTTTTCTCCCGGACAAGGGTTTCCCAGGAACAAATGACTGGCCTTCCTTGTAACTCCCGTTTCCCACAAAGTCGCGCACGAAGAACACTGCCTTCAGCTCTTGCATGACCACGCGTGTGGGCGGTGCCGACGTCTTGGCTCCCTCTGCCTTTACGTGAAAATATTGGGCCCCGGGAGAGAAGTCCTGGGCATAGCCCTTCAACATCGAGCCATTCTGATACCGCACAACGATCTTGGCCGGACCGGTCATACACCCTCCCTCATTCACAAAGCTCCGACGTTCTGCTTTCGCAGTATCGCTGTGGCGGGCGTTATTCCCAAGAAAAATGTGATTCCTGAAGGGATGGAACGGTCTACCCTGATTATGTGATGAGGACCTCCCGCCACATCACGGCAAGATCGCGAAGAGCCGTACCTCCATCTCCGACGTAGACCGAGCCATGCATCGTCGCAAGCCGCTTCGGCTGCAATGATGCCAGTCGGTTCAGGGTCGCCTCCGTCAAAGAACAATAGGGCACATAATTCGCCAGCGGACCTTGCTGATACCCCACCAGCGTCTCCCGACATCGGCCGATGACGTCTGATTCCGTCATTGGTTCAACATCCCCGTCTTGGTGAAAGAGGTCTGAACACAAGAGTGTCCGTTCTGTCTCCTCAAACAGGAGTCCCGCTTCCCAGCAATGGGGTACATGTGGCGTGGCAAGGAAGCGGAACCGGTAGCGCCCGGTATCAAGGATCTCCCCGTCAACCATCCCTTTGGCAGGACGAATCGCCAGACAATCATCGACGCTCACCATCTTGCCGACCACGCTGCACACGACTTCCGACTGCGGAGCCAGTTGCTGCCACTCCGGCACCGTTGCGCATTCATCGGACTCGAAATGGCTGAATCCGATCCACCGTAAAGTCTGTGGCTCAATGAGCGACGCCACTGCGGCTTTGACCTCGGCAAAGAGCGCTCGCGGGCCAGTATGGAACAGCAACGGCTGATCGTCGCGCAGTAAGAACTGGCTGAATTGAATATTGAACGGCTCAACGAACGTGGTGATGCGAAAGAGGTCGGGAGCAATCTCAGTAATCTTGGTCATGGAACCTCCTCAAGAATTGGAGGAGGCGATCATACGTAGGGGGAAGCTGAGGTGCAAGACAGACACGGGAGAATCACAACTCTTGAGTGCTCAGCACCTGATCACCAACATGAGCCAAGATGAACCGTCTGACTTCCGCTTGAATAGCTGATTGCTCAGCTGCGAGGAGAAGATGGCCTCCCCTCTTGAACGAAACCAAGCGAGCTCCGGGAATGTGGGTGACCGCATACTCCGCGTTGTGAAACAACTGCAACATATCATCTACCGCATGGATGACAAGCGTCGGGGCCTGAATGATGGCCACCCGATCATTGGGCATCACAGCCTGGTTGTCAAAAACCACACCCGCGTACCGAGGAACGACCGGAGCCATCCCGTCAATCACCTGATCAACCAACATACGCTGCTCGGTGATGAGTTTCTCGACTACCTGATGGGTGACACCCATCAGTTGCATCAGTTGCTTGCGCAGAAACGTTCGCACCAGCCAATAGAGCACCTCAAATTTAAAAATCATTGTCAGCGCATTGCCCTTTTGGTTTGCCTCTGCCTGGCTCGCCTCCGATGAAGACGCCACCCCACAGGATATGAGCGTCAGCGAGGAGACGCGTTCCGGATACCGAGCCGCGAACAGCAGTGCCGACGGCCCACCATGCGACAGTGCTAGAACGGCAACTCTCCTTAGGTCAAGATAGTCGAGTAGGTACGCATAGGCTTCAGCCTGGTCGTCGAACGTGGCCCCCTGATGAAATGTCGAACGCAGATACCCAAACCGAGACGGCACAATCCAGTCGAAATCCGTGCCTAAGACTGCCGTTGCGATGAGTTCACCTTGGTCATATCCCCCTCCACTTCCGTGGATCACTAGTACAGGAACACCCATTCCTCCACGCTTGAATTCAATATTTCCCAGCGGCGAAGGGACGATCGTGCTGTGGCCTGTGATTCGTGCGTACGCACGTCTTGTATCAAGCACAAACCAGATCGCAAGAAAGACCTCGATACCCAATAATGGCAACAGAATCCAGAGCAGTGGGGACATGCCAGGAGTGTATACCGAGCGAGCAGCCAGTGCTATGGCAGGTTACGCGAAGGAGACCGGTCAAAAGGTGTGACGTCCTTTGATGGCAGGCTTGAGGAAGATGTCACTATTGATCAAGCGTCCTCAATCTACACGTACAAAAGGTATCCTAGGCCGTTCTATCATTCGGCTTTCATTTCGCTATTCAGTACACGGAGAACTTCGGCAAGGCCATGCTGAGCCCAAGGGTTGTTCGGGAATCGCTTCAAGTCTTCATGAAACACCTGCGCAGCCTCGTCAGGACACCCCGCCTTGAGCAGCACCACCCCAAGTTCCTCTCTCACAGGCACTGTCCACTCGGGTGGCTCACCGTAGACAAGCGCGTCCTCGAGCCGCGCGCCTTCTCGGAGATGACTGATTGCTCCTGGCAGATCGCCCTTTGCTGCGGCAATGTGACCCACCAGCACCTCGACAGCAATGCCCAGCACAGCAGCAGAGTTATTAAATTCAAGCCGCAGCGATCTCACCTGAGGATCCTGAGCGATGGTCCGCAACTTTGTCAGCGTGGCATCAGCCGCCTTGAGGTGGCCACGCGCCGCCAGCGCTCGTCCGTGCGCATACAGCCACATCGCACGGGCATGGGGCAGATTCTCAGGAGGTCCCTCCACATTCAGCAGTTCATCCCACCGACCGAACCGTACGCGCATCTGCAACTTGCGCGTCTGGTGATGTTGGAGAAACGCCATATCCGGCTTATGCACTAGTTCCTGCGGTACCAAGGCCGCGATCTTGTCTACAGCAGCGATGGCCTGCGCTTCACGGCCGATCATGCTCGCAGCAAACGCGAGGAAATCGTAATTGTGTGGGTAATAGCCAAGCACGTAGATGCCGACAGCTGGATTGTGGTCACGAATGTAGGTTTCATCGGCATGCACGGCATGCTCGTTGGCCCTGATGGCATCCTCGTACCGCCCCACTCGGATGTAGATGTGGCCCGGCATGTGGATCAGGTGCCCTGCGCCAGGCATCAAGTCTGCAAGGCGTTCGGCAGCTGCGAGTGCCCATTCCGGTTCAACCGCCTCAAGCGCATGGATGTAAAAGTGGTTCGCACCAGGATGATCAGGCTCGGCAGCCAAGACCTGTTCAAGCTGCGACAAAAGCATGATCGTATTGGGCTTGGGTTTACCATCAGCAGTCCAATAGTCCCATGGGCTCAAGTCCATCAGCGACTCTGCGTACAGCGTCTTGGCCTCCTGGTCATCGGTGAACCGCTGTACCACATCAGCCATCGCGCGTGAATAGGCAACATCCAACTCCGTACGATCAGCCGGCGGTTCGGCTGTGTATCGTGTCGCAAGCGCTCGGATTAGGGCTTGC
>JAEURV010000015.1 GCA_016788465.1 Nitrospira sp. | reverse complement strand
CACGTCCGCCAGATTCGACATCCGGCTCACGATCTGCGCGGCCACACCCCCCGCTGCTCCGAACAACCCGCACCAGCCCAACGTCACGAAGCCCCAGTGCAACGGCGCCGCAAACAGCTCATCCACAAACCAGAACGCATGACCCCACTCGTTGAGCCCCACGTTCGGCAGAATGAACATCGGCCCCACCACCGCCGCCACCAACGGGAACGACGTCGCCTGGCTATACAGCGGCAACCGCGTCTGCGCATACAGGTAGCTCGACACGCCACACGTAATGTACAGCGGGAACGTCCCGTAGAACGCCACAATGTGGCTCGCCGTAAAGCTCGTATCCCGGATGATCACTTGGTGCCACGCCGCATCCTGCTCCAACGTGTAGCTGCCCGCGTAGTACACGCCCCAGATGTAGCACACCAACCAGCCCATCCAGTAAAAGTACCGCTTCAGCTCCAGCTTCGGGTCCAGGTTCGCCAGGTTCCGATCCCGCGTCACCCAGATCCAGCCGATCGAGGTCGCAAAGAAGATGGCGTTCGCGACGATGTTAAACCGCCACAACCCCATCCAGACCGACTCAAACTCCGGGGTCATCGAATCCAACCCATGCGAATACCCGAAGGTTCGCTGGTAGATCACCCAAAATACCCCGATCGCCAACATCGCAAACCAGCCGATCTTCACCGGCTTCGAATCGTACCACTGCGAGACGTCATAGCCCCGCTCACTTGATGCTGCCATGATGTGACCTCCTCGTTTGATCATTTGCACCTGTAGGCCGATAGGTTCCAGATGGCATACCGATTGACCAAAGGCCCCATCCGAAGTATCAACATCACCACAACCTCAGGTCTCCTCCATATGGTGCCACCACAAACCTCCTTTCCTACGGACCCACCGCCACCCTACTCTTACTCTTAGCAAGACCCTCCAGCCTGTGCCATGAGGCACATACCTAAAGTCGCAAGGGAAATTCCATTGGAAGGAATACGAGAAGAAATCCAACCAGACAGACTGTTACTCGGATGAGGGCGTAAGACCGTGGGCAAGCGCGTACTTTGTCAGTTCAGCAGTAGTATGGAGACCAAGCTGCTCCATCAGCTTGGCCTTGTGATACTCGACCGTCTTGGGAGAGAGCCCAAGTGTTGACGCGATTTCCTTGAGCGTCAACCCCTCAGCCACCAGCTGCAAGATCTCTCGCTGGCGTATCGGTAAACGGTCTTGGCCGCCGCTCCCCGACGCCGTGTCGGCGATTGCGGCTTGGACCAGATCCTTGGCAATTAACGACGTGATGTAATAATTGCCGTTCGTCACTGCATCAATGGCCTGTAACAGCTCGGATCCCGCCGACCGTTTCAGCAAATAGGCTGAGGCGCCAGCCTTGAATGCTTGAGTGACATAGTCCTGATCCGCATGAACCGTCACAAAAATCAATCGTGGTTGGGGAACCATCTTTCGCAATCGACGCGCTGCATCCAGACCATTCAATTTGGGCATCGAGATATCCAAAACTACAATGTCCGGCTGCAAACGTTTCGCCGCGTCAAGTAATGCCCGACCATCCTCTACGGAACCTACGACCTGACAATGCTCTTCGAGCAGCTTTTTGAATCCTTCCAGTACTAAAGCGTGATCATCCGCTAATAGTACCCGAGGCTTGCTCATGCACGCTCCTGTCTGAACGGCACCCAGGCACAGATCCGGGTGCCTTCACCCGGTGTCGAGTCTATCGTGAAAGACCCGGCAACTAAGGAGACCCGTTCCTTCATACTTAACAACCCGAGGCTTCCTCGCCGACCGCCGTCATGATTCACGTCAAATCCAACCCCATCGTCCCGTATCATCAGTTGGAGCCCGTCTCGCACTCGCATCAGCTCAACCTGCACGGTGTTTGCCCTGGCATGACGAGCAATGTTTGCCAGCCCTTCCTGTGTCACACGGTACAAGCACGTGACCACGTCCTGCGCCAGGTGCTGCGGGATATCTTTGCTGATGAACCGGGCATCGAGACCGGTACGGGTCTGAAAATCATCGATGAGGCGACGAAGCGCGATGGACAAGCCCAAATCATCCAGGATGGACGGATGAAACTGATAGGCGAGACGGCGCACACCTTCGGACAGTTCCCCGATACGATCCTGAATGCTCCGGATCGTACGGACAGTGCCGACGGCCGCGTGTGAGAGCTGCCGTTCCAACATTTCAACGTCGATCGACAAGAGCGCCAGACGTTGATTGATATCGTCGTGCAGATCACGCGAGATTCGCCGTCGTTCCTCTTCTTGAAGGCGAAGCAGTTGGGACGCAAGCAGGCGAAGATCCCGCCGGTTGGCTTCCAGAGACTGTTCCGTATCGATTCGCTTCGAGACCTCACTGACGAGCGCGTTATTGACAGCCATTAACTCTTCGCTACGCGCATGTAAACGTGCGGCCCAGCCTTGATCAAGCCGCTGAAGCTCTTCCTCGCGCTCTCGACGTTGGAGGAAATACCAAACCGGCACTCCGATCAACGCCATGCCAAACACTCGAGTCAGGACGGCCTTCCACACTGATTCATCGGAATCTCGAGGTGAGAACTCGCTGACCGTTCCAGGTGCTAACGACGCAAGACTTTCCAGCTCGAAGGGTGTCGATAGTTGATGAGGGACAAGCGACAGAACATGCCGTGCGACCTCAGTAGGAAAATGGAGGAGCAGCGCGGCGATGCCGGCGGCAAGAATCCCCGCTCGAACCCGGGATACAGACATAGACCACCCCTCTCCTTCAAATTATCCTCCTTGGGAGGTCGATCAATCAAGACATAGCCATCACGACCGGGCGCAGCCCAGGAACCAGCAGGAGCAGATCTGGACGATGCCTTCGGAAATGGAATCTTCCGCAACACGCGCCTCAGAGCCCTCACCTCCGTCTCCATACAGAACCAACGATCAGACAGGGCTCGGCTAGTTCAATGTCTGCAGACTTCCGGTCGAGCGGGCCAGATTGACGCGGGCGGCATTGAGCTGAAAAAGTGCGTTAACGAGGTTTTCTCTCGCGCGAGCAACAGCCGAGAGTCCATTCGTCAGTTCAAAGTGGCTGGCGGAGGTAATGACGGCGTAGCGTTCCCTGGCCAGATCGAGTTCCTTCGTGGCCATCTGAAGACCGGCTTGGGCGATCCCCACCTGTTCTTGGGCCGCCGTCAGTGACGCCAGCGCATCATGAACTTCCATGGTGACTTGGTTGAGCACCGATTTCATGCGAAGCATTTCTTGCTGTACCTGACTTCGTGCCTGTGCAGCTCGTCCTTCTCGTTGTGCGCCATCAAAAATCGGAATTTGCAGAACGACGGCCAGATTGTAGGTGTCAAGCGCATTATTCCAGCGATTGCCGATTAGCCCATATTCGCCCTGCGCAAGCAGGGAGGGAACGCGTTCGCCTGTGATGGACGAATAGGTCAACTCAGCGGTCTTCATGCGGGTGGCCTGTGCGTGAACCTCTGGCCTTTGATTCAGCGCTGTTTCCATGGCTTCCTGTGACGGCGGAACGTCCCGGATATCCGTCAACCATTGATCGGTCAACACCAACGCACTGTCCGAAGGCAATGCGAGCAGATTGATGAGCGTCAGCTTGGCGTGTTCAAACTCATAGCGCGCCGATACCCCCTGTTGCCGCTCAGCTGCTATTTGTGCTTCCAATCGGGCGATCTCCAACCCTGTCGCGACGCCTCCCCGTTGTCGCTGCTTGACGGTCCCAAGCAATTCGTTCATCACCTGCTGGTTTGCCTCGTGCATGTTGATCAAGGCTATGGCCTTCACCCCCTCCATATAAGCGAGGGCCACCGTCGCCATCGTATCGAACTTCCTCGCTTCCGATTCCTGCTCAGTCACATGCAGCGATTCCCTCGATGCTCGCCAGCGTTGAATGAGGCTGAGACTGAAGAGATTCTGCGTGGCGCTGATCCGCGCATCAAAAATGCTGAAGGGACCCGTGCGCACCGGAGCAATACCGATCGTGCCAAGAAAGTTTGTTTGCCGAGTTTGCCTCACATTGGCTGACAAATTGGGTAACATCGCTCCGAATTGTGTCTGCACCTGGCCCTGAGCTTCACGAATTCGTTCTTTGTACAATAAGATGTCGGGATTGTTATCAACCGCAGCGGACAAGGCTCCTTTCAACGTGAGATGGAGGGGTTGATGGACAGATGGCCGAGAGAGAGTACTCGTGTCTCCCGACTGAATACCGGCCGACACAAAATCGGCTGCGCACAGGACCGCCACACATAAATTGAATCCACACTGAAGCAGGGAGTATCGCATCTCTTTACCGCTCTCTCAGGCTTTCTTTCATCGATTTGAGCAAGGGACTCAACAGATATTCGATGATCCGTCGCTGACCGGTCTTAATCTCAACCGTCACCGCCATCCCCGGAGAGAGGTTCACCTGCTTGTCTTCGACCTGGATCGTCGATCGATCCATACTGACTCTGGTGGGGTAGACAAGCCCGATCTTTTCAATTGGAGCCGCGTCGTCGGAGACCATTACCACGTGTCCCGGGATAGTTCCGTACAGGGTGAAGGGAAACGTTTCAACCTTAATCTCAACCGGCTGCCCTTCCTTCACAAACCCGATATCCCTATTCTCCACTTGCGCCTCGACCTCCACCGGATGCTCATTCGGCACGACGAGGAGTAACTGTTGGGCCGGCGTCACGACACCGCCGACCGTATGAACAGCCAACTGCTGCACCACCCCGTCGATAGGAGACATCAGCCGCTGAAGCCCGGCCTTTTGACCCGCTTTCGTCACCTCTTGCGCCAGCGAGGCCACCTTGGTTTCCAGAGCTGACAGCTCGGCCTGCTTGTTTTGTTGGAATTCCGACGCCATCGCGCGGTAGTGTTGTTGAGCCTCCGCAAGCGCGGCCCGATCTTGTCGCAATTTCTTTTTCTGTGCGGCCAACTCCTGCGCCTTATCGATGCGTTGCTCCTCGGCCTGGAGAAAATCCATCTTGGTCACAGCCTCGTGCTCCAACAGCTTCTTATAAGCTTCAGCCCGCTCGACCTCCATCGGCACCGTAGCTTCCAGACGGAGAATGTTCTCATTCGTTTGCTCGAGCATCGCCTGACGTTGATTCACGAGGTGCTTGGCCGCGGCAATCTTGGCTTGGTATTCAGCCAGCTGGTCACGTAGCAACTGTTGTTGCAGTACGACATAGGTGTGGTCAGCATCAACCGGAGCATCGAAGACGGCCTGTCCCCTGATTAGAGCCCTCAACCGCGCCGCTTCCACTTTCGCTGCAAGCTGTTCGCTTGAGGCTCGATCACGGTCAGCACGATTGAGCGTCGCATCCAACTCGATCAACAGGTCGCCTTGCCTCACCGCTTGGCCATCCTGCACATGAATGGAGGCGATCACTCCGGTTTCATAGGGTTGGATGATCTTAGAGTACCCGCTTGGAATGATCTTGCCCTGGGCGGTCGCCACAATATCGATCCAGCCGAATGAGGTCCACAACACCGCGGCAGTGAAGGCCGTGACAATTGTCCAGAGGAGCGCACGACCGATCGGTGAGGGAGGCACTTGCTGGATTTCCAGTACAGCCGGCAGAAATTCCGAGACTCGTGCACTCGGCAGGACCGTGCCAGAGACCCGTCGAGATTCAGCCTGCCAAGCCGCTTTCCACACCGTCCAATGTCGTAAAAACGCGCCGAACGCCATGTGACCTCTGAGTTGCGTTTCGGGTTTCATGTCACGAGTGACGACGAACAGCCCCTCGCTTCCACCGTGAAACCAGAAACCCACAATACGAAACCGCTTCTGCTTCCCCTTCTTTCTCTTACCTTTCACCCCTTACGTTTCACTTCTCCACTTCCCTCACCGCTTTGATACTGATACAAGCGCGCATACAGTCCGCCGAAGCCAAGCAATTGGTCATGCGACCCCTGTTCGACGATCTCCCCCCGTTCGACGACGTAGATATGATGAGCCGGCCTCACCGTACTAAGCCGATGAGCGATGACAACCACCGACCGCCCCTTAGCGATCTCCACCATATTCCGCTGGATCACTACTTCGGATTCATAGTCCAGTGCGCTCGTGGCCTCATCAAAAATCAGAATGCGGGGGTTCGCCACCAAGGCCCTCGCGATGGCAATCCGCTGACGCTGCCCACCCGACAAGGTACACCCGTGCTCACCGATCATCGTGTCGTAGCCGTCGGATAATTCCAGGATAAACTCATGAGCGCCAGCCAACTTCGCCGCCTGAATCACCTGCTCCATCGATAGTCCTGGATCGGTCAGCGCAATATTGCTCCGCACTGAACCGTTGAACAGGAAGTTCTCTTGCAACACGACCCCCACTTGTCTCCGCAGCCAAGCAGGATCAACCTGGGCAAGATCGACGCCGTCGACTAAGATCCGTCCACGCTCCGGCACATAGAGCCGCTGCAGTAACTTTGCAATCGTACTTTTCCCGGACCCTGAGCGCCCGACGATCCCGATCATCTGCCCGGGCTCAATACGGCAAGAGAAGTTTCGAACAACCTCCGGCCCGTCAGGTCGATACCGAAACGTGACCTCGTGAAGTTGCACCAGCCCTGTGACCTGAGGCAACGTTGTCCGATTCGGATTATAGGAAGGCTCCGGGAGCGTATTGAGCACATCGCCTAGACGCTCGACTGATATGCCGACCTGCTGAAATTCCTGCCAGAGATTCACCAGACGGAGAAGTGGTCCCGTCACCTGTGCCGACAGCATCGTGAAAGCAATCAACTGTCCGATACTGAGATCGCCTCCGATCACGCGATAGGCTCCCAGCCAGAGTACGGCAACCGTGGTAATCTTCTGCACACAGGTGGCGGACTGTCCGGCGATCGTCATCAAACTCGTCGCGCGGAAGCTCGCTTGCACATAGCCGGCCAATTGCTCCTCCCATTTCCGCAACAGCGGAGGCTCCACCGCCATGGCCTTCACCGTTTGAATCCCGCTCACGGCCTCCACCAAAAACGCCTGGTTTTCTGCGCCTCGGTTGAACTTTTCATTCAATCGCGTTCGGATCGCCGGCGTAATCGCCGCGGACAATAAAGCATAGAACGGCAGCGACGCCATCACCACAAGGGTAAGTGTCTGGCTGTAGAACCACATGACGATCAGAAAGACGACGGTAAAGAGGATATCAAGCACGACCGTGACCGAGTGGCTGGTCAAAAACTGACGGATCTGCTCTAACTCCCGAACCCGTGCCACCGTATCCCCGACGCGCCTCGCTTCAAAGTATGACAGCGGAAGCGCGAGGACATGGCGGAAGAGTTGTACACCAAGGCTGACATCGATCCGATTCGTAGTATGCGCAAACAGATAGGCCCGAAGTCCGCCCAAGAGCGATTCAAACATCGCCAGCGTAATCATACCGATGGCCAACACATGGAGCGTGGTAAACCCCTTATGCACCAATACCTTATCAATCACCACTTGGGTAAATAGCGGCGTCAACAGAGCAAAGAGCTGGAGAAAAAAAGAGGCAATGAGGACTTCACCGAAGAACTTGCGGTACTTGACGATCCCGGGGATGAACCACGTGAAGTCGAACTTTACGTCTTGTAGCCGGACATGGGCCCGCTTCGTACAGAGCAACAATTCGCCGGCCCACATCCCTTCGAACTGCTCGCGGGTGAACACAAGGGGACGCCCTTCGACAGGATCCTGGACCAGCACCTTCTCCCCTTCGATTTTGGCTACGACGAGGTACCGCCCGTCGATACGCTTGGCTAGAGCCGGCAACGGTGCCCCAGGAAGTTTGCTCCATGTGCTCTTGACTAGACCGGCTTTCATGCCCAGGTGTTTGGCGGCACGGAAGAGATCCGTCTCCGAGAGTACTTGTCCGGACTGGGCAAACTGATGTCGCAGCTGGGTGCCATCGGCGGGAAGGTCATGAAATCGTGCGAGAATGAGGAGGCAGATCAGTCCGGTATCGGACTCAACTGGAGAGTTCGCAGAATGTTCGCTCTCCTGTGGATGAGAGGGACCCCGCGCAGCATCGGCTGACATCCAGCCATCTTAGGATAGCGCCGCCCGGCGGCCAAACATTTTTGAGGATTGAGGCAGCCATCCTGTAGGTGAATTCGCTAATGCAGGCCTTCTTGCAGCCCCAGCAGCACTCAGACGCAGCACGCAACCCGATAGCGAAACATTCTGCTTCCAGGCAGAGCCCTGAGTCGGCATTAGGGAATCACGTTGTCATCGGCCGGGATATTCAACGGTCAGCACGGCGATAGCCCACAAGGAACCCAGGCCCTTTTACCACTCCGATCCTTAATCTGACAATCTACCAACGACCGAGTATATCGGCCTCCCAGCGATCCGCATCGTACGTCCCGCCTGGGTAACCCCCAGGCGGGACTCGCTGCCGATAGACTCCTCACGAAGCTACTTGCAGATGGCGCTGCTATTGTTCCCATTGATCGGGTTTCGCTGCAACGGCGACAGTTTATTGCACCATGCCGCAGGTAGGTTTTGCACCCAACCGTTATAGATGACCGGAACCGGAAGGACGCCCTGTCCGCCCATGCCAGGATTGCCGAGCACCTTATCGTCCTGCACAGCCGACGCCTTCCCAGCCAGCAACACGCGCCCAACAATGGCAGCATCGCTCGGATTACCGTCTCCGTTTGGATCCGGATCCACAACAATCAACGCATTGCTGAATTTGCTGGCAACATAGGCGTAATAGCCACCTTTAGGATTGTCCCTCGTTGGCTGCTTGGCACCGTATTGCACTCCATGGCAGCCAGGATCACAGGGCAACATTGCCACGACCGTATCTGTTGTGGGTAAACCAGGTCTGGTATCAACGACTGTGATCGTGCCGGTCAAGGTATTGGCCGTGACCATATTAGTTCCGGTTGGGTCGACCGGCGTCTGAATCGGCAGGGCACCGACGAACGTCTTGCCTGAGAGCGGATCCGGAACCACCGCTCCAGTGACTGGGTTGTAGTTGGCGATCAAGTTAATCTTCTTGGTCTCCTTGTTGGTGGCCATATCCATGACTGAGATGCTGTGACCAAGCAGGTTGGCCACGTAATACTTGCTCGAATCCGGCATCATGCCCGTGGCAATGGGCACAGCTCCCGTTGGAATTGGTGTGCCCGGCTCAATGCTTCCAGCTGGGAAATTATAAACCGTCGAGGTGTTGATATTTTCATTGGGCGTCACCATCTTATTCCCATCGGCGCTCATCCAATGACCGTGAGGATGAGCAGCAAGAGTAATGTCAGAGTTATCGACCGGTACCGGTGTCATCGGAATGTCCGTAATATAGACATTGTTATTTGCCAGCGTGTCAAACTCCCGCACGTTATTGCCACCATTCTGTGCCACATGCACGAGATCGTTATTGGCCCTCGTCATCACATGTGAGGGAGCGGGGCCCGCGTTCAGTTCACGGATGAACGCGCCGGTCGTTCTATCGAACACCGACAACCGCTCGTCGAACCATTGGGTCTGATAGATGACATTCTGATCTCGATCCGTCCACATGTTGTGGGGATGGTTCATGTTGGTCGCTGGGAGCGCCACCTTCTTCGTGAGCTTCCAGTCCGCTCCGTTGATAGCAGTCGCCGTCCCCGGCTTCGACTTCCCCGCCGTCAATTCAAACTGAGTATTGACCCAGATTTCCCCAACCGCGGGGATTTTTGGATTGAATAATTTATTGTCTCGAGCGTTGAGATCGACGGTTCCGATCGAAAGCACCTTAGAGAGATCATCCACAACTATATCGTTCCCATTTGTATCGCAGCACACACGCACCGGGACGGCAGGAAAGGCCGGAGACCACGTGCGCTTGGTGTAGTCTTTCCAATTCGTCGGATCCGTGATGATAAAGAAAGTGCGCAAGAGGCGGATCGCCAAATCGCTGTAAGTCGGAAACGGAAGAGGGGCGTTGCCATCGCCAGGCCCGGCCACCAGTGTAATATTTTTACCGAGATCCAAGCCTGTCGTAGCAGGATCATCCACGATAACCCCCGCGAACATATAGACATGAATATCACAGATAAAGACATACAGGCCCGGCTCTTTCAACTGTACTGTAGCCACCCCGCCCGGTGCCGGGTTGCGAAAATCGATAGCTGCCTTGAATGGCATATGTGAGGCTCCAGTGGGGTAAATTAAGCTCAGCGCCGTATGGATGGTGCTGGCTTCTCCGCTAAACGAGGGAAACCCCACTGTTTCTCCTGGGCGAATAACAGCGAGGGATCTCTGTCCGGCACCCCCAATTGACGCAGGCACACATCCGATTCCTGATGCCGAGTTACCGGTATTCGAACAAGTAAAAAAGTTTCCCGGCCTGTCTCCAGCCTCAAATGAGACGGTCGGGTTGGCAACGTTATTTGCTTGAGCCACACCAGCCGTACCCAATCCCACCAGCAGACTGAGTGCAGCCAAAAAGAGTTGTCGCATTTTCATAAAGCCTTCCTTTTCGGTTTGACCCTGTGTGAACAGATGCCGTTCACACAGGACCTTCGTTTCCATGAATGCTACTAGTGGACGTGAAGCTCCGACATCATGCCGAAGGTGGCATGAGGAAGGATGTGACAATGGAACAGCCATCGCCCCAGTCCCCCATTGAGCCCCGACAACTCGCCTTTCATCGGGCGACCGTCCAAGGAGACCAGGAACGTGAGGGTGCTGCTTGCCGGCACATCCAGAATGTCCAGGAACTCATTGTACGGAAAGTTGTAGGACGGGCCTCCCGTTAAGGTCAGGCTCTTCGGCTGAAACGAAAACCCATGCAAATGAAACGGATGGTGTGCCCCCGTTGTATTGGTCACCTTCAGCTCGATCACATTGGAGATAATGGCATGACGGGCTGATTCCAGATAAAAAGGATTACCGCTGGCCATTCCACCATCAAAGTCACGCGGCATCGAGACCCCGTCAATCGACGCTGCAAATGCACCAAGATTGGTAAAGAACGTCAGCTGGATCTCCTTATTCGGCGACCCATTTTCTCCAGCCGCTTCTATTTCTGGTGCGGTAAACAAATCACCCGTGACGCTATTGAGAACCGGGACCATTGCCGGCGCCCCCAAACTCGCACGCAACGGCTTATTAGGCCCTATATCGTACGGAATAGCCGCACTCCCATTCACCTTCAGATGCATGACCGGCACGGTCGGAGTCCAGGAGAAGGTGGCTGCCACTCGCTGAAAATCCTCTGTCCAGAGTGTGAGCACAGAGTTTTGCGTCACGTTATTCGGAATCGCCGCCACCACATCCGCACGACCTGCCGGCGGGATCAGAATCTCACCGCTCTCATATTTTGTGTCAAAACCGCTAGGACTGCCCCCTTCAACAATCGCGTTGTCGAGCAGCCCCCCCTGTCCACCAATTCGGACCAGTGGGATTTGCCCCGCATTGCTGTCGGTCAACCGAAGGCGCATATAACGGACCGGCGAGGGATTCACAATTTGTAGCCGCAGCCCCTGACCGGCCTGAACGTCAAGCGTCGACGCACCGGGTGCAAGCAAACCTAGAGGGCCTAAGACATGAGGATTTCCCGCCCGTCCACCAACATTCACACCATTGGTCAAAACCGTAAATCCTTCACTCATACGACCGGTCAAGCTGGGTTCTTGAATATTCGGCACGTCTCCTTTTCCGTATGGCCGTTTGAGATACACGCCATTTGCATCCAGTGGGTACGTATCGCAGAGGATACTCGGGGACTGCGTCAAGATATGATTTTGGTAGTTGATCTGCCACGCTTGGATCCCACTGACGTGCGGCAGAGTGCCGTCAAATGTGGCCGGGTTCGTGCCAGGCTTACCACAGACCGTGATATCGCTCAGCACCAGCGTCTTGGTATGGGCTACCGAAGGAATCACGCCATCAACCAACGGATTACTCCCCCGGAGCTGGCCCTCATACGGATCCTCAATAATGATCGATCCATAAAGTCCTTTGGCCACTTGGTTGGTCGAGGAGTGGTGATGTGGGTGGTACCAGAAGATCCCCGGCCTGGTGACAGTGAAATCGTAGGTGAACGTACCCCCTGTGGGATCCACTGCAGGCTGGGTCACTTCCGTGCCGTCACTAGCATTGTTCAACTCGATGCCATGCCAGTGAATACCCGACACATTCGCCTCAGGAGTCAAACCTGACTTCCTGAGTTTATTCACAAAATGCACGATGACCCGGTCATTCACCTTGAGCCGAAACTCCGGACCAGGTATTCCCGGGATGGTACAGTCTTTAAGCTGTGCATCTGAGCAGCTTTTAAACGTCATGGCGTCCGCCTTCACTGCATGGCCGATATCAACAGTCGCCTCCTCTGCCACAATCCAGGTCTCGACGCCATTGTTGGGATTATTATCAGCATCTTTCACCAGAGGAACAACGTACGGCCCGACGCCAGTCGTGGCCTGCGCTGACTTGCTGCCGGACAGGCACAGCATTAGTGCCACCGCAGCAAGAAGGCAGGCTTTCGCACTGCTACCCATCACATTGTTCACAAAACCGTCCGCTACATCTTTCGCCATAGTCCATCTCCCTCATATTACGACCACCATCCGCATGGGCTAAGAGCAGAAACTGCCCGGCCTTTCCTTCGCCCAACTTCTCCCACTATCCGTCTAGCCTCGCCGTTCGCTTCCTCTCTCCTTCCCCTCCATGAGTCTGTGCCTCTTCCTTCTAGTAGTTGATCGCCTCATTGTTTCCCACCGCATGGCCCACCAGCGCCGGATCGACACACCCGACCAGCTCCCTGCTAGGTAGATCGTTCTGCCAAATTCACTGTTCGAACGCTAAGCAAGATTGATGCACGTTGCATCCTGAACCTACCGCATACCGATCAGAAGAATTTCAATACGTTGGGCTAGGTTGGGTATGGAAGCGTTTCGGAGAAGAGTGAGCTGAATCTTTTTAGATACGCATCTTTTTCGATTCACTATGAATCCAAAAAGATACGGCGACGGGAGAGAGAAACTACTTTACGTTGAACCACGCACGTACATTCATAGTTACCTATAACAAGAGCAGGCCCTACGTAGAATCGCGGCAAGCGAGGGTGTGAGGTTTCTGGGTTTACTCCTTATCTCTTGTCCCTCACGCTTCAACACTCACCCCTTTCACTTTTACTGCCAGCTCGCCGCGAGAATCGCTTGCACGTCCTGCGGCCGTTGAACGATCCCTTGATCCCACGTGAGGCCGCTCTGCTGGCTAAAGGAGGCCATGGCCTGAATCAACTGATCGACCTGCGTACTGAGCAGAAGCGCGCCATCGCCGGCCTGCACCGTCTCAATATGATGATTGGGACTGAGATACCAGTCTCTGATGGTGACCTGATCTGCTGAACCATGTACTGCCAGCCGCAGGTCGTTGACCTGGCGACTGATGACCAGATCGAGCGGATTGATCGTTCCCCCGTACTGAAGTCGATCACTGTTGCCGATCGTATCGTCATTCTCGACGACTAGATCCCGGCCATCGCCACGATTGACGAGGTAGGTATCGTTGCCCGACCCGCCGCGCAACGTGTCGTTTCCCACTCCTCCTACCAGTACATTCGCCGCACTATTGCCCGTCAACGTGTTATTGAGCGTATTCCCTGTTGCGTCGCTCGCTGCGGTACCCGTCAGCGTGAGGTTCTCGAGATTGGCTCCAAGCGTCCAACTCATCCCACTCTGCACCGAGTCCGTGCCTTCATTCGCATTCTCAATTATGACGTCACCGACGCTCACGACATAAGTATCGTTGCCCGCCCCCCCAATCAGCTGATTCGCCGCACTGTTGCCCGTAAGTCTGTTATTGAGAACATTGCCGATGCCGTTGATGGCAGTGATGCCGGTCAGCGTGAGGTGTTCTACGTTGGCCGTGAGGGCATAGCTCACCGTGCTCTGCACCAAGTCGGTCCCCTCATTGAGGTTCTCCCTTACGACGTCGCCAAGATCATCAACCACATAGGTATCATTGCCGAGACCACCAACCAAGGTATCGGCGCCGACCCCACCGTCGAGCGTATCATGACCATCCAAACCCATCAGGATGTTCGCCTCACTGTTGCCCGTGAGCATGTTATTGAGACTATTGCCGGTGCCATCAATGGCAGTGAGTCCTATCAGCCCCAGATGCTCCACATCCGTCCCGATAACATAGGTGACGGCGCTCTGGACCGTATCGGTGCCCTGACTGGCCACTTCGATCACCAGGTCCCCTGCGTCATCAACGAAGTAGGTGTCGTTACCGGCGCCCCCGATCAGCGTGTCTGCCCCCACACCCCCATCAAGCACGTTGGCCCCGCGGTTGCCGGCAAGGCGGTTGTTGAGAGAATTGCCCGTCGCGTTGATCGCCCCCGTGCCGATTAACGTGAGATCCTCTATCTCGGCGGCGAGCGTATAGCTGACATTGCTCTGCACCAGATCGGTGCCTTCACCGAAGCGTTCGATGACCACATCACCTACATTGTCGACGACATAAGTATCATTACCATACCCCCCTATCAGAGTATCAGCCCCTGCTCCGCCATTGATCGTATCATCGCCACTGTCAGCGTCGAGGGTATTAGCGGCACTATTGCCGATCAACACGTTGTTCAAGCCGTTGCCGATCCCATTGATCGTGCCAGCGCCAGTCAAGATGAGATTCTCCACATCCGCACCCAAAGTCCAGGATACAGCGCTCTGTATGGTGTCGATCCCCTCATTGACCTGCTCAACCACTGTATCGCCGAGGCCGACGACATAGGTGTCATTGCCGGCTCCACCGGTGAGGACATTGGCCGCACTATTACCCGTCAGAATGTTGTCCATTGTATTGCCGGTTCCGTTGATGATGGCCGAACCTATGAGCGTGAGGTTCTCAAATTCAGCGCCGAGTGTATAGGTGAATCTCGTCTGCACGGTATCGATGCCCTCATCCACGAGCTCCGTCACCACATCGTCCACATTGTCGACCACATATGTGTCGTTGCCCTGCCCCCCAGCCATCATATCGGCGCCTACCCCGCCGTTGAGCGTATTATTCGCGCTGTTGCCGGTGAGGCGATTGTCCAAGCTGTTGCCGATGCCGTTGATGGCCGCGGTACCCGTCAAGACCACATTTTCCACATGGGCACCCAGCGTATAGGTGATGCTGCTTTGAATCGTATCCGTTCCTTGATTCAAGGCTTCCGTGACCGCATCCCCTACCACATCTACGATATAAGTATCATTACCCGGTCCGCCGGTCATCGCATCCATCCCTGGTCCTCCATCCAGTCGGTCATCACCCACAAGTCCTTGGAGGACATCGTCCCCTTCCAGACCTTGAATGACGTCATCTCCGGCTGTACCAGTGAGCGAATCATTACCTACCGTACCGTTGATGGGTGCAACTGTGAGAACAAACACATCGCTGACACTAAGCGCTCCCGTATCGGTAGCCGTGACTCGCACCTCGACAATGCCGATGTCATGACCTTGGGGTGTCCCGCTGAACGTCCGACTACTTGGATTGAACGTGAGCCAGGTTGGCAACGTGCTGCCATCCGCTCGTGTTGCACTGTAGAACACCGTATCTCCATGCACGACATCCTGATCCACAAACGTGTTCGTCGGGACCACGAAACTGAAGAGGCTGCCTTGCGTGACTGATTGATCGGCGAGGGGAACCGCCAGCGTGGGGGCATCATTTGCATTCTGCACGGTCAGCGTGAACATACTTGTGGCGCTCAGGTTTCCGCCGTCCGTCACCGTGACGGCGATAGTGAGAGCGCCTACGTCCTCATGTTGTGGAGTACCACTGAGCGTGCGAGTGACGGAGTCAAACATCAGCCAGGCAGGCAAGGCCGTCCCATTTGACAAACTCGCACTGTATTCCAACTCATCGTTCGCATCAGGATCTACAAAGGTATCGGCAGGAATTTGAATGCTCAACGGTGCGCCCTCCGAAACCGTCTGATCAGCAATGGGATCGGCCACCGTCGGCGCATGGTTCACGGGCCCACCGAGACCTAGCAAATGAGTGAGAGTGGCCACACTCCCGTCGGCAAACGCCAATGTCTCTACCGCCAATGCGCCCGATGTCCTGTTTGGATTGAAATTGGTCAATACCAACTTGTTATCCCCGCTGCTGTCGACTTGAATGGTGAGGGTCCGCGCCGATTCATTGCGTATGAATACAAGATCACTCTGCACGATCCCTACGCCGAACTGAATCCGGTTGCCTTCACCACCCGTTGCGGTATCCTCGATCGTATCGATACCGTCGCCAAGGTTAAATACATAGGTGTCGTCGCCAGACCCACCAAGCAGAATATCGTTATCTGCCCCGCCCGAGAGCACATCATTTCCGTCAAAACTCTCCAGCCAATCGTTCCCCGCTAACCCATAGATGGTATTCGGGCGAGCATTCCCTCGCAAAATGTCCCGCACCTCTGTACCAGTCAGATTCGTCAACTGATTTTGAATTGCGGCGGCATCCCAGATCGTCCCATCAACAAACTGGACTTGTTCTATCCGATAGGCATCGACGTTCCACGTCGTGGGAAACAACCGGAACCGGACAGAAAGCGCCGCAAAATGCGACTGTACTGTCAGCTGATCTACGGTGCCGGCGATGCGTAAGACCAGATCGTCTCCAACGCGGTCAACAATCACCTCGCCCGGTGACACCTCGGCGGCCATCAGCAGTACATCCGCTGCTTGCTCAGAGGTAAAGTCGAAATCGAGGATCGTGTCGCGCCCAGATCCAGGCCCAAACGTATAGAGATTGGCGTGATGGTCGCCGATTACCGTCCCTCCGAAGAAATCCGCTCCCCAGACCGTCCCGTCAGCAAACTCGAATCGTTCGATTTGGGACGGGGCGAGATAGAAGGAGCCACCGCTCGAGACCAGGCGTTGCTCAGGTGTGTAAACATTCGGCGAAAATAGGTAGTCGCCTTGAGTGAACGCCACCGCATAGAATGATGGCATCGCCAGCGTGTCCTCAGTCCCGTCGATGCGGAGTAGCAAATCGTTTCCGCTGCGTTCCCAGCGGATGTCCTGAGGCAACACATCGGCAAGAAACTGCACAATATTATTGCCGTGCAAATGAAAGTTCTCGCTCGGAGAACCATACTCGTTTACTATGGGACTATCCGTAATGGTGTCGTTCCCATATCCGACTCCAAAGATGTAACGGGTCGCGCTCAACGTGTCGTTTCCGGCCTTCCCATCGACCGTCTCACCGAACAAGAAATTATTGAGTGCATTTCCGGTTGCGATCGAGGTTGCACCGGAGGTGCGTAAGTTCTCCACATGATCAGGAAGCGTGTAGCTGACAAGCGATCGAACACTGTCCACTCCGGCATCAGCCTCTTCCACCACCCTATCCGCTGCACTGTCGACGAAGTACCTGTCGTTGCCGCTACCGCCAACCAGAACAGAGGTGCCCGAATCCAAATATTCATTTGCGCTGATCAGTTCATCATCTCCCCCTTCTCCGTATAATGTGTCGTTGCCTCTTCCATCTATCAGGCGATCATTGCCGCCTCCCGCATAGACCACATCATTCCCATATCCGCTATAGAAGACATCTGCTCCGTCCCCACCATTAAGCACATCATCTCCCTCCCCACCATCGAGGAGATCGTCTCCCATCCCGCCCATTAGCGTATCAGCCTGTTCACCACCATAGAGCAGATCATTTCCAGCCCCTCCATCCAGATGATCATGACCGCTGAGGGCAAGCATGGCGGCGCGGAAGGGATTCGCTCCTATTTCAGGATCGTAATAATCTCCATACAACACATCGTCATCAGCGCCGCCCTCCAATACATCGTCGCCCCCGCCGCCGCGTAAGGTATCATTGCCCTGCCCACCCCAAAAGGTATCGTCCCCGATGCCTCCAAACAGCTGGTCATTGCCCTCACCCGCATCAAGCCAATCGTTTCCTGAGGCGGTAAACAGGGTCCAAAACAGCGGGTCGGAATGTGAAATGATTAGTGTGTTATAACCTCCAACGAGTGAATCGTCGCCAATCCCCCCCTGCAACCTATCATTTCCCTCGCCCCCTAATAGGATATCGTTCCCCTCTGCGCCAAACAGCAAGTCATCTCCACCCGCGCCTCTATAATCCTGAAGGGCATAATTACTACCGGACTCGTCGACCCGCAGATCGCCCGAGAGTGTGTCATCCCCGTCGCCACCGTACAGCGCATCACTACCGTCTCCGCCATTCACGATGTCACGGCCGAGCCAACCTACCAGGACATCATCTCCGAACTGTCCGTCGAGATAATCGTCACCGCTGCCGCCATCAAGCGAGTCGGCTCCCCCAGCCTCCGGCTTCCCGCCTTGCGAGATCGCAGTATCGCCTAAGAGAAAATCGTTGCCGATTCCCCCGATCAAGACATCCCTCCCACCCCCACCATATAACTGATCATGGCCGACTCCACCGTCTAAGTAATCACTGCCATAGTTGCCGATCTCCAGGGATTCCTGGTTATCGCCTTCGAGATGATCCTCGCCCTCACCGCCGATAAGAATGTCCCCCCCGGCATACCCCAAGAGCACGTCATCGTCTTCACCTCCGTCGAGGTAGTCATTTCCACTCACAGTTACATCCGCCCCGTCATCACCGGTCATAAAATCAGATCCGGCCTCACCATACAGTCTGTCATGGCCACCCGCCCCAACCAGGATATCGTTGTCCCCCTCTCCATGGATCTCATCGTCACCACCTGCAGCGATGACGATGTCCTCACCTCCACCTGCGTAGATAAGTGTGTGTTGATCGTCACTAATCTCCGGTGTCAACTCTCCTTCCACAAGTTCGCCGATCAGGCTGGTACTTCGCGTATCATTGTCGGAATCATCGAAGAAAGGAAGAAACACCGGCTCAACGATCGGCGCACCCTGCGGATCGGTATCGACCTGCACATAGCCATCGAACTTAAGAAACTCCGTACGCGTCGTTTCGGCATAGGTCTCTTCCGCCGTCAGTCGAATCCCGAATTTACCGGAATTGAAGTTTCTGATTGTCAACGGCCCGGAGCCGGTCACGATCAGATCGGTCCCGCTTTTCCTATACGTGATCGTCCCATCGGCACTGTGAAACACATTGGAAGGGTCGTGGCGATCCCTTAGGCCGCCAATCAATACTTTTCCATCGAACTCCACAACTCCCGTTCCGTCGGAATCTTCGATCGTGTCGCCGCCATCGATGGCACGAATGATGTACACATCGAGTCCCTCACCGCCTCGAAGGATGTCGGAATCGAGTCCTCCGTCGAGAATATCGCTTTCGATCCCACCTTCCAGCACATCACTGCCTCGGCCTCCCACCAACCTATCGAACCCAGATCCTCCTTCCAAGACATCGCTCCCGGCATCACCCTGCAGATAATCGTTGCCCTCGTTGCCGATCAGTACATCAACCCCGTCCCCGCCATAGAGGTGATCATCTTGGCTGCGGCCTTCCAGCCGATCCAGCCCGATCGATCCAAACAGAAGTTCCTGATCAGCCTGTCCATCAATGCCGGTTTCGATCTGATACGCCACCAGCCCGAGATCCGCCCCAGACTCAGCCGCATAGTCGGCAAAGTGGATGTTGCCAGATGAAGTGGAGAAATCCCGTTGGTTCAGCGCGATCTTCTCGGCTAAGAACAAGGCGCGGTCGGCGAGGAACTGCTCAGTCAAGACGCCGGTGCCATCGGCTGGATTGAACACCGTGAGTTGGCCCTGAGCATTGTGGACCTGGTAAAGCGCATCATTGGCCTGAGGTGTGTTGGCACTGATGGCAAAGGGATTGAGTTCTTTTAACGCATAGCGATAAGCGAGACCTTGATCAGTATTTGTAGTGGCGATACCGGAAATGGCCGCAGGACTCATCATCGGATCAGTTAAATCGTTGATTGTGAAGATGATCCCTTGAGTTTGTTTCGCCAGCACTGCCTGTTGGATCGCCTCGATGGCAGTATACATTTCGTTACGAAACGCCAGATTCCCAAATCCACCGACAGTGGAGTCGACTGGTAATGGCTGAAATGGTGTGGTCGGCCCCACAAACAGCTTGTGAAACGCCTCGACCGTTTTCTCAAGTGAATCTCCTTCTGCCACATCTGACATGTTCAGCAACGCGACCGTATCCGCCTTTGCGTTGGAGGAAGCCTTGATCAAGAGTTCCGCACTCGCCTGGCCATAGCGGGAATCAATGGTCTGAACGAGCTCCTGTACGGCTAACGAGTCCACAATGAGCGTGATGGAATGGGTATTGCCGCTTTCCGTGAAGCTGGGCAACGGGACGCCTGCAATGAGGGGTTGGCCTTCGATAAACACAGGGATAGCTGGAGCATGGACACCTGAATTGGCGATAAATTGCAAATCATCCGTTGTTGCCTGCCCATAGAGATGGGTAATTTTCGTAAAGGGGCCTTGATCCTGCACCTCACCCGGTGATTGAAGAAATGTGAGTCCACTCGGATTAAAGAGCGCCTGAGTCGCCGCTTTCGCCCACTGATATCTGGCATCACCGTAGACATTCGCCGTGCTTTGATCAAAAGGGTCCCACCCCGGATCAGCTGCGTGGGCAGCACTCGCCGCCTCGTAGATATGATTATCCCGTGAGAAGGAGGCCATCGCATTGTCTGGACTAGCCAAAACAGATCGGAAATAGGTCAGCATGTCACTGATCCGATTCTCCTCTGCCGCGAGCCCTGGTACAGCCCCTGGCACATGGCCTCGTCCGGCACCATTGAAAATATACGTATTATTCACTTCCGCAGTATGAAGTTCAGTGAACACCGTGGCTAGGTGTCCCCCCAACGAGAAGCCCGTGACATTCAGCACAGCTCCAGCTGACAACGTTCCACTGACCTTGAGCCATTGGTAATAATTCTCCATGGCTGCAAGCTGTCCAAATGCAAACCCAGAAAACCCAAGTTCCGCATCTGCCCCCAATAGATCCCGCTCACGATCACCGCCCTGAGTAGCTGTGGCGGACTCAGTACTGCGAAACGACAGGGTGTAACTGTTGGTTTGAGTATCGAACATCAGCGTGGCGGAGAACCCCGTCGCATCATTGGCATGGTGGTCTACGATTTGATAGCGAGAGACGAAAGCCTGGGCACTGCCGGTAATGGGGGAAATATTCGAGACTGCTGTCAGATCAACAAAACGGGTCTTGCCGGTAAATTGATCAATTGGAATCATCGGGCCATTGTTATTGCCTTCTACTAGCCGCCTTATAACTGCTGCAGGATCTTGGAGATTGATTCCATGCAAGTAACTCTCTGCTGCCATTTGCTGTAGCGCAAAATTCAACCACGTCGAGACCTCAGTTGCCATTACTCAGCTCCTTGAAACTTTGCTCATAGTTTTTTGGTCTAAGGACCTTACCAACAAACCAATAGGTGAAATCAAAATCTTTATTGCGCCCACCTCGATAGCCATATGATGGACACACTTGCCCACTCAGCCACCAGATGCCGGTCAAATTGTTGCGAATCATCCCACTCCTTATGAAGCCACGACGAACGCCGAGCACTTCTTTCGTTTCACGGTCCAGGACTATGAGTTCTCCTCCTGCAATCGCAAGCTCACGATCATGTGGGCGAGAAATACCACGCCATGTAACTCCGTAGCGGCTTTTAAGGTTCTCAACAGTACTTTTCTGCATTGACTCTAGATGCCGAGAATCATATCCCGTGAACCGTTCTGAGCTGACAGACCTCCGTTCGTCTCCACCATCTCCACTAACCTGCATGGTACTGGAAATTATCCTAGGACGTTGGGCCGGGCGCTCAAGATAGGAATATCGAAGCGGAGACACAAAATCATATTCGCCCATACTTGCCTCTCCGTTTGTATGCCCATACGGATCTTCAAGCGCATACAGGTGTTCTAGTTCATAGTCTGTGGCCTCATTTCTTGGCCTCATCATGTAGAGGCCATCCACATTCTCCACTGTCTTGTAGATGAACTCCCCTGCTTCGTTCTTACAGAGGTGCTCA
>JAEURV010000379.1 GCA_016788465.1 Nitrospira sp. | reverse complement strand
CTGACACGTGGCGGCCGGGACTGCCGCTCACAATGGGGTGGACTCTACTGGATTACGAGAGGGCGACTCGCCACCCAGCCCGCAGAGAGAGTTAGAGCTTTCTGCGTTGTCCTAACTATTCAGCAACTGTCGTGCCACCTTCGGTTGTCATTCCTGCATAAATGATTCGCGCATCAGAAGCGAAGATGGATGTCTCTCATCAACATTGGGCCTGCTTTCTCTGCATAGGGGGAATCCACGCCCTTGGACAGTGATGGACTAAATCTCCTCATTCGCTCACATATCACTCGCTTACACTGTCCACACAAATAGACGTTTGTTCCAGGAATGAAGGGGAGAAAAGGGACATCCAAACCGTCACGACATCTTGCGGCACGCACGATGGAAACACCGCGGCTGACGGCAGACGTATTTCTTCGATCCTCTGATTCGTGCGTCAGATTCATGGACGCCCCGAAAGATCGATGCGACACGTATCATCGCCTCAATTGCATCGATACACCCGCAAAGGATGGAATCGATCGCATCAGGGCAAAGATTCAGAAGATCAGGAGGCTTGGCTCGCCGATCCTCACGTCGCGGGCGCCATCAGACCGATGGCGAAACGGTCGAAATCGGGAGTGCTTGATCTGCCGATGAGACACTCTCACGATGCGGGAAACGGGGACTCTGGAAGGGAAGGAGACTAGGAAACAGCGGACCCCTATTCGATGCTGTACGCGCGAAGTTTGTTATAGAGACTCGCTCGGCTGATTCTGAGTAATTTGGCTGCTTTCAATCGGTTTCCTGCCGTCTTTTGAAGAGCATCAACGATGCGAGTGCGCTCCGTTTGAGCCACCGCCCCGCGCGACGCGGATCGTAAACTTTCGTCCTCCGCCTCAAGGGGCCGGTCAAGAAGATCCTGACAAGGTAAGGAGGGGCCTGCCGTCGTCACCACAGTCCGCTCGATATAGTGCTGCAACTGTCGAACATTCCCGGGCCACGGGGCATCACGTAACAACCGCAAGGTCTTTTCATCCACGGATCTCACCGGCTGATGATGCCGTGCACAAGACGCCGCGACGAAATGACGGACAAGCATGGGAATATCGTCTCGCCGCTCCCGTAATGCCGGTAAATACAGCGGCAGCACAGCCAGTCGATAGTACAGATCTTGCCGAAACGTTTTTGCTTTCACGAGTTCGGTCAAATCTTTGTTCGAAGCTGAGATGACGCGGGCATGGATCTTGACGGTTCGCGTCCCACCCACCGGCTTGATCTCGCCCTCTTGCAGGACGCGAAGCAACTTAGCTTGAAAGGTCGGCGTCGTGTCGGCAATCTCATCAAGGAAGATCGTGCCGCCGTCGGCCTCGTCGAACAGGCCTCGCTTATTCGCGACCGCCCCGGTGAAGGCGCCCTTCACATGCCCAAACAGCTCACTTTCGAGCAACGTCTCAGGCAAAGAACCGCAGTCGACCACAACGAATGGCCGATCCCTTCTGGGACTGAGCGCGTGAATCGTTTTCGCCAGAAGCTCTTTCCCTGTTCCGCTCTCGCCCTGAATGAGGACGGTCGCCGAGCTCTCCGCAACCAGACGCGTCATGTCGAAGAGCTGTTGCATGATCGGACTTCGTCCGATCAAGTCACCAAGGCCATCCGCAAGAGGTGTGTCATGACTGCCCCCAGCCGTAACGGCACGAACAGGATTCGATGTCGGCTGGAAGAGCACCAGCATCGAGCTGACGGATCCATTCGCATCCGTCAACGGAAAAGCTTGGTGCATCCCACAGGCCGTGCCGTCGCCTCCTCCCGCACACGAAACGCTCTGCACCTCGGGTGTCTCAAACACCTTGGTCGCCGGACAGGCCTCACAGGGGTCGGCCCGCTGGGCGAAGGCTTCATAGCATTTGGCGTGGGGTCGACTCACGGGTGCCTTCTCCTGGACCGACCAGGCTGCTTCGTTGGCATACACGACGTTGAAGGAGTGATCCATGACCGCCACACGGTCAGATAGACCCTGCGCCAGCTGCTTGATTGCCTCGACTCGCGCAGTGATGATGGGATCTTGGTGTACGAGATTACTGGAGCGTTCTTGGTCAGACAAGGCGTGCTCGCTTCCGGAAATACGGCACCCGGACCCTAGAGCCGATGGCGGCCGACATGAACAGAAGTGCGCCAAGGGAACTCACCGGGGCGTTTCATCCTTGCCATACGCTATCTGCCATCAGCTCCCGGTCCGTGATTCAGTAATTGTTGCACACAGATCTTCAGGTCCGCAATATGGACAGGCTTGTCAAAGTACGCATTCGCACCAGCTTGAAGCACCTGCGCTTTCAATCTCGCGTCACCGAATGCCGTCATGACGATGATCGGGCATCTCGGCGCCACCGTCCGCAACCGACCGATGTAATCGTCTCCTCCCGCCGGCATTCGCAAGTCGGTCAGGATCGCATCCGGCACCGACTGCAAGACCGCCAGAAACGCTTCATCGCCGTCCCGTGCTTCTCGGAGGTGATACCCCATTCCACAAAACTCGTCGCACAGCAGACTGCGCATCTCTCGGTCATCCTCGACGATCAGGAGCACCGCTGTCTTTTCCTTTGCCACAGTGACCATCCTCATCTGTTCGTAGACCGACTTCGTGGTTTTGAAAAGATGATGAGCAAGGGTGATGCCTGGGAGAGGGACGATCGACTGCGTCATAACTGCTGAAAATATGGATGCACGAAGACGCCTGTACGATTTCACTGGCGAGAAAAACGACAGTCACCGATACATCAGGTGTTGCGGGATGCTACAGCCCTCGTAGGTGAGGGGTGAAAGGTAAAAGGTGAGACGATACGAGGAAGTGCGCAAGATAGCCGTGGGAAATAGTCGCCTCACGTTTACCGTTTCACGACCTGCCATCTGCCATCGGCAGCAAAATCGTAAACGTCGTCCCCTTGCCTTCTTCACTTTCCACGACGATGGAGCCCTGGTGTTCTTCGATAATGCCCTTGACGACCGTCAGCCCTAACCCCGTTCCCTTGCCGAATTCCTTCGTCGTGAAAAAGGGATCGAAGATCTTCTTGATCATCTCCTGTGGGATCCCATGGCCCGTATCGGCAATCGTGAGTTTCACCATCTGTGGTTCAGGTGCAAGGTTGACACGGAGCATCCCTCCGTCCGGCATCGCATGCACAGCATTCATGACAAGGTTGATCAAAACTTGGCTCATCTGATCCGCATCGGCCAGAACCATGGGACAAGGATCAGCCAACCGCAACTCAACCTTGATCTGACTTCGTGCAAGACGCTCGTGAAACATCTCGAGACTGTCTTCGACCACTTGCCTCAGATCGAGGGCACTGCGTTCTGGAGTTTTCCGTCGTGCGAAGGAGAGCAGTTGGTTCATCACCCTCGTAATCCGCTCGACTTGGGTAATAATGGTCTGGAGGCCTTTCTTGATCGGCGCTTCCGTGACACGATCCATCAAATATTCGGCTCGACCAAGAATGACGTTCATCGGGGTCCCGATTTCATGGGCCATACCCGAAGCGACCGTACCAAGCTCGGCAATGCGCTCGGTTTTTCGTAACTGTTCTTGGAGTCGCTTCCGTTCGCTGATATCCCGTAACATGACCAGAATCGCCGGACCTTCCTCATCCACGAATCGCGCCGCGCTGACTTCTACGTCCACGGGCTTTCCACTCAGCGTGACAATTTTCTCCTCGAGCATAGGCACTTGCACACGGCCTTCCACTAACTCGTGGACGCGGTCTTGAATGACACGATGATAATCAGCTTGGAACAGGTCCAACAGAGATTTCCCCAGAATCTCCTCAGCCTTCACACCGCCGAACAGCTTGATGGCCTGGTCGTTCGCAAAGAGGATGCGATCTCCTCGATTCACCAAGATCGCATAGGGCGAAATAGCAATGAGCCGCCGGTACCGTTCTTCGCTCTGCCGCAACAAATGTTCCGCTCGCTTCCGTTCCGTGATGTCGGTAACGAACCCCTCAAGATAGCTGAGGGTGCCATCTGGCTTGTAAATCCCTTCGCCCCGTTCCCAGACCGACTTGGTCTCCCCCAGCTTGGTGATGATGCGGTACGTCGTTTCGTACGGGCGATGCTGTGCCACTGCGGCCTGAATCTCTTGCCACACACGCTGGCGGTCATCCGGATGAGTATTTTCTGCATACGACATGGTCCGTTCCACGAGGTAATCCCCGACGGGGTACCCAGTCAGATCGCTCACGCCCTCACTGAGGTACTCGAACGTCCAATGACCATCATTCCGGCAACGATAGGCAAATCCCGGCAGATTGCTGATCAGGGTGGTGAGTTGCCGCTGACTCTCATGGAGGGCTTCGTCGCCTCGTTTCCGTTCCGTAATATCTTCCGTGAAAAAGACGAGCCCTCCGACCGCACCTCCGATCGTGTACCAAGGGCGAACCTCCCACTGCAGCCACTGCTCTGATCCGTCCCGTCGGACAAAACGATCTTCTTCACAGCGTACGACTTCTCCTGCCAGCCCCCGTTGATGCACGATCTTCCACCGTTCCGGAATCTCAGGGAAGACCTCATAGTGCGACTTGCCGATAAGGATCTGCCCCTCCAGTCGATAGTCGTTTATCCACCGTTGACTCACGGCGAGGTAGTGCAGGTCACGATCCAACATGGCCAACGCAGCCGGAGCGTATTGCATCAATAACTGCCACCGTTCCGTGGTTTCCTTGAGCACGATTTCCGCCTGCGTGCGTTCGGTGATGTCTCTGAGGATGACGGTATAGTATTCCTGATGTTCCACGGCGATATGCGAAATGGCGGCTTCGATCGGAAACTCTTCCCCGTTCGAGCGAAGCCCCATGACCGTCCCGAGTTTGCCCATCTTTCGACTCGTCGTACCGGATTGCCCGAATGTCTGCACATGCTGGTGATGGACTGCGCGGAAGCGTGCGGGCAAGAATCGATCGAGCGGTTGTCCTAATGCCTCCCGAGTGGAGCAGCCGAACATCTGCTCGGCCGCATGGTTGAACAAAACGATCCTCTGAGCCTCATCCACGGTGATGATCGCATCCATCGCAGAGTCAATGATGCTTTCGAGCCTCAGTTGGCTGACCAGGAGCTGCACTTCCGCTTCTTTGCGACCGACGACGGCACGAACGGCTTCCCGATCCGCATAGTACCGGGCCTGTTGCGCCTCCAGCATCAACCCTTCGGCATGGGCTCGCTCCACACGTTCCGACATCAGCGCTTGTGCTGCCTGCACGGATTCATGCTGCAATCGCCTGAAGCGAATCAATCCTAGGGCTAAGATACACAGAACCGAGGTTCCCAATGTACGATTGAGCACACCGTACAGGAGAGAACTGCCAGGAGGCTTGAGAAACAACCCGAGCCAGAGGAGGCCGGTGGCAAGGCCACAAAAATAGAAGGATTCTTGCTCTTTCGATCTGAATACCGTGAGCAACAAGGGAATGACGTACAGAATCGACACCGCAATTCCCACTGGAGTCAGGAGGTCGACAACAAAGATGCCGACCGTAAGGAGTGGGATCGCCCAATGCACAACACGCATGGCAAGACGGTCGACATCCTTCATCTGATCGATCCCGGCCTGAAGCGGGACTGTCTCTTCACAGTCCCGCTGCGATGATCCGACAGTGGTCGCTATTCCTCAGGGTGAGGCTTACCTTCGATTTCGGCGAGTTTACGATACAGGGTCTTTCGATCGATTCCAAGGGCATGGGCGGCTTGATACTTGTTGCCACCGGTCTTTTCGAGGACCTTCTTGATGTACTCTTTCTCGAGCTCATGTAAGGGCAAGGTTTGTTCGGCCGCTTCGTCCAATACACGCCGATCCCCTCGCGCTCCCTGCACCGCCGGAGGCAGATCATCCGGCGAAATCTTCTCGCCGCGGCTCAGCGTCACGGCCCGCTCGATGACGTTCTCGAGTTCCCGCACGTTGCCGGGCCAGGCATAGTCCATCAACATGGCGAGGGCTGCCTCGCTCACACCCTTCACTTCTTTCCCACGCGCATGACCGCATTTCCTGAGAAAAGCCTCCACCAACAGCGGGATATCCTCCCGCCGTTCTCGAAGCGGCGGCAACTTCAGTTCGATGACATTGAGTCGATAGTAGAGGTCTTCACGAAATCGCTTACCCTTCACTTCCTCATTCAGATTCAAGTTCGTGGCCGCGATGATCCGAACATCCACCGAGATCGGCTTCGTCGCACCCACTCGTCTGATTTCCTTCTCCTGAATCGCACGGAGAATCTTGGCCTGGAGCATGAGCGGCAACTCGCTGATCTCGTCGAGAAACAAGGTGCCTTTCTGCGCTTCTTCAAACAAGCCCCGCTTGTCGAGCTTGGCGTCGGTAAAGGCCCCGCGCATGTGGCCGAAAAGCTCACTCTCCAACAGTTGTTCGGGAATGGCTGCACAATTGACCGGAATAAACGGGGCATCTTTCCGGTCGCTGTTAAAATGAATCGCTTTCGCTACTAACTCCTTGCCGGTGCCACTCTCTCCGGTAATCAGGACATTGGTCGGACTATCCGCCACCCGACGAATGAGGTCGAAAACCCCTTGGATCGCCTTGCTCTTTCCCAGGATCTGGTGAAAGCTATATTC
>JAEURV010000375.1 GCA_016788465.1 Nitrospira sp. | reverse complement strand
CTCCAAGAGAATGATCACCAGCAAGAGATCATGCACCAGCCCGAGGACAGCAAGAACCGGGTCTTCTCCCACCGCCACCGCAAATACGTACCACGCACGGAGAAAGAGCACCATGCTGACCACCAGGAAGCTCAGTCCGGTTGTGAAGTATCCAAACCCATCAAGGGCTTCCATCATGCCGATGGTCCTGTCACTCAGGATCCCTTGGAAAAAAGACCATCGGTTGGTCTGGTTATGTCTACCCAGTTCGACAACTTTCTCCATCATCTCTCCTTGTGTCCTGCGATATCCTCATCGTTACCCAACAGGCGAGCCGCTCTACCAGGGGCGAACAGGTCACAGCGTTGCGTCGCACCCTATCTGTGGTCTGACGGTGCAATCAATACCGTCTATCTTGCTCCTCCTCTGGAATCGAAGCCCAAATCGTGATGCCCCACAGCAGCACTATAATTCCGACTAAGCTATAAATCTGATACATATTGCTCACCTCTTTCTCAGTGACATGTTAGGTGCGCTGATTCACACTGACGAACTCTTTGCCTCGGTCTCTTCAACTCAAGCAAGGCCAGGAACCCGCTGTCGGCCTTTGTGAATGTGCCATGAGCGGCCTTCAGAATTTCTGTGCTGCTCTCATTGTTTTTCTCACCTCTTCTTCGCCCGCACAACTTTGTTCTGCCAGCATGCGTTGCCCGGCAGTGGCGAATGCAGGAATTTTGTCCACACAGGCTTTGAACGTATCCTCCGCAGCACCCGATGCCGTGACGGCAAGCTCTGCGACCGGCGAGAATCCCACGGTTTTTTCTACAAGCAGATCTGCCGCCTGAACCGGTTGAGTCGATCGTATCGACAATGCAGCGAGCAGCACGATGGTCGAGGCGACAACTCCAGATTTGGTGATCCGTGAGATTCCCATGGTGACAACCTCCTCGTACTTGTTAGGGATCTCTGCAGGACACCCCAAGGCGGACCCACGCCATTGAGCGTCTGTGATCGGAGACATCGCAGATCTACTGCATGGGCCTCGAAGAATGGGCAGAGGAGACACGAAGTCCGTGCAAGTCGGCATTCGCATAGTGCACCTTTTGATTCGATGAAACTCGGTATTCGAAGAAGCTGCTGGAGACTGAGGAATCAGACGCGCCGGAGGGAGAGTACATGCGCGAGAGATAGGACAGTCGACGTCGTTCTGAACGTCATGATATCACCCTATAGGCCCCTACCACCGCTGTCAATGCTTTGGAATGGAGTTGGTGCTATAACGCTCTGATTCTATAGAGCAATATTTATTTCTCCACGTCCGTATCTGTTGATATATGGAGCAGCACAGCAGCTGCTGTAGTCCAAGCTGCTCCATTTCTGTTAATTTAGTAATCGTAATATGCCTAATCTCACTAAGATGACCCCGGCCTGAGTCTTTTGGCCTACGCTCAAGACCATCTGAACATTCACCCTCTAGAACGTTTATGAGATAATCCTACTATGTTTCTGAAACGCTGGCTGGTTGGAGACCCCCTTAAGACCGCTCAAGCAAGGCACGAACGGCTCTCCAAGACAATCGCCCTTGCCATCTTCTCGTCGAACGCAATCTCTTCCGTTGCCTATGCAACGGAAGAGATTCTT
>JAEURV010000373.1 GCA_016788465.1 Nitrospira sp. | reverse complement strand
TTGTTCGGCTCTCGAAACGCGCTGTGAATGCGGACAATTGATTGCCAAAGTGTGCGGACAAGGCTTGGAACTGAAGTGCAAGCGATGCAAGCGCATCGTGGTGATCCCCTTTTCTTCCATAGAAGGCTGGGGAACGACAATTTGATAATCCGGCTCCAAGAGGAGGAACGACCGTCATATAGTCGTGCCTGTTTCCAATTTACCCGAAGACCAGAGACCGTCGAGTCCCGAGTCAGTCTATCACCATACTTAATCTAGGGAGGATACCGATGAAGATGCGGTTACTCCTCGGGGCTCTTTCAATTCTTGCGCTGTCGGTCACTCCGGTCTTCGCAGAAGAGAGCCTTGAGGAACGAGTGAAAAGACTCGAAGAAGCGTTACAAAAAGCACAGGAACGTGAATCGAGAGGGATTCCTGCGGAAATTTCGCAGCCTAAACAATATCCGGTGCCGACCGGGCCAATGACCGACATCAGGGTCGGACGCCCGGGAGAAGAAAATACTTCCCTTGGGTTCGGTTCCACGGGCTCAGGAAAATTGATTTACGCGAAGCCATTTTTGAGCGCCCCGAAAGCCACGATCGGTGGGTATGCAGATGTGATGTACAACATCCTGTCTCGGCAAAACCTGGACAACCCCAGTCGGAATAGTTTCGGCCAACAGCGACTGGTGCCCTTCATTTTTGCTGATATTACGGACCACATCAAGTTCGCCATGGAGCTTGAAATCGAACGTGGGGGAACTAACTCTCCCCAGGGAGACGGGTCAATTCAACTCGAATTCGCCCAACTAGACTATCTGATCAATGAAGGAGTTAATCTCCGTGGCGGTATTCTCCTCATGCCGGTCGGGAAGTTTAATTTGCTTCACGATTCGCCACTGAATGATCTGGTCGATCGCCCCATGGTGTCGCGACTCATCATTCCCAGCACCTGGTTCGAGGCTGGCGCCGGCATTTATGGAACGTTCTACCCATCGGCGCTGTCAAAGATCGATTATGAACTCTATGCGGTCAATGGTATGACACAAACGGCTGGTGGGATCACCGATTTGGGTATCCGAAATGCGCGCGGAAGCGTATCCCGAGATCGTGACGACAGCAAGGCCATCGTCGGTCGTTTGGCTTTTAGTCCCATGTTGGGCATTGAAATCGCCGGCTCTGGATACCATGGCCAGTATAAGCCCTCGACGGCTACAATTGGTTCAGGAAATATCGACATCTTCGCAGTAGATTGGACCTTGCAGCGTGGCCCCTTCGAGTTGATCGGTGAAGCAGCCTGGACCAGGATCAGCAACAACAACGCCACCGGTGTAACCGGGAATGGCATAGGGCCATCAGGCATGTTCGGGTACTACGTTCAGGGAAACTATCACTTTATGCCAGATATACTAAAAAGATTGGCCCCTAGCCACTTCTCCGATGCGTCGACGTTCACGTTCACCGTTCGCTGGGAACAAGTCGACACCGATACGGACAATCGGACCATCGGCGGGGCCAACACACTTGGCAATCGACGAGAATTAGACCGATTGACGGTAGGCTTAAACTTTAGACCGATAGAAGATACGGTCTTCAAGATCAACTGGCAACATAACGCGCAGAATGGCGCGGTGGGGTTAACCCCTGCTGGAGATCTGGGAACCGCCAATAGTCCAATGGACGGAGACGGATTTCTATTCCAAGCCGCGACCTACTTCTAACGGTATAGTGAAGGAGGCTCCCCGCCGTCTCGGCGGGGAGCTCATGATATGACAACGTTTCTGCAGCGAATGAACCTCCGTATTCTCCCCCTTCTTTTGATTGGAAGTGTGGGTGGTTGTGCCTTGATGACCAGCGGCATGCAACAACGGGCGACCACCTGTAGCTATGAACAAGCCTGGGATGCAGCAATTGATGTCGTAAAGGATCGATCAGTCGATACGACCGATAAAGACGCTGGCGTGATCGTCACACACTGGCTCGAAATCCCGATGCCTGGCCGAAAGTACGGCGCGTTTCGACGGGAAATCCCGGACAGTAAAGATCGATCTCGCCTCACGCTACGGGTCAAA
>JAEURV010000350.1 GCA_016788465.1 Nitrospira sp. | reverse complement strand
CCCTATATAAAGAACTTGAAGTGCATCACGGTTCGTGGGTTGCGCGATGCAGAACTGTAGATTGCCAAGATAAACAGCAGCGTCTGACCGCTTATCCTATTCCATGCCACCCTCTTGTGATTTGTTCTAATTCGACGACCCTGGTGAAACACCATTCCCCGGAGGAAACGTCTCCGATCTGTTTCCGGCACGTCGCGACAGGACCGAGGCCCCGCTCCATTGGAGAATATCCTTGATCTGATCGTTCATGATCGGTTTGAGCGCTCCTCCTATAAAGCCTGGCTCGGCATCGAGGGAGAAGGGAATAAAGAGGAGAGGGAGCTGATTTGATTGAAAATAGTACCGGATATCGAGCATAGAGTCCGACTCGTTATATGCCAGGTTGGCATAGGAGGCGCTGTACCCAAGAGCGAAAATGCTGTGGATCGGCCAGGCATCGCTCAATTCCAAGGTATTCGCGTCTATTCGTTGGACCGTCCAATCTTCCTGGGCTTGTTGCGCCACACGATCAAGCGGGTTCTCAGTCACTTTCGCGCGAATATATGTGGCCGAAGAACACCCAAATGTTCCGATTAGGACTACGATAAGCATAAGGCGAGTCAGCATCATATTTCTCCATTTATCATGATCCATGACCGTCCTGTTCATTGATAATGACAGCGGTCTTTACGATGAACGAGGCCGATCTTTGGATTCTTCGATGTTTTGCAACCTATAGACCGATTGTACGACCATTTCCCCTCCGCTTGAGGGTCCTAACCGGTTGACTCCATCTCAAAAGTGAAAGGAGAGGCCTCCAACTCCATGAACACTATTCACGGTAAGCTCTGCGGGAGGACCGCCTTGGGCCTCCAGCGTATGAGAGGCATGTATATATTTTCCTTCTACAAAGGCTGCGATGTGCTTCGTTACGAATACTTTGGCCCCCCCGAGCCCCTGAAAGGCCGGCGCCGTATGCTGGCCTTCGTTCGTACCAACTGTCTGGAAAGTAAGCCGTTGTCCCCCTCCACCGAATCCGATGTATGGGAACCATCGTCCGTTTGGAAGCTCTGCCGTCACGCCCAGTGGCAGACGGGCAAGTACACTGATTCCAAGATAGACAGCACTGAAATCAAGAGCTATAGGGCTAACTAGGCCGACATTGGATTGCAACACTTGCCCACCAGGGAGATTTGGTCCGAAGCTGGTAATGTCGATCTCAGCTCCCAGATCAATGCCCAAGAATTTCCTGGGCGCTGTAATCCAGATCCCAATCTTGCCCCCAACGGACGGTGACTGTTCGAGTTCTGCATCTTGGGCTGTAACTCCTGCTGATGAAAATTCTGTCTTGAATGGGTGCGAATACCCCACGAAGCCAGATATATACAGGTCAATCGGTCTGACCCGAACTTCTTCCTGTGCCAGGACGATCTCGGAATAGCCAAGTATGCAGAGCAGGAGAAGAGTTGATGTAACGAGGGCCTTCACTGTTGCCTCCTCGATAAAAGAAACAATAAGAAATGTGCTGGATTCTGAAGAGTCCTCAGCTTTGCCTGGTATGACCTTTTGCTTCATCATGTCCGTCATCCTTTGCAGTGATCTTCGTTTGTTGTTCCTTCCGCAGCCATAAGTGACGGGTACTTTGATGGCTAGAGTGCAACACCAGTGCCGAACATGTGGAGGTGGCTAGAAGCAAGAGAGAAACGAGTAAAATGCGTGTGTTAGGAGGGCAAGAACTCTATTGGTTACTGCCAAAGGAAGGGATTATTCATAAGTCGGAAAATGGATTGTCGCTTTTGGGGACTTCGTTCATCCATGAGTTGTGGCTAATTAGACCAGCTGAGACTGATCAGATAAGTAATGGACATCAAGGGCGCGGATAGCACGTTCCGTATGCATGACTAGGTCAAGTAAGGATGATCGAAATGCTTTCCTAGACAGCGGGTTGCGGTGGCTCAATATGTACCCTCACATCTACGATGCGGCAGCCTTGGCCGGGCGGGAGGGCGAAGATCGGATTCAAATCAAGTTCGCTGATCTCTGGAATCTCCTCAACGAGGCGTGACACCCGCAGCAAGGTTTCTTCCAAGGCTTCCAGATCAGCTGGGGGTTGTCCTCGGTAGCCGGTAAGCAACCGGTAGCCTTTGATCCCTCGGATCATCTCCGTTGCATCGCGGTCGGTAAGTGGCGCGATGCGGCACTGCGCATCGCCAAGAATCTCGACGTGAATCCCGCCGAGGCCGAAGGCAATCAGAGGGCCGAACAGCGGATCGCGGGTCATGCCGACCATTACTTCCACTCCGTCTGACTGCATCGGCTGAACGAGCACCCCTTCCATCGCCTCCAATTTCCCGACTTGTTCAAGCCTAGCTTGAATTCCATTGAATGCGTCGCGCACGGCTTGGTCGTCACCCAGGTTCAATTGCACCGCACCCATCTCGGTCTTGTGGACAATCTGGTGCGAGGCGAGCTTGACTGCAACGGGGAATCCAATCTTCTGCGCCAGCCTCACGGCTTCCTCT
>JAEURV010000325.1 GCA_016788465.1 Nitrospira sp. | reverse complement strand
CGGGAGACTCAGAGTGTTGCATGGTTACCTATGCTCCAAGTATTGTGCGCCGGTACAACTATAACGGGGATCTGTCAAGCTCTCTGTGCCCATCATCGTTCTAGCAAGAAATCAACCCCACTTGAGACCGCTTCATCCGGTCTAGCCTCAGAACCCGGTGCTTCAAACATTGGAACAATCTCTTTCAATCGTTCCAGCACCACCGTAGGCTCATCATGAGAGCTGGCCACTTCCAGAGCTGACAGTTTCTCTCGAAATACTTCGAAGTCGATAGGGTTTATCGTCCGAATCTGCAAAATCTTGTCCAACGGAGAGCCTACAGCAATCTCTCCCTCAGCAACTAGTTCCTCGTAGAGCTTTTCTCCTGGCCGTAGCCCCACGAATTGAATGGGAATGTCCCTACCTGGAACAAGCCCGGACAATCGGATAAGGCTTCGAGCAATATCCAGCACCTTAATTTGCTCTCCCATATCAAGAATATAGGTGTGACCTTGCTCACCGACAGTTGCGGCTTGGAGAACCAGCTGAACTGCCTCAGGAATGAGCATGAAGTATCGGCGAATCTCAGGGTGTGTGACAGTGACTGGACCACCAGTCCGGATTTGTTCCTGAAAACGCAGCAACACACTCCCACTACTCCCAAGAACATTCCCGAACCGAACAAGAAGAAATTGCGTCCTGCTGGTCCTGGCAATATCTTGGATAACAAGCTCAGCGACGCGTTTCGTCGCACCCATCACACTCGAAGGGTTGACTGCTTTGTCCGTCGAGATATGGACAAATTGCTCTACCCCATAAAGGCTGGCCGCTTCGGCCGTAATACGGGTGCCGATGCAGTTATTCTTCACCGCTTCAATCGGGTTGGCCTCGACAAGGGGCACATGTTTATGTGCGGCGGCATGGAACAAGATGTGAGGGCGATATCGCTCGAGTACAGCCGAAAGTCTTTGAGCATCTGTGACGTCCCCGATCAACGGGATAATGGGGAAGGAATACTTCTTATCATCAAGCTCCTTGTGGATGTTGTATAGGCTATTTTCATGACGTTCATACAATAATAGTGTTTTGGGCCCGAACGAAGCAATTTGGCGAGCCAATTCGGAACCAATCGAACCACCTGCACCAGTAATCAAAACCGTCTTATTTTGAACTAACTGTCTCGTGGCACGATTATCAAGATTCACTGGGGCGCGCGACAAAAGATCAGGAATTGACACGTTTCGAATCTGACTGACCGCACTCTGGTCTGTGAGAAGCTCT
>JAEURV010000296.1 GCA_016788465.1 Nitrospira sp. | reverse complement strand
TTTGGAGTACGTCTCGGCATCGAGCCTTACCGACATGGCCACGCGACTTGAGTCACAGTCCTGGATGCCCCAGGGAAGATTCCGAACAAATCCATGAATGGCGTTTGGGCCTTCCTTATCATTACATTCCAATTGGAATGTCTGTCCGTCGAATGAATATCGTCCATTGCCGATACGGCCTGGAAACGGAATCAGCACATCACCCTGCCCGCCGCGTTTTTCACTGCCACCTGCATAGCCCCAGACAATATCAATTTCCCGTCCATCTGCATCAAGAAAGAGGTATCGGCGTAATGCCGCGCCCCAGGGGGAGATGATGGCTCGCTGATTTTGGTATGAGAGGGTGAGTTCTGTATCGGGTGTCACGGGTGGCATCGGCTAGGTCCTCCGTGAGTATGCAGTTGTGTCAATGTCGATCTCGTGAACAGAATATCCTGCTACCACACCTAGGGTTTCAACCTGATTGTGATCGCGCCACTATCGCACGACGCCGTATCGAGAGATCTGAGGCTCCGAGGCCAGTAGACCGGTCAGCTGTTGCAGGGTGGCCAAGAGGTGGGGTGTCACGAAATGTGCCTGTTCGGCTGCAGCGCTGGCCCACCGCTCAACGAACACAAACTCAGTCGCATCGGCATGGTTCTGTAAGAGCTCGTAACTGAGACAGCCGGGTTCTCGGCGAGTCGCATCAACGAGGGTGGTCAGGATTGCTCGCACCTGAACTATCTGATCGGGCTTGGCCTTGGCGCGGGCAATGACGCGAAGCGAACTGTCGACAGTCATGGCATGCTCCACAGTTAGAATCCGAATGTGTGGACGACTACTTGATAAAAGGATTACCGGATTGTTTCCAGTCGTCGAGATTCATGATGACCGCCGAGGTCTGTGTGAACCCAAGTTCGCCAAGCGTTTGAGCAGCGAGTGTGGCGCGTCTCCCGCTTTGACATTGAAGCACAATCGGGCGCTCAAGATCGGCCTTCTCCGCAGATCCGACATGGTTCCAGATTTGGGAATCGATGACGCCGCGTGGAATGTTGATCGCCCCTGGGACATGCCCGGCTGCATATTCCTGCGGTTCACGGACATCGATGAGCAAGGCTCCTCCAGGGTTGTCGACGATCTTTCGATAGTCCTGCATGCCGATGGTTCTGACAGGTTTCTGGGCCGTTTCAACTTTCTGCTTCGCTGCCGGCGGGAGGCTCTGAGCGATCGCAGAAGAAGAAGAAGAAATGGATAGAGAGGCGCCGATGACGACTGTGATGGAGAAGACGGCCAATGTGTTCATGCTCTTCATGCAAGATCTCCTTGAAGCGAGTGTTTGTGCCAGCCGTGGATTTGCGAAGCACGTAGGAACGTCAGTCTACCGCGACTTACCCCGTTCCTCAAGGGCCCCGTTGGTGAACGAATAGGAGCTGACGATGGCTGCTGTATTGGGTAACGCACCATTATAACCCCGCTTGGACAGCCGGATTGGGAATGGTTGTAGAACGCGGGCGTCAGGTCGGAGAAGTTCTCCGCCGTTGAGGGTTTTAGGGGGCATCGTCGGGTGGACTATACCCCGCACTGTAGAGCGTAAGTCGCCGAGTTGATATTGTGGGTAATGCTCCTATTCATCGAGCCCCTCGCAACTTGCACGGAGCCACTTCCCTTTGATGTCGATATGGGTCTTGCCTGATCCCCCTTCGCTTCGTTCTCCGACTGCCGCGATGCTTTCGGTCGTCTTGGCCTCAATCGTGAAATGGGTGGTTGAGGTAGGTGGGCCAGGGCACAGTTGGTCGAGCATCAGTTTGGTTGAGGACTTGGAGAGGACCTTGACCTTGCACCGGACTGCCGTATCCTCATCTTCGTCTTCCATCTCCTTAATGATCCGGTCCTGACTCAGATCATCTTTGGTAATGCAGGATTGGCTGGTCATTGTGTGAGGCTTACCTTCTCTGGATTTGATCATCTGTTCCATCTGAGCTCGTTGTGCCGGTGTCATCTTTGCAGACAGTTCGGATGACACTTTCAGCCCTGAGGCAACAGTGGTCACGGTCATTTCCCAGGCCCCGGGTTTAACGTTGAAAGACTCTGCATGGGCATCCAGTGTCACAGTGGGAAGAAAATCATCAAGTGTGACCATGATGCCAACGATCACGATGACGTGCACAAACGTCCGAGCCTTTTTCATGGAACACCCTCCGGGAGATTTAGAATGTCGTGAGGTCATTGGTGTTGGGTGATATCGACATTCTACCGATGTGAGTGGGCCCAGTCCATGACAAGAAATTGTAAGAGGGGAGTAAAGGTGCGAACTCTGATTTGATCTCCCCGGGACCATGTGTGGGATCAAGGCTTGTAAGACTCTCCTGAGAGGGTGATGAGGTGTCAGATAATCAATATCTTCCATGTAACAGAAAAAGTAGATAACGAAAGAGAAGTGAGCGAGGGTGAGTAAACATGGATGGGCTCGTTTGAAATCGGGACAGGCAGAAGATGGATCGGTCTGAGAAGTTTCTCGATACTATATTGTGCCGCTTCGGTAGAGAACGGAAAGCAGCCGACCCACTTTCCATCATAGGTAGGGCTCGAGCGGTCTGTCATAACGTCAACACGGTATCGACCATCTCTACCTCAGTTGTGTCGGATTCAAACCCTCTGTAGATATGACTTTCTTCCAGTGATAGGTTCCGCCATGTTCGCGTGATGGAATATTCTTCTGCGTACCGACTCTGCTGTACCACCAGATTCCTTTGGCTTGCGTGCCGTCCTCTGAGAGGAGGACTTCAAACCCTCCTTCTCGATCGTTGCCTGGCTGATGCCAGATCCCTTGCCAGAGACGATTTCTGATGGTGCTGGTCGTGAACCGACCGCCATGCTGGGTATAC
>JAEURV010000274.1 GCA_016788465.1 Nitrospira sp. | reverse complement strand
ATGATTCAGGATTGTGATGAACAGTCACCTGGCCAAATTACTGATCGCGGTCGTACTCATCGCGACCATTGTCTCCGATGCGCTCACGCCGTTGGGCGTGGCGGTGTGGGTGGGGTATGTATTCGCTGTGTTATTGACGCTGTGGGTTGAACGGGCGAGTGCTCCCTATGTGGTCGCAGGTATTGCGACGGTTCTTCTCCCGATAGGGTTTGTACTGTCGAGGCCAGGGACGATTGAAATAACGGTGGCGATCTTCAACCGAGTTGCCTGCACGGCATACGTCTGGATTATGGCAACTCTCGTTATTCGAGTGAAAAATTCTCGAATGGATGATTCAACGAGGCGCCTCGGGGCTATCGTGGACGGCAGTGATGATGCCATCGTGAGCTTGAGGTTGGATGGAACCGTGATGTCGTGGAACGCAGGGGCTGAACGGATCTTTGGGTATTCAGAGGAGGAGATGATCGGGCGTTCCATAGATAGGCTTCTTCCGGCGGGTGATCGTGCAGATGGATCCTGGGTCTATCCGGTGCTGCGGGGTGAGGAGAGCGTCCAGAGCTATGACGCAGTCAAAATCAGCAAGGATGGGCGCCATATCGATGTCTCGATTACCATGTCACCGCTCAAGGACCGGACTGGACGGATTCTCGGGGTGTCGAAAATCATGCGAGATATCAGTGAACGAAAGCGATCACAGGTGCTGTTGCACCAGGCGCTTGGTGAGCTGGAGCAAAAAGTTCAAGAACGAACCGTCGAACTCAGTCAGGCGAATCGCTCGCTTCGGGATCTTTCCGGTCGCCTGATGCAAGTGCAAGAGGATGAGCGAAGTCAACTCGCACGGGATTTACACGATGAGGTGGGGCAATTGCTTACGGCGCTCAAGATCGATTTGCAAGGTATTCAGCATACTGCAAACGACCGATTATCTGGGGAGGCGCTCACGGATAGCCTGGAGCTGGTAGACCGCCTCCTGACTCAGGTGCGAACGCTGGCATTGGATCTTCGTCCGTCCATCCTGGATGACCTGGGTTTGGTGCCGGCACTTCGATGGTATGCCAATCGTCAGGCGCAGCGGAACGGCTGGATGCTTCATCTCACGATCGATGGGATCGTTGGGCGGATTCCTGCCATGATCGAGGTGGCCTGCTTTCGCGTCGTGCAAGAAGCCGTCACCAACATCGCGAAATACGCGAGTGCGAAGACGATCGAGCTGATGTTGCGTCGACAGGCACAGGAGATTATCCTGATCATCCACGACGACGGTGTGGGGTTTGACGTCGCCGCTGCGCGGCAACGCGCTCGGGATGGAGCAAGTATGGGGCTGTTCGGGATGGAAGAGCGCGTACGTCTTGCCGGCGGCTGCTTGGTGATTCGGTCAGGAGTCGGTCAGGGAACCAGTCTTGAGCTGCGCTTCCCACTTGCTGATGACGCTCAGATGGCACATAGTTCGCTGAGGGAGGTGACCGTGTCATGAGTGAGCTCCGTGTCATGCTTGTCGAGGATCATGCATTAGTGAGGGCCGGGATGCGAGCACTCCTGCAGAAACTTGATGACATTGAGGTCGTCGCCGATGTCGGGGACGGATGGGAAGCTGTGAAGGCTGTTCAAACGCATGCTCCAGATTTGGTCTTGATGGATATCGCCATGCCGGGGCTGAATGGACTCGATGCAACGTCCAGGATTGTGAAAGAATCGTCCACCACCCGCGTCATCCTGCTGTCGATGTACGCCAACGAAGAATACCTCAGCCAGGCGTTGCAGGTCGGTGCGTCGGGGTACTTGTTGAAGGGGGCCGAGCTGGCGGAGTTGGAATTAGCGATCAGAACGGTGAGTCGTGGGGAAACCTACTTGACTCCCGCTGTTGCCAAATACGCCGTGGAGGCCTACCGAAACAAATCCGGAGTGGCGTCCAGCCCGCTGGCCAGACTGAGCGGGCGTCAGCGCGAGATCTTACAACTGATCGCTGAAGGTTGTACGACGAAAGACATCGCTCAACGTCTAAACCTCAGCGTGAAGACCGTGGAAACCCATCGAGCCCAGCTGATGGAGCGACTTGAAATTCATGATGTGCCGGGACTTGTTCGCCTGGCGATTCGTGTAGGGTTGGTTCAGGTCGACTTCTAATCAGCGCTCTTACTCCCCATCTCCGGTGTTTTTCAGTAACCTCATTATGAGGATTCAGGCAGTTCGCCTTCTCTCGTCAGGATTTCCCCGATAGCTCGACCGTGCTCCATCTGTGATGCTTCGTATGTCATGCGCGGCGAAACAAAGGGCGCATGGTCGTGATGATATCAATGAAGCACCGTTCACCTATTCGGACAGTTCTTGTTGACGGCAGCGTGGAGTGTCTTGTGCGTCTGGAAAAGTGGCTTGGTGCGCTCTCGGATTTTGACATCGTGGGGAAGGCCGGCTCGGGAGTTGAGGCGCTTGAGCAATGGGAGGTGTTTCGCCCTGATCTCGTCATCATGGATGCGGCCCTTCCGCTCATGAATGGGTATGAAGTGACTGCGCGAATGAAGGAGAAAGGACAAGGTCCGACGGTTATCCTCATGTCCTTTTTTCCCATGGGTGAGGTCTTCGGGAAGGACGATTGTTCCAAGGCCGACGTGGTCTTGAATAAGGATGCATTATACACAGAACTGATTCCCACTGTGACGCGGCTGTTTTCCATCCCATCGGCCGGGCAAGGAACACACTCGATCAACGAGAGCGATGCCATGGTGTGAGCGATGGCTCGTGTCTGATGGAGTGGGTAGATGAGGTTTGAATGGCCGAGAGGCAGAGTGTAGAGACGCATTGAGTCCAATGAGTGTTCTGGAATTGTATGAGCGAGGAAATGTTGTCGACTCGGTCAATTTTATGAGCCGAGACGAGTGGCCAGGCATGGGTACGGTGATGCTGTACGGAGCCAAGGAGGCGCTATGAATGTCAAAGGGTTTATTCTTGAAGACGATCAGGGGCGAGAGTTTGTGATGGTCTGTGAGAAGCCCTATCTGCAGACGGGGAGGACATTTTTCCTTCGAGGTTGGCAGCGGCGGCGACTGGTTCCCTTGCAATATTCAGAGCAGGAGCTTCGCCGAATCGTCGGAGGGGTGCTGGTCGCGCTCGACGACCTCTTCCGAAACCTTCCGAAATTTTCCGACAGTGACGAGATTCCCTGCTCCAATAGGGAAAGTT
>JAEURV010000342.1 GCA_016788465.1 Nitrospira sp. | reverse complement strand
TAAGCGTACCCCCATCTCATGACTTTTCATCGTCAATCCTCATCGCCCATCGAGGTTCTACCGCGTGATCAAGCGCGGGAGCATCTGCTTGCGATCGCGGATATCTTGGCCAAGGTACTGGATACGTCGATCAGAATTCCTGGGACATCCTGGTCGATCGGGTTGGATCCGCTGCTCGGACTGATTCCGGGGATCGGCGATGTCATCGCCAATCTAATCGGGACTGTGATCCTTGGCATCGGGACACGGCTCCAATTGCCTCGCATCGTGCTCACCCGTATGAGTCTTAATCTCCTGATCAACGGGACGGTTGGGGCAATCCCGATAGTCGGCGATCTCTTCTCGGTCTGGTTTCGAAGTCATGCCAGAAATGCGGCGCTGCTGCGAGCGGCAGCCTTGAAGCCCGATCGTGAGACTCATGCTGATTGGTTCTATGTCGCAGGAATTATCGGCGGCACGGTTGCGCTCTTGCTGCTCACGATTGCCCTCATTATCTGGTTGATCTATAAGCTCTGGACCGTTGTGTCTGTATAAAAAGCAGACAGAGTTATGGTATAGGAGCAGTTCTTCCCGAAGAATCGAACAGGGTCTCCGTCTCTTCTTATTTCTTATGGAACGAGAAGTTAAAACCTATGTCTTGAAACGGCCGACCGAGGAAGCCGTACCTCGCACGTTGTCGATCGACTATGCAGCTGCGTTGAACTCCCAACAATTAGCTGCGGTGACGGCAGGCGAAGGGCCTTCACTGGTCATTGCGGGCGCTGGGAGTGGCAAGACACGCACGTTGGTCTATCGAGTGGCGTATCTTATTGATTCCGGTGTGGATCCCTCGAATATCTTGTTACTGACGTTCACTCGCAAGTCGGCACAGGAGATGCTCGACCGGGCCGGCGACCTGATCGGAACGAGTAGTCGGCGGGTTTGCGGAGGGACTTTCCACTCCGTGGCAAATTTGCTGCTTCGGCGCTACGGTCGATCGATCGGGGTCGAGCCGGGATTTACGATTTTGGATCGCGGCGATGCGGAGGATTTGATCGCCCTGGTCCGATCGCAGCTGGGGTTGAACGAAAAAGATAAGCGTTTCCCCCGCAAGGGAACGATCATGGAGATGATCAGCAAGAGTGCGAACACCTTACGCAGTCTCGACGAGATCATTCTAGATGAGTTCAGTCATTTCGCGGATCACTCGGAGGACCTGGGGCGACTCGCAAAGGCCTATGAGGCGGCGAAGCGGCAGAAGCAGTTATTGGACTATGATGATTTGCTGGTCATGTTGCGGCAGTTGTTGTTATTCGATGAGGCCGCTCGCGTGAGCATTTCACGCCAGTATCGCCATATTCTTGTGGATGAGTATCAGGACACCAATCGATTGCAGGCCGAAGTCATTCGACAACTGGCGACGACCCATCAGAATGTGATGGTGGTCGGTGATGACTCGCAGTCCATCTATGCCTTCCGTGGCGCGACGTTCAAGAACATCATGGAGTTTCCCGAGCTGTTTCCCGGCACGACGGTCTATAAACTCGAAGAAAATTATCGCAGCACGCAGCCGATTTTGAATCTCGCCAACAGTATCATCGAGGAAGCAACCGAGAAGTACACGAAGCGCCTCTTTACGAGAAAGATCGATGGGCCACTGCCGGCTCTGGTAGAGGCTGCCGGCGAAAATGCGCAATCGCGGTTCATCGCGCAGAAGATTCTTGAGCTTCGCGAAGAAGGAGTACCGCTGAGTGAGGTGGCGGTGCTGTTTCGCTCAAGTTTCCATTCCTTTGACTTGGAAATTGAGCTCTCCCGCAAGGGATTGCCCTTTATCAAGCGCGGTGGGGTGAAGTTTATCGAGACCGCCCACGTCAAAGATTTGCTCGCGCATGTCCGAGTCGTCGCGAACCCACTCGATACGGTCAGCTGGCATCGCGTGCTGCTGTTGGTGGAAGGTGTCGGGCCGAAGAAGGCTCAGGATTTACTTGCGGCCATCGTGAAGAGCGAACGGCCGTTCGACGTGCTGCGCGGAGTGAGCGGTCGTTCAGGGCAGGGACTCAAAGCTTTGGCGGATACACTGGAAAGCCTGGTCGGATCGGATGATCGACAACCGGAACATCAAGTAAGCCATATTTATGAATATTACCTTCCAATCTTGAAGGAACAGTACGACGATTATCCGAAGCGGACGAGAGATCTAGACCATCTCCATACGATTGCCGAAGGATACGAAGGTATCGACGAATTTCTCGCCGATCTGGCGCTGGAACCCCCTGACGGCAGTGCCGCGGATGCGGAGGCGCCTGATCCCGATGACGAGCGATTAGTTCTTTCGACGATCCACTCTGCGAAAGGGCTGGAATGGCAGTGTGTCTTTGTCATTTGGGTCGTTGATGGTCGGTTTCCGTCCGCCTATTCCTTTGTGGCTGATGACGAATTAGAGGAAGAGCGACGTCTGTTCTATGTGGCCGTCACAAGAGCCAAGCGGCATTTGTTTTTGACATACCCCATCAACGTGTATGATCGGACGAGCGGGATGCTGCTCTCGAAACCCTCGCGATTTCTTGATCAAGTGTCTTCCGACCTTATTGACATGCTTGCCCTTGTTGAAGAAGGAGGAGGAGATTGGGGAATGGTGCAAGATTCCTATTAATAGTTGAAATGCGACTCTCTTGTGCTGGATGTAGGTACTCCTTCCCGTGCGTATGAAATGCTTCATGATTCGACTCTTTCTGTTGGGGTGCTGTTGGTGGGGGGCGGCGATTCTCGCGGAAGCAGCCGTAGGGTTTGATTACGAACGCGAGAGTGCGAGCCAGTCTTGGACGCGTCTCCTGGCAGAGGCAGAACGATTGCACTTGCCGACGAAGTTTCTTCGGGTTCTTCCATCGGACTTTATCCATTTTGAATTCGATGATCTTCGAACCTACGCCGCTGAGTATCATCCCGGTGAGCACCGCATGCTTCTCAATAGAGCCCTGTCCCTCAATGCCGCAGGGAGAGTGCTCAAGCCGCTTGGTAGGATGACGCGCAAGGAGCTGGAGGTGTTGTATCACGAGCTGTTTCATGCCTACATGGATTACCTCAGGGGCTACGGCGTCCAACTCAGTGAGACCGAGCACCACTCTGAAGCGCTCGTGCGCTTTGCGAAAGAACAGCAGGTTTGTCGGTATGGAGAGGTGATGATTGCTCCGATCGTTCAGCGCATGGACGAAACGGAGTCACGTTATCTGACGGAGGGGGAGTCATGGGAAGCATTGAACGAAACCTGGGCGGTCTTTGTCGGCTGGGTGGTGTGGAATCAGTTGGAATTGCAACAGCGGATTGGGAAGTCTGTATTTCTTGGGCGGCGGGATGTGCAGCAATGGGTTGAGCGGTTCAAGGGGGCCTTTGAAAATGGCGAATTTCGTGGGTACTATGTCCCGGAAGACCCAGATGAACGACGTTTTGCTCAAAAGCGATACTTAGCTAAATCCTCACAGTTGTCTTTGGAAGAAGCTCTTATTCTTATGGATCAAGTATTTGGTTTTTCTGATGATTTTGTTAAGATGGTCGACGCGTCATTTGGTCCAGCCTGGCGATCTACCTGCTTGGATGTGAAAGTACGGGCGAAGTAAAAGGGTCTGAGGCTAAATTCTCCTCTTGACATAATGGAAGTTCATCAATAGAATCCGGCATTTCGTAATCTAGCCTGTCCGAGCACTTCAAGGAATCAATCTGTATTGAGGATTGAGGCAGAGAATTGTGCACGGATAGGCCTATGTGTCTTTGTCGAGTGACTGGTGGTTTGTTGTGCAGCTAGCGTGATTGATTCATGAAACATCGCGGGCAGGTACCCAAGTGGCCAAAGGGGGCAGACTGTAAATCTGCTGGCTTATGTCTTCCAAGGTTCGAATCCTTGCCTGCCCACCAAATCGCGCTTGAGTGGGCCGGTGATCTTGAATTGTGAGGTGAACCGGATAGAGGTCGCCAGTGTTTGGGGTGTTGGCTTGCTCGACCGTGAGAATTAAGGGGTGTGGATGTGCGGACGGATTAACTGTTTCTGTGGCTTTGTGTGAACGGGTGTGGTGAGGGAGTACATCTGGGGCAGGTCGTGAGTGCTGAGTTCTGAGCTTTAATGTGTGTCAAGTGTAGAGCTCGGCGCTGAGTACTCAGGATTGTAAAGGAAGAGGCGGGCGTAGCTCAGTGGTAGAGTTCCAGCCTTCCAAGCTGGCTGTCGTGGGTTCAAATCCCATCGCCCGCTCCAGAGAAGACGTGAGGCCCGGCTCGTGAAGCGCGGAGGGTGTTGGGGGCTGCGCTTTGCGAATAACGGGGGCGTGAGATGAAGTCGGGAGGCCCACGTAGCTCAGTTGGCAGAGCACGTCCTTGGTAAGGACGAGGTCACGCGTTCGATCCGCGTCGTGGGCTCCACATGGGTTTGGGGGGGGTGGGTCGTGTCTTCGTTTACCTATCTGAAGGGGAGATAGGTCAGCCTCTACTATATGTATGTCCAATATGGTTTCGGTAGATGACATAGCTTGCTCGGCCTGAAGTAGTGCTCGGCTGCATGGGCGCGATGAGATGGTACCTTCTCGGGTTTAGACAAAGGAGTTAGGGTATGGCGAAGGCGAAATACGAGCGGAAGAAGCCGCACGTGAACATTGGGACGATCGGACACGTGGACCATGGCAAGACGACGTTGACGGCGGCGTTAACGAAGGTGTGCTCGGATCGAGGGATGGCCAAGT
>JAEURV010000234.1 GCA_016788465.1 Nitrospira sp. | reverse complement strand
TCTGCGTTTCCCGTGATTGCCTCCGGGGGGATCAGTCGGATTGAGGATCTTCTGGCGGTGCGCTCGCTTGGGTCAAAGATTGAAGGGGCCATCGTGGGCAAAGCATTATATGATGGTCATGTGGATTATCGTGCCGCACTTACGGCACTCCGTAAGGAGTAATGGGTGAAGGGGTAGGTGAGAGCAGGCTTTACCCGTACCTCTTACCCCTCACTTTTCACCGATCGAAAATGTTGACGAAACGCATCATCCCCTGCCTCGATGTCAAAGAGGGCCGAGTGGTCAAGGGGGTGAGTTTTGTGAATCTTCGCGATGCAGGTGACCCAGTCGAAGTCGCGGCGGGCTACGACCGCGAAGGAGCGGACGAACTCTGCTTTCTCGACATTACAGCGTCCCATGAGAACCGGAAAACGATTCTTGATGTGGTCGAGCGGACCGCGGCGCGCGTCTTTATGCCGGTGACGGTCGGTGGCGGTGTGCGGGTGATCGAGGATATCCGAGCCTTATTGAATGCGGGTGCCGACAAAGTCAGTATCAATACCGCTGCGATTCAGCGGCCTGAGTTCGTTCGGGAAGCCGCGCAGCGATTTGGGACACAGTGTATCGTAGTCGCGATTGATGCGAAATCCGTCGCGCAGGATCGATGGGAAATCTTCACCCATGGGGGGCGAAAACCGACCGGGCTTGATGCGGTTGAGTGGGCGACGCGCATGGAACAGTATGGAGCCGGTGAGATTCTTTTAACGAGTATGGATCAGGATGGTCGTCAAAGCGGATATGACTTGGGGTTGACGGGAACGGTGTCCGGGGCAGTCTCGATTCCGGTGATTGCATCGGGTGGAGTGGGGACGTTGGATCACCTCTATGACGGCTTTATGAAGGGGAAGGCGGACGCTGTCTTGGCTGCCTCTATCTTCCATTTTCGGACCTATACGATTCCCCAAGCGAAGGCCTATTTGAAAGCGCGCGGCGTTCCTGTCCGTCTGACGGATGAGATGGCTCACGTAGTGTGAATACATGAACCAGACAACAGTTGACCACATTAAATTCGACCAGCAAGGCTTGCTTGCCGCCGTGGTGCAGGATTGGCTCGACGGGACAGTGTTGATGCTCGGGTATATGAATCAGGAGGCGTTGGCTAAGACAGTTGCATCCAGAACCGTGCACTTTTGGAGCCGGTCCAGGAACAAGCTGTGGGAGAAGGGCGAGACGTCCGGTCATAAACTTCATGTCAAGGAGCTCTTTGTTGACTGCGATCGGGATACGATTCTTGTGAAAGCCCAACCGGTCGGACCGACCTGTCACACAGGCGAACGGGCCTGCTTCTTTTCAGGGCTGGACGAACAAGGTCTGGTTGCCGGGGGGAAAACGCAGGATGCAGCTGGGGGCATTCTTGAATCGGTATTACGGACAATTCTTTCGCGCCGCTCCTATCCGCAGGCTGGTTCCTACACGACGAAGTTGTTCGAGGGGGGACATGACAAGATTCTGAAAAAAGTAGCGGAAGAGGCAGGTGAGGTGCTGTTGGCGTCGAAAGGCGGCAAGAAAGAGGAAATTGTCTACGAAGTGGCCGATCTCTTTTTTCACACGCTGATGGTTCTGGGGTACCACGGCTTGTCCTTACAGGATATTTATGAAGAACTGGGGCGAAGATCCGGGAAATCCGGCCTGCGTCCGGAGAAGTAGCTCACGTGGTCGGTGAGAGCATCAGTCTGTCGATTGATGCGGTGCGGTCGGTTATCTAGTCAGTGAGGTCGACATGGGCGACTGTCTGTTTTGTAAGATTGTGGAGAAGAAGCTCCCCGCGAAGCTGGTGCACGAAGACGAAGATACGCTGGCTTTTGACGATATTCATCCCCAAGCGCCTGTCCATACGTTGGTGATACCGAAACGACATGTCGGGTCTGTCCAAGATTTGGGTGAAGCCGATCAGGCGTTGTTGGCGAGATTATTGCTGGCTTGCAGAAAGGTCGCGAGCGATAAAGGGCTGGCTGACTCAGGGTTCCGTCTCGTGGCCAACACCGGACGGGATGGGGGGCAAACCGTGTTCCACCTCCACTTTCATGTCATGGGCGGGCGGCATATGGGTTGGCCTCCAGGCTGAGACAAGATGACGAATTGACAGGTTTTCCACTCGTCTGTTAATCTGAACGGTCAATAATTCCGATTACTTAGTAACCAGCTCGTCAGGTCGTGCGCGACGGGAACGTAGGAGCGGAGACTCTCGTGGGCCGAGGCCTGATTTCCGACGATATCAAGAATCGAATCCGAGACCGGGTGGATATTGCGGATGTCGTGGGTCAGCATGTCTCATTAAGGCGGGCCGGCCAGAACCTGGTGGGGCTATGCCCCTTTCATCAGGAAAAGAGCCCGTCATTTTCAGTCAGTTCTTCCAAACAAATGTTTTACTGCTTCGGCTGTAAGGCCGGGGGGGATGTGTTCGCCTTTCTGAGTAAGATGACCGGCGCGACTTTTCCCGAAGTATTGCGAGAGCTTGGCGACAAGGTGGGTATTGCCATAGAGGAGTCGCCCACGGAACGGGGACAACGTGGACAAGCGCATCGCATCGAAGAGATGAACCAGGCTGCGCTGACCTGGTTCCAATCGAATCTTCGCGAGCCTCAGCTTGGGGCTGCAGCTCGAGAGTATCTTGCCAGACGAGGGATCCAACAAACGACCGTGGAGACGTTCAGAATCGGTGTCTCTTCCTCAGATTGGGAGGGGCTCTGCAAGTTCCTCGCTCGAAAAGGGTTCTCGGCTAGTGACGGTGTATCCGCTGGGCTCATCACCCCACGACCAAACGGCAATGGGTACTACGATAAGTTCCATGGGCGACTCATGTTCACCATTACCGACTTGCGCAAGCGTGTGATTGGATTCGGCGGTCGCGTGCTGGGCGACGGCATGCCAAAATACCTGAATTCTCCCGATACGCCGTTGTTTAAAAAGGGGCAGACACTGTTTGCCTTTGATCAGGCGCGCGAAGCCATTGTCCGAACCAAAACAGTGATCGTGGTCGAAGGATATTTCGATGCGATTGCACTCCATCAGGCCGGGCTGACCCATACCGTGGCGACCTTGGGGACAGCCTTGACCGCTGAACATGTGCAGGCGCTGCGGCGATTCGCTGAGCGGGTCGTGTTGCTTTTCGATCCGGATGCAGCCGGTGTGCGTGCAGCGTTGCGAGGGTTGGATCTGTTTGTCAACAGCGGCCTGAGTGTCAAAGTCGTCACCCTACCGGCAGGGGAGGATCCGGATACGTTTGTCCGGAAGGCCGGTGCCGATGGATTTGCCCAGTTGGAGGCG
>JAEURV010000182.1 GCA_016788465.1 Nitrospira sp. | reverse complement strand
GTGACGTTGGGCTGGTGCGGGTTGTTCGGAGCGGCGGGGGGTGTGGCCGCGCAGATCGTGAGCCGGATGTCGAATCTGGCGGACGTGATCTGGAACAACGCGCCGAAGAGCATCCTGGATCCGTTCCCGGCCCAGGTGCAGAAGGCCAAGGGGCAGAGCGCGTACTAGCGGTTCGATGGCCTACACGACATGACTGGCGATCCATACAGAGTCGGTAGGCGACCCAGAGGTTGGTAAGAAGCGGCGGGCTCGCTCGTTCGAGCTCGCCGTCTCGACCGCCAGATGTGAGAGATACGCATATGAACGCCACAGGCCGCTTCCCCTTACGTGGACGCGGTTCACGTCGATCGGCCCTCTGCCGAGGCGAATCTATAGTGGAGGCCACAGGTGAACAACAAGACACAAAAACTGGTGTTTGGGATGCTGGTCGGGGTAACCATGCTCTTCCTCTTCAACCTCTGGAGTGCGCCTACGCGTGCAGTCGTATCGGAGGAGGTGATTTTCAGTGAGTTTATGGCGAAGCTCGACCAAGGCGATATCGAGAAGGTGATTGTGCAGGGACATCGTCTGAGCGGCATATTAAAAGATAATTCCCAGCTTCGAACCTATATGACGGACTATCCTGATCTCGTTCAGGAGTTGCGGGAGAAGCATGTTCAGATTGAGGTCAAGCCTGCAGGTGAAAGTCCTTGGTATATGACGATGCTCGTGACCTGGGGGCCGTTGGTGCTCTTCCTCGGCCTATGGGTATTCCTCATGCGCCGGATGCAGACCGGGAATGCGGCGATGTCGCTCGCCAAGAGCAAAGCCCGCATGCAGACGGATGAGCGGAAAAAAGTGACCTTTGCGGATGTGGCGGGTATCGATGAAGTGAAAGAGGAAGTGCAGGAGACGGTTGAGTTTTTGAAGAACCCACGAAAGTTCCAGAAACTCGGTGGACGCATTCCCAAGGGGGTATTGGTTGTGGGGCCGCCAGGAACAGGGAAGACATTGTTGGCCAAGGCGATTGCCGGCGAGGCGGGCGTCCCGTTCTTCAGTATCAGTGGGTCGGATTTCGTCGAAATGTTCGTGGGGGTTGGGGCTTCTCGCGTTCGTACCCTGTTTGAAGACGCAAAGAAGCATGCGCCCTGTATCGTGTTCATCGATGAGATCGACGCCGTCGGACGGTCTCGCGGTGCGGGGCTCGGCGGTGGAAACGATGAACGTGAGCAAACACTCAATCAGTTGCTGGTTGAAATGGACGGATTCGACACGACGGAGGGTGTCATTCTAGTGGCAGCCACCAATCGGCCTGACGTACTCGACCCGGCGCTTCTCAGACCGGGGCGATTTGATCGGCAAGTGACGGTGAATCATCCGGACCTTCGAGGCCGTTCGGAAATCCTGAAGGTGCACACGAAGAAAGTCCCGATGGCAGCGAACGTCGAGCTGGAAAAGATCGCGCGAGGTACTCCTGGTTTTTCCGGTGCGGATTTGGAAAATCTCGTCAATGAGGCGGCGCTGTGGGCGGCCCGTCAGAATAAGGATGAAGTGGGAATCGCAGACTTCGAAATGGCCAAAGACAAGATTATGATGGGCACCGAGCGCAAGAGCATGATGCTCACGGACGAGGAAAAGCGGATTACCGCCTATCACGAAGCGGGTCACGCGTTGGTGGCCACAGTACTGCCGGGCACCGATCCGGTTCACAAGGTGTCGATTATTCCAAGAGGTCGTGCATTGGGAGTCACCATGCAGCTCCCCACCGACGACCGCCACAATCATTCCAGAGAGTTCTTGTATAACACGCTCGCGATTCTCATGGGCGGCAGAGTCGCCGAAGAACTGGTGTTCAAACATGTCACAACCGGTGCGGGTAACGATTTAGACCGAGCGACGGATCTCGCGCGTAAAATGGTCTGTGAATGGGGCATGAGTGAAAAGCTTGGGCCGCTGGTGTTCGGGCAGAAAGAGGAATCGATGTTTCTGGGACGTTCCTTCGGAGGTACGCGTGCGATCAGTAATGCAATGGCGTTGGAGATCGATCTGGAAATCAAACGCCTCATCACAGAAAACTACGAGCGAAGCAAGCATATCTTGACCGAACACAGGGTGACCTTGGAAGCCTTGGCGGATGCGCTCTTGGAAAAAGAGACACTGGATGCATGGGAAATTAAGGGGATTCTTGTGCAGTCGTCTCAACACGCTTCAGCCTAACTGCAGTGGGCATCACTACTTCGATTGCCACTACCGACCTACCGATCCGATAAGCCTGGCTGTGGGTCTGCTGCAGCCAGGCGGCCTTCTCACGTCGCTCAGAGGCTCCACGTACAGGCCGGAGTACGATTCGCCCCTTCTCTCGCTGCGGCCTAGCTGGACAGCCTTTCTCAACAGCCTGCGGGGCATCTCGATTCGGTCAGTCACTGTGAGGATCGATTTGCTTGAGGGAGAGCGCAGGGGTAGTCGACATACTGCTAGGAGCTACTTCTGATTCGCTTCCCAGTTGTTGGACTTGCGATTCGTTGAAGAAACAACGATTGATTGCCCTTTCATTGCGTTGCGGTACGATACGTCATCCCAGGTGTCTGAGTACTATGTCCGGGTTGCACTATTCGTGGGCGCTTCTACGACAACCGCCAATGCGCCGCTGCGACGATATCGCTCGCTCATCGTTCGTGAAGCGTCTTGATCTGGAACAAGAGACGCTTCACGTGCGACGTTTCACGAGATGCGCTATCCAAGTGGTTTCGTGTTGAGGCGTCATGATGGCATTGACTTGATGCACCCCTTCGCGCACACTCCCGGCATGTACGATCAATCTGAAAGCGACCTTCTGCGCATGTTGGCCGACCGCGTTGGGATTGCGGCGGACTACTACGACATTGCCGGCACGCAGCATGTGACGACTGATGAGACCAGGCGGGCGATCCTTGCGGCCATGCATTTCAGCATCGGCAATCGTGAGGAGCTTATCGCGGAACTCGAAGCGTGGGATGATCGGTGGTGGCTGCGAGGCTGTGAACCGGTCCATGTGCTTCGGTTGGGACGAGCAGCTGGTGGCTGGTCGTTATACTTGCCGTGCGAGGAGTTAGACGAGGCGGTTCTTCTCATCCAGTGGGCACTCTTCGCGGAGGGCGGAGCGAAGCAATTCGAACGAACGGAGGAGCCTGGCCTCAAAATCGAAGAGACCCGTATGGTCCAGGGACGTCGGTTTGTGCGCGTCGCGTTAACGTTCCCACAGGATCTGCCTCTCGGGTATTACTCCTTGACCGTTCATGCCAAGGGAGGCCGCACGAATATACAAGCCTCGTCCCGCCTCATCGTTGCGCCGGAACGTTGCTACATTCCCGACCAGCTGCAGCAGGGTGTGCGATGGTGGGGGGTCGCTCTGCAGCTCTATTCATTGCGGAGCCAGCAGAATTGGGGGGTCGGGGATTTCCGAGACCTCGGGGCCGTCATCGACTGGGCCGGCAAGCAGCTAGGTGCTGCGGTGATCGGGCTCAATCCCCTGCATGCGCTGAAGAACATGAAGCCCTATCACATCAGTCCCTATTCACCGACCAGCCGTCTCTTTCTGAATGACATCTATATCGACATCTCGGACGTTTTGGAATATCAGACGGATGCTGAGGTGCAAGCCCGAATGGCCGACCCCTTGTTTCGTGCTCGGATTGACGCCGCTCGGCAGAGCGAGTTGGTGGACTATGATGCGGTGCAGTCAGTCAAACGGGAGGCGCTCGAACTGTGCTATCGGGCGTTTGTGCGTGACAACTTCGACGGGGTTGAACCGGAGCTGCATCCGACGACTGATCGAGGAAGGTCCTTTCAGGACTTCACGGAGCGAGAGGGTGAGTCGCTCAGCCGGTATGCACTGTTTCAGGCGTTGGACGAGGCGCAACGGACTGCTCACTCTCCCGGGGTCGTCTGGGAGGAATGGCCAGAACCCTATCGAACACCGATGTCGGAGGAGGTCGGTGCGTTTCGTCGGCGCCACATGCATCGGGTGCGGTTTTTCGAATATCTGCAGTGGTTGGCGGCTGAGCAATTGTGCCGGTTGGTCAAGCGGACGCATGACGTCGGGATGCCGATCGGCCTGTATCATGACTTTGCTTTGGGCAGCGATCGCTATGGTGCCGATGGCTGGGTGAATCAAGAGGTGCTGGCTTTCAAGGCCGACTGTGGAGCTCCGCCCGATGCTTTTGCACCTGAAGGCCAGAATTGGGGGTTTTCTCCGCTCGACCCCTTGCGGATCCGCGAGAGCGGGTACCGGTACTTTAGTACATTACTCCGTAACAATCTTCGCTACGGAGGTGCGATACGGATCGACCATGTCATGGCCCTCTTTCGACTGTTTTGGATTCCCCGCGGGCTTCCTCCCGCAATGGGAACCTATGTGTATTATCGCGACGACGAACTCCTGGCGATCCTGGCGTTGGAAAGCGTACGGGCCAAAGCCTTGGTGATCGGTGAAGATCTGGGAACTGTTCCCGATTGGGTGCGCGAGCGGCTTGGACCGGCTGGGGTCTTATCGTATCGAGTCTTCTATTTTGAGCGAGAGCATTGGGGGGGCTGGAAGTCCCCGGCTCAATATCCTGCACAGGCTCTCGCGGTGGCCACCACGCACGATCTGCCGACGCTGGCTGGGTACTGGGATGGGGTGGATATTGACACTCGTTCCGCACTGGGTTTGTTTCCGTCGGACGACGCGCATCAGGTGATGTGGGCGGACCGTCATCGAGAGAAAAGCGGGATTCTCGCAGCCTTGAAATCGGAGGGACTATTGCCTTCATGGGTCTCCGATGATCCGGCCTACACGCCGACCATGACACCTGAATTGGTGGAATGTATCCATCAGTATCTGGCTCGGAGCCCTGCCTGGATGGTCTTGACCAATCTCGAGGATATGATCGGTGCCCGCCTTCAGACCAATCTTCCAGGGACCGTAGATCAGCATCCGAACTGGTGTCGGAAGCTGAGTGCGACGGTGGAGGACTTGACCCAAGACCCACGCACGGAACGGCTTGCGGCACAGTTGCGTTTGACCCGCCCTCTTGTGTAAGTAGTATCGTCAAGGAATCCTCACCGTCCTGATGTTCTCGATGCAGAAGCAGTGATCCTGGTAGACAGGGCAAACCTATGGCAGTCATGACGCATCGAGACCGCTTGGTACTGGCCATCGCCGCTGCATGTTTTCTGATCATCCTGGTCATCGAGCTGTTTGCTCCGGCCAACGTCGTTGTAGCCTACGGATATGTGTTGCCGATCTTGCTGGTGGCGACCTTTCGGAATCGCACGATGATGCTGGTCACGGTCTTGGCTTGTGTGGTCGCAACCTATTCGGGTCTTCTCCAACCCACCAAACCTGGGCGATTTCAAGCGGCGCTGATCAATCGAAGCGTGGTCGTCAGTGTGCTGTTGCTGGTCGCCTACCTCGGCATGAGTTGGGAAGTGCGAAAGGCGCGGGAAGAGGCCGCCCGCACGGCCTTGGCGAAAGAAACGGAGAGTCTGCTCAAAGCCAATACGCAGCTGGTTCAGGCGAAGGATCAATTGAATCGCTCGGAACGCCTGGCGGCAGTCGGACAGCTGGTGGCCTCCGTGGCGCATGAAGTCGGGACGCCGCTGCACTCGATTGCCTGGCATGTGCAGGCCTTGGCTGAAGAGCCTGGTGTGACCCCAGACATGAAGAAGCGGGTGGCTGTAATCGACGAACAGCTTGGGCGAGTGGTGCGCATCATCCAGGACTTGCTGTCTTCCACCCGTCCCCGCCAGCCGGAGCCGGAATGGCTTTCTGTCGACGAGGTGGTGAGCCCATCGACGGTGTTGATGGAGCCGGCGTTCCATGAAAAAGGCCTCACGCTGACCGTCGAGATTCCCCAAGATCTTCCGTTCGTTTGGGCGGACAAGGAAAAAATTCATCAAGTACTTGTGAATGTGTTGGCCAATGCGCTTGCCGCAACCCCTGCACAAGGGGCAGTCACCGTGACGGCCGGATGTCGCGAGGCATCAGCCGACGAGCTTGAGCGCGGCCGAATCGTGGCAGATGGCATGTCCGCGATGGTGATCACCATCGCGGTGCAGGACACGGGGTGCGGGATGCCGGCCGCTGATCAGGAGAAGGCGTTTGAGCCGTTTTTCACCACTAAGGCGGTTGGCAAGGGGACCGGCTTGGGGCTATTCTTAAGCCGTGAATCGGTCGTGGCTCACGGAGGGAGTCTTGTGCTCAAGAGTGAGATCGGGAAGGGCACGACCGTGACTATGACGTTACCAGCCATGCGACGCGACTCTGGTTCAGTGAAGGAGGAGGCATAATGCACCCTGCGACGATTCTGGTAGCCGATGACGATGCGGTTGCCCGCGAGCTGCTGGCTGAGGCGCTCAAAAAGGAAGGCTATCAGGTCGAAGCGTTTGCGAGCGGGGAAGAGGTAATCGCCAGGGGCCGTGAAGGGCGGGTCGATCTGGTACTAACCGATATTCGCATGGGTGCGGTGGACGGACTCACTGTGTTACGGGAGTTCAAGCGGGTGAGTCCGAATACGGCAGTGGTCGTGCTGACGGCGTTCGGCTCGTTGGAAGGGGCGATTGAGGCGATCAAGCAAGGAGCCTACGATTATCTCGCAAAACCGTTTAAGAGGGAAGATATCAAGCTGGTCGTCAAGCGTGGGCTAGATCACTGCCGGTTGCTTCGAGAAAATGCGCGGTTCCGGGAGGAGTTGAAGAGCAAGGGCGAGTGGTCTCCCTTGGTCGGCAGCAGCACGGCAATGTTGGAGGTCTACAAGCTGGTTGCCCGAGTGGCGGAGAGCAAGAGCACCGTGTTGCTGCAGGGAGAAAGCGGGACCGGGAAAGAACTGATCGCCCGGGCGATTCATACGAATGGTCCTCGTCGGGACAAACCTTTTATTCCAGTCAATTGCGGTGCCTTGCCGGATACGTTGCTGGAATCGGAAATGTTTGGATATGAGAAGGGGGCATTCACCGGGGCCGCCGGGACGAAGGTGGGACTCTTCGAGTCGGCCAACGGGGGCACGCTATTCCTTGATGAGATCGGTGAGCTCGGACAAGCGTTGCAGGTGAAGTTGTTGCGGGTGATGCAAGATCAAGAAGTTCGGCGAGTCGGGAGCACAACTTCCACCAAAGTCGATGTACGGATTATTGCTGCAACCAATCGTGATCTGGAACAGTTGGTGAAAGAAGGAAAGTTTCGGGACGATCTGTTTTATCGTCTGAAAGTGGTGCCGATCACCTTGCCGTCGCTCGTGGACCGGCGTGAGGATATTCCGATGCTGGTACACCACTTCCTCCAGAAATGTGCGGCGGGGATCGGTCATACCGTGCGGGGGGTTTTGCCGGAGACTATGACGCTCCTGACCCAGTATCGTTGGCCGGGCAACGTACGTGAGCTGGAGAATGCGATCGAACGGGCGGTGTCTCTCAGTCATGGGCCGCTGTTGACGCCAGAAGATCTCCCCGAAGTCATTCGCCAGGGGGCCACGTCAGATGCTGCCGCGCGGTTGTCGAATACGGACGGCCTTGATGATGTTTATCTCACGTTAGAGGAGGTGGAAAAACGTCATTTGATTCGTGTGCTCAAAGAGACTAAAGGGAATAAGGTGAAGGCCGCTAAAATACTCGGCATCGATCGACGAACGCTCTATCGCATGGCCGAACGATTTGGGTTGGACCTTGGAGAAGAGATAGAAGGAGCGGAGAAAGAGCCGGCCTAAGGCTGTGAACAATCCAGTCGGTTGAGGGGGACGACGTTAAGCCGGAAACGTAACGGGCCAGGAGGAAGTAGATACAACAAGGCCACGGCTTCATAGCCGTGGCCTTGTTGTACGTACGTGAGGTCTGGTGACGCGCAAGCGTCGTTAATGTTTCTGACCGTAAAACGTATCCGTTGTGTAGGTCGTCTGGACGATTTTCAACTCGTTCTTGATTAAGCGCAGCTTATTTTGCGCACTCTGTGGGACTTGGGTGGCCGTCGGACCCCAGCTATCAAACATCGTCTGCTTGCCTTCAGAGGAGACTTGTAGGCGGAGACGAGAACTCTGATCATTTTCTGCCGTTACAGATGCTTCAGCTTGGCTTCTGACAACCCCAAGCCGTCCTCTCACGAGCCAATCCCAGATGCTCGGTTGTTCACCCCTGTAACCTGTCTTAAGCTGAGCCCCATCCTTCCAGTCCACACAGCAGTAGTCATCATCAGCCAACACTTTTGTCACAGCAGCTTTGACCCGGTCTGCCGAGGCAGGCAGCGTGACTTCAACGACATCAGCCTCAGCAGAGTGCTGAACACCGGCACATCCGAACGTGGCAGCTGCAAGGGCAACAATGGCGAGGTAGTCCTTTCGGATCATTTTGATCGAGCCTCCTTGAGACGGTAGACAAGGTGAGTATCGGTCTGCGTCACTCCTTCGATACCATGGATCCGACTCAGCACGAGCTGAGTCAATGCGTCTTGATCGGGGATCTGTGCGATCGCGATAATATCCGGATTTCCCCAACAGGGATCAATCGTCTTGATCTCTTTAATTTCTCCAAGCGCCGTAACAACCGCAGATGTCATTCCCGGCATGACATTGATCAGAATGTATGCCCGATCTGATGTGCCATGACCACCCGGTTCAGGTCCATGGATTGTATACGGGACTGAACCGGAAGTGGGATGCTTTATAGCAAAGTCGCTTTGGCCTGTCAACACGGGCTTGCGAGCCGAGGCCTTGGAGGAAGAGGTGGACGATGGGATGGATTTGAGATGTGGTTTTGCCATGGTCTCACTTTGGCGCAACAAGCACCTCGATCCGACAGTGCTCGCTGACGCTGGTTAAGGTGGTTTCGAGCCGTTTCGGGCTGCCGATGCGGCCTTCCGGATCGTAGACAAAACAAAATAGGGTCGAGCAGCGACCTTGAGTTCGATAGTACGCGGCATCCGCCAGGACTTGGTCCGTGAGCTCTTTCGTCGTCAGTCCCGGGCCGGTCTTCTTTGCGACGATCGCGATCTGATCTCGATTCACTAAGAGAGTGGTCCGCGAGGCGCCATCCGTATAGGGTGGCGTCCATTCATCAGTGGCCACCTCATCGAACTCCACTTTCAACAAGGCACACAAGAGATCCTGCAAGTCGTACTCGTCATCGACTTCGATTGTTGGACGATAGTCCTTTCGAAGACGAAGCTGGCGGACGACCGAGTGGAATCGCAGGCAGACTTTCCGGATGAGGGACAGCGGGTCCTGATCAGGCGTCGCTCCGGTCGTAGCTGGCATGTTTAGGGTGATCGAGGCTGTGTCTGCTGCACGATGAGGTGGAATGGACTCTACAAGAGTCGACATGGTTGGAGGGGGCTCCTGTCGGCTTGTCGCAGAATTTTGAGCATTGCTGTGCGGAGGGAGGTCGGGGGAGGATGCAGGCGCAGTCGCGAGAGGTACAGCTGGTGCTTGTGTCGCTTCCATTGGTCTGTCAGTCGAGGGTGAGATAGGAGGGAGCGATGGAGATGATGCCGTGACCGGAAGGGGTGGGAGCACAGAAGCAGCTATGGGCTGCGCAGGGGTGGCGATCGCTGCGGGGGTCGGCTTTGGAACCGGCGGAGGAATAGGTGTCGATGTGGGCGGAGGCGCTGGTATTGTTGGCTCGGGAGCACTTGACGCTGTTGATATCAGTGGAGTGGCGCTTGGTAATGGCTGTATTGTGGGAGTAGAAATGGGAGCGGGTGTTACAGGAGTTGGGATATGGCTCGGGATCGGTGTTGACGAGTGAGGTGGCGATCCCTCCGTTGATGGTCCTGGTGTTGTTGAAGTGCCGGTGGGAACAGGGGATTCCGGGTATGGTGGTGTGCTGGCTGCAGGCTGCTGTGGTTGTGTAGCCTCGGGTGGAGGGGAAACGAGTTCCAAGTGGGTGCTGGGAGGAGGAGTTGGGGGCGGCGTGGGTGGAGGTTTCAGCCCGTGCAGCTCAAGCTTTCGATCTTCCAGAGCCTGAATCAATTTCTTGATGACGACAACACTTTGGGCGGTTTCCCCCTTGTCCCCAGATCGAATCTTGAAGTTCCGATACGTTTGAAATTCCTGTGATCGTTCCCCGAACGTCTGGCGTAAGCATTCCCGAAACTTGAGCTCGGCCTTGCTTCGGGCGGCATCACGGTAGGGGAAGCCGTCTTGGCTGAAGTCATGGATGGCTGTCAGCAGTTCCTGAAACTTATTGATGCCGAGGGAGAGTTCCTCGAGAAGGTCGGCCTTGGGTCGCGGGCGTTGTTGTTCCCCTGCACGTGCGCGTGGCATAGTCGTGCGAAAAGTCTAACTGAGGGATACGAGGCGAGCAAGAAAACAACGGGTTTGCGCTTATGGTCTCGGCGTGGTGTGTAATGATTTCAGATTCCACATTTGCGATGGATTGTGCTCCATCGACCAATACAGGGTTCCGAGCGCCGTCGAGGGGCGAAAATACTTTGAGCATGCATCTCGTCAAACGTCGCACGTGAAGCGGATCTTATTCCGGAGCATAGCGCTTCACAAACGATGAGCGCTGGCCATCGTTGAAGCGGCATATAGGCGGTTGCAGTAAAAGCCTTCATGAATAATGGGGTGATGTATCGGCGCACGACGATTTTCTACCGTGGGTTCACCGCGAGAAAGTCCTCGGTGAAGTCTTTGATCAGCGGTTCGATCGCATCCGTGATGATTTGATTCAAGTTTTCTTGCCGCACCATGCCAATCACACTGGTCGACCACGTGGTTCCCCAGGTTTTCTTGTTCTTCATCGACAGCAGGCCGACGAACTGTTTGAGGTCCACAGTGACCGAGTAGGCGTACAGCCCGAGCTCTTCCTTGAGGGTGTTGACGCTGACGTAGAGATACGGTGATGAACCGGAACGTGTTCGTTCAGTGAGAAGTCGGATGCCTTTTGAGCGAAGAGCTTGCTCGACCGCTGAGCGGATCGCCTCTTGTGAGAGTCCGTCAGACGAGGCATCGGGACTCACTTCTTCAATAACCAGTCCCAGACCGAACATTCCCCGTAACGATTCCCGGCTTCCAGAATCGAGCGCGTGTACCACCCCACTGTTCCCCCACACCAGGACGACGACCACCAGATTCAGCACATACCGCATAGATCCTCCAGATAACTGATTACCCGACATCTTACTCGAATTTCTTTGTGATTCCCACTGGGGCAACGCGCAGTCTGCACGCGAGTCCACAAAGAGGATGAGACCGCGGCTTTCTTTGGAGGAGACTGGTCCATCACGGATTCCCCAATGCCGGTTTGAATGTGTGAAGTCCGCTGGTGTAGCTTGGGTCGATCGGGTTCTTCGCTCATGGTAGGTCGGGTGGAGAGGTGAAAGCCGCTTGAAGACGAACTGATGCGGCCTGAGTGAGAAGGGATTGAATGAAAGAGGGTATCATGCAAACGGACGTGCAGCAGATTCAGGGAAGCGATGTTGGTGAGGCGGTCGAACCAAGAAATCGAGCGTATGCCACTCAAAGGGTCTATTCGCAGGTTGAGAAGCCGACGGGCTTGGGGGGGGAGGGTGGCCGGGTGGTTCATGGCACACCGGACGTCCGACCGAGAACGAAATGAGTGGGCCGTGTCGTTGCTGGAGCTTCAGCCGACGGATCGTGTGCTGGAAATCGGTTTTGGGCCGGGGGTTGCCATTGCACTCATGAGCAGGGTGGTGACCAGCGGCTCCGTTGTAGGCATTGATCATTCGGAGGTGATGCTGCAGCAGGCGAAGAAACGCAATGCCTCCGCGATTGAGCAGGGCCGCGTCCAGTTGCGGCTTGCCTCAGTGGCCGACTTCCCTACCGGTCACGGTCGTTATGATAAGTGTCTCATGGTCAACGCCTTCCACTATTGCGACAATTCTGAGGATATATTGAGAAGAGTGCAGCGGCAAATGAACCCCGGAGGGAAAATCGTAATCGCGTTTCAGCCTTGTATCCAGGGTTCCACGAGCGAAGACGTTCTAAAGGCTGGTCATACTATGTTGGAGAAGCTCAAGGCTTCGGGATTTTCCAGGACCCACCTCGACATTAAATCGATGGCTCCGGACTCGGTGGCTTGCGTAGTCGGGGTGAGGGAGTGATAAGGACAATAAGCAGGGAGCGTAACAGGGCAGCCTTCCTGTTACTGTGGGACTGTGACGCCTGGCTGTCGATCCTATCAATCTCGATATCGAGATGTCGGCTCTCACTGGAGATGGATCTTGTGGTTGATCGCTGGATCGGTGATCACCTCAGTCTGCCCATGGGGGCGTTGAATCACCACACGTATGACCCGCTCATGATCGCCTAAACCGAAGCTCAAATCCGGCGTCTGATCCGTCAACATGCCGACCGTACCGATGACTGCTCTCGTATCGCTTTTTCCCTTGTTTGTTTCGACGGTGATACGGGTGCCGAGCGTGGCGACCGTATCAGGAACGGCGATGGTGAGATAGTTGGCGTGAGTGGTATTGAGAAACGCGCGGGCGGGTCCATTGATGTTGAGCCACAGCAGATCTTGTTTCCCGTCACCATCCAGATCCACGATCACCGGCGCCTGGCCGAAGTAGGGATTCTCCAATCCCAGGGCCGAGCTATGGCGAAAGACTGGTATGCCGGACTCGGTCGATTGTAGAGCGATATGTCCTGAAAGCTTTAGAATCTTGTGAATCGGCCACTTGATGTAGTTCTGTGCCACCAAGAGATCCAGTTGGCCATCGAGGTTGAGATCCTCAAACACGGCGCCCCAGGCGAATCCTTCGCCCGACAGGCCATAGGTGTCAGTGACATCGGTAAAGTGGAAGTTTCCGTCATTGCGTAGGAGCATCCAATCGTGTGTGTGACGTTGGTCCTTGCGGAGGTCCCCGGTGGTCAAGAAAAGCGGAATCGAGCGACCTACGTTGGTGAAGAAGAGGTCCTGGTCGCCATCCCTGTCGACGTCGCCGACGGCAAGGCCCATCCAAAATCCGAAGACCGAGCTTACAACGATCGGCTGGAAGGTGCGGTCTTTCATGTTGCGGAAGATTTCGACCGCGCCGGTATTCTGTGATACGACCAGATCGAGCCACCCGTCTGAGTCCAGGTCGACGAAGACGGAAAGAAAGGTGTTTTGTTTTCCCCCGGTGCCGGAAGAGTCGGTAATATCGGTAAACGTGAGGTCACCGTTATTCAAAAGCATGCGATTGGGCTTGGCGTGCGAGGGATCATTGAATGTTGCGCTTCTGAACTTCTTCGCATTCACGAACACGCTGATATAGAGGTCTCCATCGCCGTCGTGGTCGATATCCGCGACGGCGATGCCGAACGGTACGGAGTTCTCCGGGAGATCTACGGGAATCCTCCGTTCCTGAAACCGTCCCCTGTCATTAAGGTAGAGAAACACCCCGTCTTCCCGCGCTACGAGCAGATCGGTGTCTCTATCGGCATCCAGATCGATCGCCGTGCTCCCATACGTCGTGCTGTCGTTTGAGAGTCCGGTGCCCGGTTCGATGTTCACGAGGCGGCCGCCGCGGTAACTGAGCAGGGTATCGTGCTGGCCTGCGCCACCCCCGACGAAGATCTCGAACGTGCCATCTCCATCGACGTCGATCACGGCTGCTCCGGTAAACGGATGGCTGCCCTTAGCCCAGATATGGGTGAAGTCCACCGGCACCGGCGTAAACGGGCTTGGTGGTGACAGGCTGGTAAGCGGTGCCGCACAGCCACTGAGCAGGAACAGGCACGTCATGATGTTGCGCATGATCGAGTAGTGAGTCGTGGTGGTTGTCAGAATCCGCCGCATGTCAGTCACTCCTTGCTCTGGCCGGTGCATCTGGCCTTCAATCGGTTGAACTGCTATTGGAAGGTGATCCAACGCCAAAATTCGACGTACCATGGTGTTCCGCCATCCTCTACAATGGTTTCCACCACGAACGGCATGCGATGCCCTTCGGAGTCACCGACATCCACCCGCAGCACATTGCCCTGGTTATCAGCCAGGATGAAGTTATCCTTGGTAATCGTCGGGGCGACCATTGCGTATACGTTTCCGTTCGGTGCGATGAGCGCCTTTGGCGCGAGATGCTCCGTCTTTTGTAATCTCATCGAGGCACTTGCTTTCTTCTGCAACTCTTCGGAAGAAATCACGATGCCGCCAAGTTCTGCATGCAACGGGTCGGGATTTCCCGTGGTGGCCAGCGTGACCAAGGCGTCCGAAGCCTTGCCAGTCAGTGCGGCTGGAAGCTCGGCTGCGCCGCTGGGGCCGGCTAGGGCTAAGGCGAGGATGAAGGTGCCGGACGCCGTTATCAGCCCATGATTCTTTCGCACGTCGTGGTTCGCTGTGTGAGTTGTCATGATTCATTTCCTTTCCATGGGGAATGATGGTTGTTGTGGTCGTTTCTTTCCGTGACAATCGGATGGTGTGTAGTCGGTACCTGCGGTTGATCGCGAGAGGACCATGTTCATCCGATGACATGGCAGTAGTCGGAGTCTGTGCCAAAACCTTACAGAGGTCACGATCTCGAGGTCGTCAGAGGGCCGATCAGATGGAGGATGAGGGATGTGTGATCATTGATGATGAGGCACGAAGAAATGGGGTGTTATGAATTGGGTGAAAGGTATGAGATCAGTCGTATCGGGACGTCTCCCGACCAGAGTGATGCACAGTTCAAGATCTGTCCGTACGTTGTCTCTACCATCTTCGAGCGCAGGACTTCGTCGGCTCCGAGCTTGTTGGAACCCAGGTCCTGAGTTCTGACTGGACCTTAAAAAACTGCGCCGACTGCTCGAGGGTGAACGAGAGAACCACAGCTTTCACTCCGGATGAAAATGGGGGACATCCTGGTAGCTGCGATGATTGAAAGACTTCTAAGAGATATGTGTGGTTACGCGTCTGTTCCGGTCTTGGGGAGAGCCGGAAACCATGGGATTCGGCTGGTATCGGGAAGGTGCTGTGCGGGCTTTTGATTAGGTCCCCGGGAACCCTTGGTTCGGCCTAAAGGACGAGAGGCTCGGTTGCTTCTGACGAGACGGGGCTTGGTTTGCTTCTTTAAAGGCATACTGCAAGTGTATCATTTGGTAACCCTCTGTATTACCAAGGGGATTACAGCCAGCCGGGGGTGGGTGTGGTTAGGTTTTGGCAAGGCGTTTCAACGCTTGTTTCCTGGCCAGGAGTGCTCGACGAAACGCACCGCGTTCGCCGTACAGCTTGATAGAAAACTTCCTCATCCTTGCATGGCCTTTTCCAATCGGCCATTGTGCAAGCCAATACCGACGAGGATAACGTCGCCCACGGGTAGCTTCCCAGGTATCAATCCGCGTGACACCTGAAATGCCGGAGCGGTTGTTCTTCTTCTTGATCTGGCAACGCTCGAGGCGAGTCAATGGTTTGAGGGTGGCGATGAGGGTGTCTCTGTATGCCTTGGCCGCTTGGAGGGCCTTGCGTTTCCCACCGTACAGTGAGTCCGCAAAGTGTCGATGGTAGATCTGGCCTCGCCGTTGAACAGTCACCAGCCACGAATGGGTGTGTGATCGGTCCTGATCAATACGGTAGATGTGTTTCACGGTGAGACGAACCCTCGCATAGTTTTCTCATAGTCCAATGAGCAGTCCTCGCTGCCTTGTGCATGTTCCTGGCGGCGACGATCAATAACTACCTCAAAAGGATACACAATACATGGGAGTAGGCTCAAGCCTAGGCTGCACGGAACTATCAGTTTGAACGGGTGCGGGTGGTTCTATTCGAATTGTTCGATGATTGTGAGACGTATAGAAGGCTGCCCCTGATGCTTGTGTCCAGCACGCGGAACGGCAGGGGGGAGCATATTGTGGAGTCTCGCGCTGGGAGCGAGACCCCGAGCCTCCGTTGCCCTGGTCGTCGGCAGGATGAATCGTCAGCACAACTGTTACCTTCCGGGTGTCCGTGAACAAGGGCTGCTCCGGTAGGAATGGGGTCGGGTGTGGGGTGTATCGATCAGCTCAAAGCTAAACAGAAACCCGACCCCTGTAATTCTGCTTCCTAAGGGACGGCAACGGTCTGGGTCGCGCGGGCGGCCAGACTTTTTCGGCGATTGTTGGAAATGGTGCGGTCGATAAGGGCTCCGCAGTTGAAACATTTCCATGAATAAAAGACGAGAAAGAAATCCGAGAACCGTTCCAACATCATCGTCCCTCTACACTTCGGACATTCCATCGATCCCTCCTAGGTGGTTGCGCCCACTGCTGCCAGGAATGTAAAGCAAGAGCCGCGCCAGATTGCCTGAGGTCAATATTGCAGGGATTGCGAAGTTACGTAGCTAAACGGATGCTGCAAAGCGTCAACATTGACGGTGCAACGAAAGGAATTGGTCAAGATGTTGTCGGGTCTCGCATTGTAATAAAGGGGTCGGGAGTATTTGTTGAAATAAGTGCAAGGTGCATTCTCATGAGGAGTGAAACGCTGAGGCGAACGCAGAGCACTTCTGACGGTGTTCGCGAGTCAAGGCAGTTCCGTGGGCAATTCCTGAAGGAGCGGACGATGCTCGCAAGGTGCGCGGGACGGATGCTGGGAGGGTCGGTTCGCTTGGGAAGCTAGGTATCACCCTCTTGGTATTCTCGTTAATCCCGTATTCCGAGGGGCATAGGGTGCCGCGAAAATGGTCCGAGAGATGGTAACGGTATCTGACGCTGTTGCCACTTCAAGAGGGAAGGGATGAAGAACCGGCTGGTTGTCCAAGCGGTGAAGAATGACGGCTGGTGTGGGTCTGGGTGTGTCGATGATGAAGTCTCTGGTTGATGAGATGCCGGTATGAGCGAACTCATGTCGTGCAAGGATGACGGCAGGGCTGATAGAGATTGTCCGGCCGAGGCAATGAAGCAGTCAAGAAGGCATTGGCCTATGAGTGACCCCACTAGGCCTTTCGCACCTTCTTGTCTAGTGCTTCACGCTCAGGATCTCAGGCGCAGTGGACCTTTGGATAGGAAATCGTAGGATTTCTCGTTGTTCGTTCTGATCGATATGATAAGGTCGATTCCACCAATCAATCGTACATAGTCTTCCGGGGAGAGCCAGCGAGGGAGGGCGTGATGATGACAATGAAGAGCCCATTCATTCAACAGACGTTGGTGGCGATGACGCTATTTGCAGCCATCGGTGCGCTCTCGGTGGTCTGGCCCGCCATCATTGCCCTCGTATTCAGTATATTCTTGCTATTCCATTCTTTCGGCGCCGGACAGGAGGTCGTCCTCCTATCAGGGGTCGATGTTACGCAGATGTCGATCCTCTTCACTTCTCTTCAGCGCTCCGGTCTTCCAGCGATTCTCTCATAACGAGTTCTTCAACCCAGTGCCTTCCGTCTAGAACGGGCGCGTGTCGCGCATGAGCGCCTATGTAAAGGCCTGAGTCGTGTGAACGTAAAGGGGGCGGATCGGTTTCCCTCCACAGTTATGCTTGCTTGAAATGGCGAGTTTCTCCGAGAACATGTCCCTACGCTTGGGCCATTCAGAAGTCATCGGCTTCTACGGAGAAGACTCATTGTACGGATAGTCATTCTTTCGCTGAAGGAGCGGTTAGGGTGATATGGGCATCAACATAGGCATGCGAGAGATCAGGAGGAAATGCGGGCAATGGGCTGGCACTGAGCACCGCCTGTTTCCCCGCTGCGTCATAGGACTCATTGCCGGACGACTGCTCGATTTTCACCAGGCTGACCGATCCATTCTTATGAAGCCGAAACGTGACGACAGTCGCAGAGGTACGATTCGTAAAATCCAGTGCCGGGGCTTTCCAGACATCCCGGATTCGCTGCTGCACGAGCGCCAGATAGGCTTGAGTAGGCGCTGTCCCATCGGCCATAGCCTTCTGAGTAGGCTGTACTGGTGTCTGTTCGGCTCCGATTTGTGGAAAGAAAGGAGTCTGACTCCTATAAAGAGCTCCTTCGAATATTATCTTATGCGGGCTCGTGGTGAAGCGAAATCTGAAATAGATTACCGTCAGCTTGAGGAACCGGCTTGCAGGGTGGTCTTCTGTTCACATAAGGAGGCAAGCCTAGCAATCTGACGACAAGTGGAGAGAGGGACCACCACGCTAACTGGTGACACGACGCTCTCTTGAGATAGCTGGACCGTTATCTTCCCATTCGGGCTCGGTCGCCCGACCTTCCTCGAAAAGACTGGCGCCTAGTTTCATAACATGTGAAAACCTCAAGGACGATGAGGGCCTACCATCCGTGCCGGTCGAGCAGGACGCCGCAACCTGGTCAGACCGTCTCGCACACGCGTCTCCCCCATTCAAGGCTTATGCGACGGAGACCGATATTGTACAAACATACCAACACTTTGAGAATTATATGAGGCAAGGAGAGCAGTCGAGATGTTGAATGAGAAGCCGACAACCATCCTGATTATTGAGGATGATCCGTCGCTGCGAGACTCGTTGCGACGTACGCTCCGAAAAAGGGGCTACACGATCTTACAAGCTGCGGAAGGTGGAGAAGGAACGATGTTGTTGGGGACCCATGCAATCGATGTCGTGCTCATCGATATTTTTATGCCAGGAAGAGAAGGGATAGAGACTATCTTGCAGATTCGCAGATCGCACCCTCAGGTCAAAATCATCGCGATGTCCGGTGGAGGGGAACGAATGCATATCGATGTTCTGCGCGTGGCTAAGGCGAGCGGGTGTCATCAGACTCTAGACAAACCCTTTTCCGAAGAAGCTCTGATCAATGCCATAGAGGCGCAGTTGGCGTGAGATCACATGTCCAAGAACTTAGAGTAGATCAATCATGACGAAATCTGTTCGATATCGATGGATTCCGTTCAACATGGTGGCCGTGACTGCAGTTGCGGGCGGCATCTTGTTATTTGGCATCTCGAAGTTTGAGAGCTATCTTGTCGACCGGACCGGACGGGAGCTGCAGTGGGCAGCCATAGAGATTGCCGAAAAAATCCACCTACTGCTCGTTGAGCGCTATGGAGACATGAAGCTTATCCAGGGCATTTTACCGGAGGCGGGATATGAAGCACGGCAGAGACACTGGAGCCAGCACTTTAAGAACATTCAGGAGGCATACCCCATTTATGCCTGGATCGGCTTTGTGGACAAGGCCGGTCGAGTGGTCGCTAGTAGCGATCCAGCTGCCGTCGGCAAAGAAGCAGGGAGTGTGAGATGGGTGGGGCCCGTAGACGGCAAACGGAGTATCGCAATCCAAGAAATCCAACACGATGAATTGGTGGAGGGGCAGTCGACGCTAAGCTTTGAGACTCCGGTTACATTGCATGCGTGGCATGGTCGTTCTGATCCCTTTGAGGGAACCCTTGTCACGCGAATCAGGTTCTCGGAGCTTGATGAGGTGGTGACCCGCTCGCTTCGTGAGATGAAAAAGAAAATGGAATCCCGGGAAGGCATGGAATATCAAGTGGTCAACAACCAGGGGCAGGTCCTTATCGAATCACATCATCTGCTGGGTGAGACCGCCAATCTGATCAAACTTGGCGTCAAGTCAGCGGAGCGAGCCACTGCCGGAGAAGCGGGCTTTATTCTGGAACAGCATACGCGCCGGCCGGTGGAAGTCCTCACAGGCTATGCGCCGATTCCGGAGCAGAAGGATTTTCCGAAGCTGGGGTGGGGCATACTCGTTCAAGTCGATCATCGAGCCGTGCTTGGGCCGATCCGGTCGCTCATTCAGACCGTTACCTTCTGGGGCATGGCAATCTTCCTTCCCCTGTGGGCGTTGCTTCTCTGGACGATGCATAGATTGCGAGCAGAATGGCACCAAACAGATGCTGCGCAACAAGCGTCACAAGAATTGGTGAATCAAAAACGCACCTTGTTGGCCACAGTGGAAGCCTTTTTTATCCAACTGAATGATGCATCCGTAGTGTCAGAATGGACTAACCAGGCTGAGCGAACCTTTAGGATCACGGCCGATGAGGCGATTGGAAAGCCTTTTGGTGGACTATCGATCTCGTGGGACTGGCATGTTATGTCTGCGGCGATCGCGCAGGTGGTACAGAGCCGGGCGGTCGTGCGGCTGAACAAAGTCGTCCTGAATCAAGAGGGTGAACGACCCCGCTACCTCAAGCTAACGTTGTCGCCGCTCAAGACGAACAGTGGCCTGGATATCGTGCTCATGGGTGAAGACATCACGGAGTACCTGGCGCTCGAGCATGATCTGAGTCAGGCACAGAAGCTCGAATCGCTGGGGCAACTGGCGGCCGGCGTAGCACATGAAATCAACACACCGACCCAATTCGTCGGTGACAATCTCCGATTTTTGAAGGACGCTTTCACCGACATAGGAGCCGTGCTTGACTGCCATCACACGGCGATGACCTCTGCCAAGGCAGGTTCGTATCAGCAGGAGGTGATTGAGCGCTGTGAAGCGGAGGCGCGGCGGGTGGATCTTGAGTATCTGCGGGAGGAAGTACCTAAGGCCATCGCGCAATCCTTTGAAGGCGTCGAACGCATCACCAAGATCGTACGTGCGATGAAAGAATTCGCCCATCCAGGTGGGGAGGAGGCTGCGTATGAAGATCTCAACAAAGCGATCCAAACAACGGTGGAAGTTTCACGCAACGAATGGAAGTATGTGGCGGAAATGACCACGGATCTTGCGCCAGACCTACCACGGATATTCTGCCAGTTAGGTCCCATCAATCAGGTGGTGCTCAACATCATTGTCAATGCTGCCCATGCCATAGGAGATGTCGTGAAGGGCACAAAACAGAAGGGGCGGATCACGATTTCCACACGAACGGTCGGCGACGGGGTGGAGATCCGGATAAGCGATACCGGAGGTGGAATTCCCGAGACAATACGGGAAAAGATCTTCGATCCGTTCTTTACGACGAAGCCGGTTGGCAAGGGAACGGGCCAGGGCTTAGCTATTGCCCGGTCTGTAGTGGTGGACAAGCATGGCGGAAGAATCGAGGTAGAGAGCCAGGTAAACCAGGGCACAACATTCATTATCCGCCTGCCAGTGAAACCTAGGGAAGCTCCATCCCTTCGGGAGGCTGCTTGAGGAAGCCAACATGTGTATTGAGTGTGAAGCATGCGATCCAAAGCTTGTCTTACGTCGTTCGCAGGATTCTTCCCTGGATTAATGGGCTAGGCAAGTTACCAATGTGGCGATGATGAAACATATTCTTTTCGTAGACGATGAGCAGAGGATTCTGGATGGGTTGAAACGTACATTGCGCTCCATGCGCGACGAATGGAATATGCTCTTTGCGTGTGGAGGCGAAGAGGCGCTGAGAATTCTCGAACAGTCTGCTATCGATATTGTCATTTCGGATATGCGGATGCCTGGTATGGATGGGGCTCAGTTATTGCTGGAAGTCCAGCGCCGATATCCCCACGTCATCCGAGTCATCTTGTCGGGGCAATCCGATAAGGAGATGGTATTACAATCGATCAGTGCCACGCATCTCTTTCTGTCTAAGCCCTGCGAAACGAAGGTGCTCCAGGCAACGATTCAGCGAGCATGTGCCTTGCCAGGGGCGCTGAAGAACGACAGTCTTCGAGCGGTAGTAGGACGAATGCAGACCATACCGAGCATGCCGAGGCTCTATTCTGAGATCAAGAATTTGGTGGAGTCAGACAATTGGTCGTTGAAGGCTGTGAGCGACCTCGTTGCCCAGGACCCCGGGATGACAGCCAAGGTTTTGCAACTCGTCAATTCCGCATACTTCGGGTTGGCCACGAACGTGTCAACGGTGGAAGAGGCTGTGAACTTTCTTGGGGTGGATATTGTTCAGTCTCTTATGCTGACGGCCGATGTGTTCACGCAGTTTCCCGGCGACCAGGTGAGCGTTTTCCATATTGACCGCTTGTGGTCAAAAGGGATGATGACCGGCCTGTTAGCACGCACTATCGCTAAAGCAGAACGACGGCCGATGGTGGAGGTCGAGCAGGCCTTTATAGGCGGCTTGCTTCACGACATAGGCATTCTCATGCTCGCAGCCGGTTGCGGCGAGCAGTATCGCTCGATACTCGAAACGGCACGCGTTCAGAAAATGAAGCTCTGGGAGATAGAACAGAGCGAGTTTGGCGTGACCCACGCCCAAGTCGGCGCATACCTATTGGCACTCTGGGGAATTGGCGCTTCAATTGTAGAGGCCGTCGCGCTTCATCATTGTCCAGCTGAGTTTCCGGCAAATGATTTTGGCCCATTGACCGCGGTACATGTGGCTGAGGTGTTACATCAAGAGGTTGCCGGTCCGGCAATCGACTACCTATCCTCTTCGTTGGATCTAAGCTATTTGGAGCGGCTCAAGTTGGCCGATAGAGTGCCCTATTGGCGAAGTCTTGCTGAGAACACAAGACAGGAGTCAGTATGATGAACGAGCGAATTCTATGCGTGGACGATGATGTCAATATTCTCGAGGGATATCGTCGGCAGCTGCGCAAGGAGTTTTCACTGGAGATTGCTGTTGGACCCACGGAAGGCTTGCAGGTCTTGACGACGCAAGGCCCATTTTCAGTCGTGGTGTCGGACCTACAAATGCCAGAGATGAATGGTATCCAGTTCTTGTCCAAGGTGCGGGAACTATCACCCGATACAACGCGTCTGCTGTTGACCGGAAAAGCCGACCTTCAATCAGCGATCGATGCGATAAACCAGGGGCAAATTTTTCGCTTCCTTACGAAGCCCTGCTCCTCAGATCAATTGGCAGACGCCCTTACGGCCGGAGTATCTCAGTATCGGCTGGTCACGGCTGAACGGGAACTTTTAGAGCAGACGCTTAGCGGTAGCATCAAGGTCTTATGCGAAATTTTATCGTTAGTGAACCCCGAGGCGTTTGGCCGCTCCGCCCGCATCACGAGACTGGCTGAAGCGATCGCCGGACATATGCAAATAGTGGAATTATGGCCAATCAAGATTGCGGCTCTATTATCTCAGATTGGCTGTGTCATCCTGCCGGAAGCGGTTTTGAAGAAGGTCTACCGTGGAGAACCGCTTACTTCTGACGAATCACAACTATACAATCAGCACCCCTATGTGGCCGCTGATCTAGTGGCGAAGATTCCCCGTATGAAACAAGTCGGAGACATCATCCGGCTTCAGGATAAACACTATGACAGTGGGGGGGGACCGGACCGCGATCGTTCTTCCCATCAGGCCCCGTTGGAAGCCAGAATTCTAAAAGTGGCGCTGGATTTCGACGTCCTTGAATCTGCCGGCAAGACCAGGCTCCAATCGATGAATGAACTTACAAACAGGACGGGACGGTATGATCCGAACGTCTTGAAGGCGCTGAATGAAGTCATTGCCGAAAATCCCAAATACGACGTTCAACAGATCAGAGCCTGCCAACTGCGGTTGGGCATGATTTTGGGCGAAGATATTCTGACCGCTAACGATGTTGTCTTGGCGTCGAAGGGACAGGAAGTGAACGAATCCATCACGTTGCGGATTCAGAACTCTGCGCGGATGAGTGGTGTGAAGGAGCCCTTTATGGTGCTGGTCTCGGTCAACAACGAATCTGCGAAGACGGATTCGGGAGGGTCACGGAAAGCCGCGTAGATTCCTGTGCCCAACCTGTGGGCGTGCTCGGCTGTCCGCGGTTGTAGGAGGGAGTGTGCTATGTCCAGGACCGTTGTAGCTGCCATCGGGGCTGGCGCTTGATGTGTTGGGCCGGATTCCAGGGTATCCATCAGCGACAGCGTTGGAGAAGGAAGACTTCTGGTCTTCCGTCGGCGGAGACTTCACTACTACGGCCTCCAATACCACATGGGTGACCGACAGCGCGTACCATGCACCTAGCCAACGAATCCCGCCTGTCTGAGACTGAGTTGCCTTACCATGTCTGGAATATCTGGCTCAATGACGAAAGAGTCTAATTAGTTGGATACCATTTCTTGACCATCTTTTCTGGTCTGGAAATCGAGATTGTTTTCTGGGCCGTGATTCGGGCTTGGGGCGTCCAGAGCTCATAGACTAGCTGGTTGTACGGATAGTCATTCTTTCGCTGAAGGAGCGGTTAGGGTGATATGGGCATCAACATAGGCATGCGAGAGATCAGGAGGAAATGTGGGCAATGGGCTGGCACTGAGCACCGCCTGTTTCCCCGCTGCGTCATAGGACTCATTGCCGGATGACTGCTCGATGTTTACCAGGCTGACCGAGCCATTTTTATGAAGCCGAAACTTGACGACAGTCGCATAGGTACGATTCGTAAAATCCAGTGCCGGGGCTTTCCAGAC
>JAEURV010000160.1 GCA_016788465.1 Nitrospira sp. | reverse complement strand
CTTGAGTCTGCCGACCTCCGTGGGGCAATGCTCTTGGGAACAAACCTGAGTGGAACGAACTTAACTAATGTGAACTTCGAAGGGGCCATGCTCCTGGGAACTCATATGGAGGGAGCGAGGATTGACGGTGCCGATTTTAGCGGCGCAGCGTTTCTCTCTCAGGAGCAGATTGATGAGACCTGCGGGAATCCTCGCGTTTTACCTCAAGGGCTCAGAGCACCGAGGCCTTGCAACTGATCTTGATAGTTCTGGGCATAGCGTTGAAAATCTTGGAGCTGCTGCACCGTGTGATCCGGGAACTTATTGGTACGCTGCAGTCGCAGTAATTGTTCCATCTCTCACATCCAGATCTCCGACTCATAGGTTGAAGACATCTTTATCCCCAGCATGCCTCAGAGCGCCTTGAGACGAGCTTGGATGTACTCATTGAGTCTCGCTTGCGATGTCTTGTCGATCATCACCGTTTCGATGCCGCATTCTTCCCCATATGCCCAGCGTACCTTCCCCTCAGCCACCCATACCCATTGGTTAGTCGGAAGTCTGACTTTGAGAGCACACACATCTCCATACTCCAGCGGCAAAGAACCTGAAATGCGCCAGCCAAGCGAGGACAGGTTGGTGACAGACCCATAACCAGTCCCCTCTCCTCGTTCGTACTTCACGAGGCTGAAGACTGGAAAGCGGTAGTGATAACGGAGCGCAAAGGGCATAGCCTAAATCCCAGCAATTGGAATAGTGGCTATTTTAGGAGAGGACTCCTGCAGGGTGCAAGACGTGCGTGGACTGATCCTGCACAATCAAACCGAGCTGATGATCGCCTCGCCGTCCGGCTTGACGTTGTCAACAAACACTCGTCGACCATCGACACGGAGTCGGCCGTCGGCGAAGAGTTGTACGGCGCGAGGATAAATTCTGTGTTCTTGCACGAGTATTCTCGCAGCAAGAGTTTCGGAACTATCAGCGTCGAGAACCGGTACGGCGGCTTGGATGATGATTGGTCCTTCATCGACCCCTTCCGTGACGAAATGGACGGTACAGCCTGCCAACTTACAGCCCCAATCGATGGCTTTCTTCTGCACATCCAATCCAGGAAAGGACGGCAGCAACGAGGGATGAATATTCATCATGCGGTTCACGTAGGCATTGACCAATACCGCTGTGACGATTTTCATATAACCTGCGAGCAGGACGAGTTCGACGTTGTGCTCCTGCAGTACCTCCAACAGAGCACGGTCATAGGCCTCACGACTATCAGGTCGTCCGGCAAAGAGTTTGGGATCGACAAACAGATCCTTGAGCCCGTGTTTCCGAGCCCGCTCCAGTGCGATGGCATCTTTCTTGTTGCTGATGACGGCGACGATGCGAGCCTGAATCTGGCCCGCTTCGATTGCATCGATAATCGCTTGCAGATTAGATCCTCGACCGGACGCCAGAACCGCCACGCGCAATGGGGTTGTTCGGCTATTCGACATACTCAACCTCCGGTTCCTCCTCGGTCGAGGATACGATTTCGCCGATCTGCCAGCCGCGATCTCCCAGCGCTGCGGCTCGTGTCAGCACAGCAGGCACCGACTCGGGAGGAACCACAAGAATCAACCCGATACCCATATTGAACACTCGATACATCTCTTCACGATCAATCCGTCCCAAACGACTCATCACGTCGAAGATCGGCGGCACCGGCCAGGCTGTTCGAGTAATCTTCGCCCGAACCCCTTTTGGAAATACTCGCGGCAAATTTTCTGTGATCCCTCCTCCGGTAATATGCGCGATCCCGTTGATCGAAAAGTCCTGGATGAGAGACAGTATTTGTTTCGCATAGATTCTGGTCGGTGCAAGCAACACGTCCCCCAAAGGACGATCCAGTTCGGGCATTCGAGCTGCGACCGTCAATTTTGCCTGGTCAAACAATACACGGCGCGCCAGAGAATAGCCGTTACTGTGCAAACCGGTAGACGCTAATCCGATCACAGCATCGCCCGGCCTGATCATTTTGCCATCGACGATTCTTGACTTGTCGACCACGCCAACCGCGAATCCGGCCAGATCATACTCACCATCAGGATAGAATGAGGGCATCTCGGCGGTTTCCCCACCGATCAATGCACACCCTGCTTGACGGCAGCCTTCAGCGATCCCGGCGACCACCTCTTGCGCCTTCGAGACGGACAACTTCCCGGTCGCAAAATAGTCCAAAAAGAAAAGCGGTTCCGCTCCACTCACCGCAATATCATTCACACACATCGCCACGAGATCAATGCCGACGGTATCGTGCTTGTCCATCAGGAAGGCGATCTTCAGTTTCGTCCCAACCCCGTCCGTTCCCGAGACAAGTACGGGCTCTTTGTATTTGCTTGTTTGAAGGCCAAAAAGCCCTCCAAATCCTCCTAGGTCGGTCAGCACCTCAGGACGGAATGTCGATCGCACAAACGGTTTGATGCGATCAACGAATTCGTCGCCCGCATCGATATCCACACCGGCATCACGATAGGTTGTCATAATGAGACCGTTGCATAGTTTACGGAAATTCAAATGGGAGCAGGAACTAGGAGCCGCATCTTATCGGAGGGTATCGGAGAGGTCAACGCATACGAACGACACACACCTCTGTTCATTTACGAGGGCAATCCTGCTTCAGACACATCACTCGCGAGTGCCAGACAATGAGCTTCCTATCCTTCTGGTCGCATCTCCACATCCAATAGTTTGATCTTTCGGTGAAGATGACTTCGCTCGATCTTGAGATCATCAGCCGTCCGTGAAATATTCCAATGGTGTTCTCGAAGCTTTCGGCTGATGTATTCTTTTTCAAAGGCGTTCCGGGCATCTCGGAGCGAGTCGTAGGATTTGCTCAGCAGCGGAGTTGCTGGAGTTGTATTCGCTGGAACAACTCCGGTGGTTCGCCCCTGCAATGAGAGCGTGGCTTGTGCGGCTTCGATGACAAATCCCGGCACCATGATCATAAGCCGCTCAATCAAATTTCGGAGCTCTCGGATATTTCCTGGCCAGTCGTATTGCTGAAAGATACCCATCGCATCCGGAGCGACCTCCTTCATCCGCAAGCCCTGCTCTTCAGCATGCAACTTCATGAAATGTTGTACGAGCTCCGGAATATCCTCTCGCCGCTCTCGCAGTGGTGGGACCACAATCGGAACCACATTGAGGCGGTAATACAAATCCTCTCGGAATTGCCCCTTGCCGATTTCTTTTTCTAAGTCCTTGTTGGAAGCGGCCAACACCCGCACGTCCACTTTCATCAGCTTTGTTCCACCGACACGCGTAAACTGCTGCTCCTGCAAAGCTCGCAAGACTTTGGCTTGCGTGCTGAGGCTCATATCACCGATCTCATCAAGAAAGAGGGTACCACCGTTGGCCTGTTCGAACTGCCCCCGTTTCATGGATATGGCCCCGGTAAAGGAACCCTTTTCGTGACCGAACAGCTCACTCTCAATCAATGTCTCAGGAATGGCGGCGCAATTCACCGCTACAAAAGGATGATCCGATCTCGTACTATGGAGATGGATCGCTCTGGCGACGAGCTCCTTCCCGGTTCCATTCTCGCCCCCTATCAAGACCCGACTGTTCGTGGGACCGGCAGTTTCAATGAGCTCTCGCAGCCGTTGCATCACCGGAGACCGTCCGACTAACTCAAATTTCCTCTCAACCTTACTCCGTAACGCCCGGTTCTCTTGAGCCAATCGATACTGCTCCAGCGCCTGTTTCACGCGAAACGTAACATTTTCCAGCGACAGCGGCTTCTCAATATAGTCATATGCCCCGAGCTTAATCGCCTTCACCGCCGTTTCGATGGAGCCGTGGCCAGAAATCATCATCACCTGAGTCGTTGACACAAATTCCTTTACGCGTCGCAAGGTCTCCAGGCCATCCATCTCTGGCATCCAAATATCCAGAATCATGAGATCCGGGGGATCCGTTCCGTAGATCTTCAACGCTTCAAAGCCGTTGGCTGCGACAGTAACCTCATAGCCTTCATCTTCAAGAATGCTTTTCAAGGACGTCCGGATGGCCTCCTCATCATCTACGATCAAAATCGATGCTGACATCTACCCCCTCCACGAAACACCGATAATCGGCCGGCAACCATTCTCCATCTCAGCTATTGTAGGATCCATCACTCATCGTGCTACACCGGGAGATCGAACTTAAACACGGCGCCTTTCGGTTGATTGTTACCAACCTGAATCTGCCCCTCATGATCCGTGATGATTCGGCGAACGATTGCCAATCCCAATCCGGTTCCCGTTTTCTTGCGGGTAAAATACGGAACAAACAGCTTGTCATGGTCCTCGGGAGCAATCCCGGGGCCTTCGTCCGCAACAGCAACCACCGCGCGTCGACGCTTAACGTCGTATCGTGTGCCGACCCACAGCTTTCCTCGCTGATTCATCGCTTGGACGGCATTGTCGAACAAATTCACGAACACCCGCCGCAGCTGTTCACGATCAAAGTTGATGAGCGGTAACGTCTCATCCAGCTCCACGACAAACTGGATATCCTTCTGCGCCTCACGATACAAGGTCACCACATCACGCAGCACGTCGTGCAACGATTGTCGAGTCATTTGCGGAGCAGGAAGTCTGGCGAATTTTGAAAACTCGTCCAACATCTGCTTGAGACTCCCGACTTCGTTGATGATGACATTCGTGGCATCATCAAAGACTCGGTCGAGGTCGGGGGATTTCTCGAAGAACTTCTTGCGCAACCGCTGGGCCGATAATTGAATCGGCGTGAGCGGATTCTTGATTTCATGCGCCACCCGTTTGGCCACCTCCTGCCAGGCAGCGACTTTCTGCGCCTTAATCAACTCCGTCAAATCTTCGAAGACCAACACAAACCCGAGATCTTTGCTGGCCTCGTCCCGCATTCGAGAACCTTTTAAGCCGATCGTGAGCAACTTTCCCTGGATATCCAGTTGCCCCTCCAAATCAAAGTCATCGCGCTCATCGCCCAACATACGGTCATAAGCCGTCTGAAACAAGTCCAAGCTGAACTCCTTGAAAACCTCATTGGCCGGTCTCCCTCTCAACTGATCCCCGGCAAGTCCCAGTATGCGCTCCGCCGAGGGATTGAACGTGGTAATCATCCCATTGCGATCAATCGACAAGAGGCCGGCCGCAATGGTATCGACCACGGTTTCGATGTAAGCTCGGCGTCGATCCAACTCAACATTCGTATTTCGTAGCGTCAGGTTGGTCTCTTCGAGTTTGGACTTGCTCCCTTGGAGATCCTGCGTCATACGATTGAACGACGCAATCAATGTCCCGATTTCATCAGTCGCTTTGGCATCGATTTGAACGGTGAGATCCCCTTGGGCTACCGCCTCTGTCGCCTCTGCCAATCGTTGAATCGGAACGGTGATGCCACGTGCGACATAAAACCCGAACCATGTGGCGCTGAAGAGAATCAAAACCGTGACCACCGCAACAAACAGATAGGCCCCGGCCTTAATCGGGTTCTTCATCGCCTTGATCTGTTTATATTCCATATATTGTCGGCCGATCCCTTCCATCTTGGTCAACAGTGACTCCGGGACATACGTTTCCACGACCACGACACCCTCGATCTCACCTCGTCGACTTGCGGACGCCACTGGAATCGCCGCACGGACCAATCTTCCGGTTTGGGCCTCCTGAACCGAGGTAAACTCTTGTTTGCCGTTAATGACTTGTAAGACCAATTGACTGATCGGAAGATCCAACACACCGGTTGGAATTTCCGCATCCAATGCCTTTGTCAGGGTCTCCATCTTGTTTGAAAACACCTCGATCCCAGCCACCCCGTATTCCATGCGTTTCCTTGCCATGGCTGCCATCAAGAGATCCCGCTGTACCGGTGTCAACAAGTCCTCCCGAAACAATTCCTGAGAAATCGCCCTGGCACTGTTCACGGCGAGCGCCACATGCCCCGCGTGTTGCATGCGAGCCACTTCATAGGAATCTTTCATGACCTTTTCGATGTGCTCGCTGAACCAAACATCAACGGCTTTGTTCACCAATCCGCTCGCCACGAGGGCCAACAGCACGGTGGGAATCAGCGAAAATCCGATAAATGCCGCGATCAGTTTCGTTCGGAATCCAGACCCGACAAGCCGATGTCGGCGTTCAAAGTAGGCCTTGATTAAATTTCTGGACAACAGCAGAACCAGCACCACGAGACCGATCAAGTCCAAATTCAGCAGGAGCAACACGAGCGCGTAGCTGGTCGTAGGCAGGAATGAGCCGGTTTCTTCACTCCCCGGTGCGACCACTTGTGAGTAATACAGCGTCAGTGCGACGCAAGGAATTAAAAGAATGAGAACAATCCAAACGGGACGGAGGTGGGGTGGCTTCTGGTCAAATTTTCGGGAGTGGTCAGGCAAGGCCCGATGCATACTCCGACTGAACACGATGGGGTGAATATCGCTGACTTCTTCGGAAGCTCGCCTGAATGTCCCGCTCGGCTGATTCAACTCAGACATGCACGTGTCCTCTGCGCACCATCATGACAGGCTAACAGGCCCGGCGACCACTATAGCCGACATACCAAGTAGTCTCAAAACCTACCGCATAAACAGCAGTATCGGGAACTGAGCAAGACAGCAAACCAAAGAGATGGGAGACTACTTCGGTGAAGCCAGCGTGACATACTTCATGCGAAGGGCATAGAGCATGTCGCGCAGAACAGTCTGTTCGTCAGGGGTCAGATTGCCTTTTGTCTTTTCTTCCAAGACGGACAAGAGATCGATGATTTCCTTCGCTTGCGGCAAGTTCATAGGCATGGAGGGCTGTTGAGGGTCCAGCTGCTCCCCCATCAACATGAGCGAGGATGAACCAAGAGAAATGACGAAGGAGGAAAAGGTAACCGGTGGGAGTGGGACCGATTGAGAGGACTCCGGCTGAGACGTCTCCCCGGATGTCGATGAATGGGCGGTCGAAGCCGCCACAGGAGGAGGCTCTGTGCCTCCGCCAGCTCTGCGATCCCGAATAACAAACCCCTGTTCCTCTGCCATTGGTCTTACTCCCACCGAATCGAGAAATTTATCGGTACCCTAGCATACGAACTAGTTGGTCGCAAGCCATGAACGAGATTGAAGAGAGAATCCTGCTCGGTATAGAGTGGCGACAATTCACAGTAAACCAGAGGAGTCTAAAGAATCTCTATGTCGGAACGGTTTGACAAAGTCGTTGAGGTCATGGCAACCCTGCGTGCGGAACAGGGGTGCCCATGGGACCGCAAACAGACCCATGAGTCCCTGAAACCCTACCTTCTTGAGGAAACCTATGAAGTTCTAGAGACCATCGATCAACAGGACCCACGGAAGCTTCAGGAGGAACTCGGAGACGTGCTGCTTCAAGTATTGTTCCATAGCCAGATTGCGGCTGAGTCCAAAACCTTTACCATCGAGGATGTGTTGGAAACGCTCGCCACCAAGCTGATTCGACGACATCCACATGTCTTCACAGCCAACAGTGACCAGGATCGGGTATCGAGTAGCGAGGAGGTGTTGACCCGATGGGAGGAGATCAAGCGTGCAGAACGTGCTGCCAACGGCGGCACCCAATCAGCGCTTGAAGGAGTTCCGAAGACCTTGCCGGCGTTACTGCGCGCCTATCAAGTGCAAGCACGAGCGGCCCGTGTGGGCTTCGATTGGCCGCACAACGATGAAGGCCTTGATCAGGTGATGGAGAAAATACAGGAGGAAATCAGTGAACTGCGCGTGGCGCTGGGAAAGGCCAATGATGTGTCGCACACCGAGCACCAGAGTGCACGTAAGGAGATTGAGGCTGAATTCGGTGATGTACTCTTTTCATTAGTAAATTTGGCCCGTTTTCTTAAGACAAACCCCGAGGACGCGCTGCGCCGAGCGACCAATCGGTTCAGTGATCGGTTTCACCTGGTGGAAGCGCAAGCAGCGGAGGCAGGCAAACAGATGCCGGATATGACACTCGCTGAGCTCGACGAACTATGGGCTGAAGCCAAACGTCGGTTACAAGGCCGCTCATCCACGACCACACCACAGACAGGGGATCTCACTCCATGAATAAAGACCAGGGCCCTTACGAAGAAGGGAAACGCGCCGGTGCCCATCCGCTGGTCGTCGTGTTCGGAATCCTCATCGGCCTTTGGTTGTTCGTGGCTCTCATTGTCCCAAGTTCACGGAACAAACAGGCCACTGGAACAGAAGGCCCTAATGTCTCGGTCATCGAAGACCCTGAAGCCGCACCTGTCATGTTCAAGGTCCAGACGACGATCTTAGATATGAATACGATAAGCTTGGTCGTGCCGAAACAGGCCACGGATAGCCAGATCGTCGCGCTGCTGAAACGCCTGAAAGAAGCACGTCTGGAGGGCTCCCTTGGCACGCAACTCCCTGCAACGACGCCTGGCCACAAACTAGGAGATCATGCCATTGCCGA
>JAEURV010000159.1 GCA_016788465.1 Nitrospira sp. | reverse complement strand
AATGAATCTTTGAGGTTCGAATAGAGCCGCTTGACGGTCCCCATCTCAGGATTCGTCACGTATTCCATCGTCAGCGCAATCCGCTCCTCACCCTCTCCAAGCGGCGTCACCGCGTGCCAGAGCTTATCCCCGTTGAAAATGACCATATCCCCTGGCTCAGTCACCAGTTCAAGGTGGCGTGGTTGCTTCGTGGGGTGATCTTTAAAGAGCTCACACACAAGCTTACACTGTGTGGATCGATCCACCAGGCCCATGAGAATGGTATAACGTGCGCCCTTGTAATAGGACGTATCGTAATGGAAGCCGATATGGTCACCTGGCTCAGTATAGTAGTAGAGGGCACAGGAATGGGGATCGTTGTCCGGACAGAACATCAGCTTCGCGTGCACAAGACGATCCAAGAATCCTCTGAACGAATCGGCACGGTAGAGCTCAAGAAATCGCGGAGCCTTTTCCTGCACCGTATAGTAGCTGACACTCCCGCCTTTCTTATGGCCGGGAATGTAGTTGCGGTTCAGCTCGGTCTTGACGCTTTGGGCTTGGGGAACGAAGACTTCTTCGACGAAGGTACGGGGCAGGAATTGCTTGATAACGAGAAATTCGTTCTGTTCCCAATACTCCTGATGGAGGCGGTCAAAATCCAGCCGCGCCACAGCTTGATCAATGGCTTCAATCAGGCTGCCCGTTGCTACCGTCATGCCTCACCTCAATCTTTCCGCCACATGCTGAACCCTGATCCATGGCAGAGTGTCCATCATCGGTCGACTGAAGAATCTCTCTGTCCCCGTGAACAGTGCCTCCATCGCCCGTGACGCTGGCCCGTTACGGGCTATTCAATACCGGAGCCTTCACCACCTCGACATCCGGAGGTGTCTTAAAATCAAACACCTCGTTCCCTACTCCAAGATTGGGTTTCAAATTAGAAAACTCAAAGGTGGCGACATTCCCGCTGACTTCATAGAGCGACACGGTTCGAATATAATACGTTTTGGGGAATACTTCGAGGACGATCTTTTGAAGGTTCTGTGTCGATTCATGTTCTTTGGCCTTGGGAATCAGGGTCAGAAGCGGCAAGCCGGTCGCCCCACGCTCCCTCCCCTTCGTAGGCTCAATCTCAAACGACTCATCCAATTTGGCCGCACCCTGCAAGAGTTCCAGCGGTGCTTTGGAGGCAGCCATGTGCGTGAGTTTCCCAACCAGCACCTGCTTGTGTTCCGGCACATACACCTTTACATCATCCTGATTGACATAGATCTGCTCGGTCGCAGGATCAAGATAGTCCCATCGCAATCGACCAGGTTTCTTGATGTAGACCTTGCCGGACGATGTCACCGGACGCTCAAACCCCTCAATCTTCGTTTTTTGTGAAAAATCGGCTTGAAGATCGGTCGTCTTCTCGTAACGCATCTGCAACTGTTTGACGACCTCGCGCACCTCTAGAACGGCTTTCTCTTCCTTCGATCCATCGGCTGCCAAGCCCGGCTGGACCAAGAGCACAGAAACCGTTGCTATCACCAACCAACGCGTCATGCTTCCGCCGCCCCGACGGGACCACGTCGCCCAAGCACTTCCCGTCGCCCATCACGTCCCGCCGCCCCCACGATCCCCTCTGCCTCCATCTGCTCAATCATGCGCGCCGCCCGAGGATAACCGACTCGTAACCGACGTTGGATCAAGGATGCCGACGCTTGACCACTCGAGAGGACCAGGTCTTTGGCCTGCTCATAGACTTCGTCCTTGGCTTCCTCTTCCGTTGCCTCTTCTGATTTGAGAGACTGCAGCTCTGGGTTATAGACCGGCAAGGCCTGTTTCTTCACAAACTCAACAACCGAACGAACATCATCATCCGAGACAAACGAGCCATGCAGACGGGCAAGCTTGCCGGTTCCGGAAGCCAGGTAGAGCATGTCACCTCGGCCAAGAAGCGCCTCAGCTCCATTTGCATCCAAGATGGTCCGCGAATCCGTCTTGGAGGAGACTTGAAACGCAATCCGAGCCGGGAAGTTCGCCTTGATCAGACCAGTCAGCACATCCACCGACGGACGCTGGGTCGCGAGCACCAGATGAATCCCGGAGGCCCGCGCCATCTGGGCCAAACGGGCAATCTTATCCTCCACATCCTTCGGAGCAACCATCATGAGATCAGCCAACTCGTCGATCATGACCACAATAAAAGGGAGAGGTTCCGGTGGCGTCGGCTTTGGCTGCATGCATCCAGGTTCCCCTTCGGCAATCGACGTTTCTCCGGCTGAAAGACGCGCCTCCTCGGTAAGGAACGCCACTGTACGTTCGGTCGGTTCCCCAGCTGGTGGATCCTGCTCGGTAAAAGTCTCATGCAGATCGGCAACCTTCCGATTATAGGCGTCAATATTCCGCACCCCAGCTTCAGCCAAGAGTTTATACCGCCGTTCCATTTCGGCCACGACCCACCCCAATCCTCGCGCAGCGGACTTGGGATCTGTAATGACCGGTCTCAGGAGATGAGGAATGCCATCGTAAGACTGAAACTCCAACATCTTTGGGTCGATCAACAGCAGTTTGACTTCACTGGGTTTAGCGGAAAAGAGGATGCTGAGCAATATTGTGTTCAGGCTGACGCTTTTTCCGGCCCCCGTTGCACCAGCCACTAAGAGATGCGGCATCGTCTTGAGATCCGCCGTAACCGGCGCACCGAAGATGTCTTTTCCCAAGGCCATCGTCAACCTCGATCGGGCACGACGAAACGCATCGCTCGTGATGACTTCTCGGAGCGAGACGGTTTCTCTCGAACGATTCGGAACTTCGATCCCCACCACCGACTTACCGGGCAACGGTGCCACAATTCGTAGGCTGATCGCTTTCAGTGCTAACGCAAGATCATCGGCTAAATTCACAATGCGGGACACTTTCGTTCCAGGGGCCGGCTCGAATTCATACATCGTCACGACCGGGCCCGGCCTCACCTCCGTGACGGTCCCCTCAATCCCGAAGCTTCTCAACGCACGAGACAAGACCTCGGATTGGGCCTTCAACTCCTCTTCGGACATTCGATCCAAAGGTCCCGAGGGATCGCTTAACATCTCCGGATCCGGAAGACGATAGTCTTCCGATTCCCTCGCCGGCACCACTACTTCGGACTCGGTTGTTTCTATGTCTCTGGACGGCTTCCTGACAGGAAACGGCTGGATGATCGGAGCGGGTAGTGCCGGAAGCGCCTCCCGTTCGTGATCTCTTCCGGCAACCGATTCCGCTTCTTCGCCGACAGCCACCGACCTTGCGGACTTGCCTCGTACCCGTCTGTTACTGACCGCCTTTTCAGTATCCGGAGAACGTTCCGGCATCAAGGCGACCGCTCCTTCACGGACTGTGGCCCAGGATTGAGGAATGCGACGCACCGCTTCTCCTAAAGAGAGGGGTGCCGTCAAAAGGAGTGAGACCAGGAATCCTGCGATAATCACAATATGAGCGCCGGTTCCCGCAAATACAGCCCGGAGCCCCTCGGCAATCGTCTCACCGACGACCCCGCCGGCCATGCCCTGCGCAATGATTCCACTGGTCATGGTTGGAATGCCGTTCGCTTCAAGATGCACAAATGCGCTAAAAAACACGACGGAGGCCAAGGAACTACCGGCGGTCCGTAACTCAAGACTCATCGGTGCCTGGGAGAAGCACCGAAGGCCCCATCGCCCCAGTAACAGCGGACAGAGATACGCTGCACCACCGATCCCATAAAAGAACCCGCCGGCCAACAACGCCCCGAACGAACCAATGAGGTTTCGTGGCGGATGAGCCACAGGATCTCCGCTGGCCACCACCGTCGCCTCTCCCGGCACAAACGACAGAAGGCTCAAGAGCATGAGTAGGCTCAGCGCGATCAGAATCACGCCGAAGACTTCCCGCTGAATATGAGAAGAGGAAGAAGGGGCCCGACGGGCTTCTCCCCGCCTACCCGAGGTGGTCGCACCCATAAGGAATGAATGCTAGCACAGGGGGGAGGTCATTTCAAACGAACGCGTATCTTGGTCAGGCAGCACCAGTACCGACTCATCGGCCCACTTCCGGCTCTCGGCATGAGCATCTGGTTTTACTCGTGCAGCGCTTGCCTTGCCGAGACATCCTCCGGTAGAGCACGCGCAGCTTGATGAACTATTGAGAGCGCTCGCAGTTCATAGTCGACACCACGCCGATGCAGACCGATCAACGCATGACGACTGAGGTCATCCACGAGCGAGAAGACCTGATTCCAGGTGAGCTCAGGACAGCTGGCCAGGAGCTCTTCAAGCGGAATACGTTGTCGCTCATGAACGATGGCCAGTAATTTTGTTGCCGGTGATTCAGTCATTGAGCACCTCCTCAGGCGTTAGAGATCAGCCGGTACCGGATCGTGGGCCTGTGTTCCTCGTGTTGGGCTCCACCGAACGGCCATCACACGAACAATGCTAAGGATCACCAGAATTCCCAAGAGAGCCATCAATGGGCGCCAGTCTGCTCCTTTGAACCATTGGGAGATCACTTCGGTCAGCATCACGACGAGGATCGTATCCACGATAAAGGTCACCTTGACGCGTCCCTCCCGGAAATAGGTGACGGTGGTTTTGAAGACCTCGACAAGTGCCAAGAGCATGAGCGTATTGACGATGACTTGGCGCAGGACAACTTCGGCGGAGTGATCGATGAGAAGCCGAATCTCCCACAAGGTCTTCAACGCGCCGCCGGTAAGGGCGGTCAGGAGTATGAGCATCACCAAACTGAGCACTGCTTTCATGCCTGTGCTCCAGACCTCGAGGGGGTCAAGATGAGAGAG
>JAEURV010000093.1 GCA_016788465.1 Nitrospira sp. | reverse complement strand
GTGCGGTTGACGGCTGGGTCCAAAGCCATGACGGACAGCGCCGGGATCTATTTGTCCTACGCCAAGTATGTGGCCTACGGAATGCCGGCCAGCGAGGAAATGGTGGAGGATGAGATTCAGGGGTAGCTTCTAGTAATCACCTGACAACCCTCAGCAGTTGGCCCAAGGCTGATTACTGATAGCAAAAAGTACAAGGGCCCATCAGGCTTCAACCTGATGGGCCCTTGTTTTACAGCTGAGAGCTATCTGCTAGATGCTGCGCATGAACTGGGCAACTTCGTCTGGATTGACGGCACCGCCCATGACCTGCGACATCGCAACGTTCGTGGATTTCTTGCCGGTCAGACCGGACTCGACTTCGTCCACGATTAACTCCACCGGCATTGATTGTCCACCGTAGACACGGGGTCCTCCGATGATCTTCGCCTTGGAGTACCCATAGATTGCGGTGGCCACTTCCTTGGCCAACCAGCCGACATAGTTGAATTCCGGTACGACGATGAGCTTTGCCTTGCCGCAGAGCTCACGTAGTTCCTTGGTCGGGAATGGACGAAGCGAACGGACCTTGATGAGCCCGACATTGAGCCCCTTGTCTTTGCAGAGACGCACGGCTTCCCGCGATTGGGCTGCAGCGCTTCCTGAGGCGATGATGATCGCATCAGCACCTTCCACATTCTCCGCAGAGAGTAAACCACCCATGTACTTATTGATATACTTACGAGACCGCTCGACAGCTGCCCACACTTCTTGCTGCCAGACGGCGTGGATGTTGTAGGCCATAAAGTTCGATTTCTGAACCGGGGCATCACGGGATAGACGAGCCGGAGGATTCTCGGCATCGAGCACCGGGACGGCACCACGCCAGGCCTCACGTGGCGGCAACTTGATTCCTCGATCTTGCATCCGCACATACCCGCGGGCGTGCGTCACAAAGAATCCGTCGCAACACACGCCGACCGGCAAGGTCACGTCGTTCTTTTCGCTGATCGTAAAACCGGCCATCGTGAAATCAAACATGTCCTGCTGATTTTCGGCATGGAATACAATCATTCCGCAGTTCAGCAAGTAGGCGACTTCGATATTGTCCGGCTGAATGGCCAGCGGCGCGTTGACGACGCGACAGGTAAACATAGCCACCACCGGAAGACGATGGCCGGGCCAGGAGGCAATACCCTCCAAACCACGCAACGTACCGGGGCCTGCCGTGGCCGTATAACATCGAACACCGGCGCGAGACCCACCGGCGATCGCCGCCATGACACCGACTTCCTCTTCACCACGATAATACTCTTTCACATACCCTTCCCCATAGAGTACACCGACGAGCTGCATAGTTTCGCTCTGGGGTGTGATTGGATAGGCGATAGCTAAGTCCACGTTCGAACGACGGATGGCTTCCTTGGCCGCTTCGCTGCCCGTAATGAATTCCTTCGTCCGTGGCGCCTCGAGAAACATATATTCAGGAGTCACAACTTTTTGTCGTTTTGCTTCACCATGTGGATCTTTCTTTGAAGCACTTGTCGGAGCGGCCACACTGGTGATGGGATCGCCTTGCGGATTGGTCTTTACTTCCGTTTCACTCATAATCGCACCTCTCTATATGGACGGTGAGCTGCTTGCTCAGCTACCCTTCTCGCTTCATCTGTTCTGCAGAATGGCCAAACATCGCTGCGCTGCCCGCCCCACCGGGAGTCGGCGCAAACGCCATCGGATTGGTATGGGTCTTCCCGCCATGGACCTTCGATTGAGTACCGGTAAAACGGACATTTTCCCCGTTGTCCGGCAACTTGATTCCCATCTGCTCACGGACCCGCTTAAAAATCTGTGCGACGCGTTTGATCTTCAGCGTATCGGAATCCCGGATCGTGAGCATCGCATCCTCGTGACCTTGCTCTGCGCAGATCGCCATAGTGCAGCAATTCGTGCCTGCACGGATCATCTTCAGGGTCAGATTGGCATAATGACAATGCACGCCGATAAAAATACAGGCTTCGATCTTATTGCCCCAAATCGTGAGGTTGGGGTGATTGGGATTGATGACTTCTTCAGGATCGATCTTCGGATACTTCGGACGATAGTCCGGCATCGGAATAATCATCACTTCCGGAATCTGTGCGGCAATTTCCAATGTTGCCTTTGCTTTTTCTACCGCATGATCGTTCCAGGCCCACAAGAGCAAGGGACCTGGAAAAATCGTCGCATTCGGGCTCGTCAGCATCTTTCGAGCCATCTCTTCAATAACCACTTCCTCGTTCGGCTCAAGAAGCCCGTAATACAATCCCTGCCCAGGATCTGGCAGGTCGACACCTAACTGAGCCGCAGACGGCGGATGGAACCCCGCTGGACCCGGCACGATGATTCGCTCTCTCTTATCTTGTGTGATTGCCACGCCTGATTCCCTTTCCTTACCCGACGACAGGACTTGCCAAAACCGCTGTGGTGCTCTTCTCTCCGTACGTAATATTGTCCGTCAATGCCGCCTTCGGAAGCTGGTCGATCATGATCATCTTAATGGCATTGTTCTTCGCCATGTTATCGCAGACCCACACACATTGGGCACATCCTTTACAACGATCGACCGCGACATAGGCGGATCCGTACTTGAACCCTTGATCTTTACCCATCTCGTCGCTGTAGAGGATCGTGTTGGCTTCCGGACAGTACTGCGTACAGAGCTTACAACTCTTCGCGGCACAAATTTCGACACTGATATCAGCTACGAGGTACATGGAAACTCCTTTATAACCGGTTATGCGGTGGCCGCTGCGACAGGCTCTTCCACTCGCTTGACGTCGGCCGCAGCCCAACCATGATCAACTGCGTAGTTCCACCCGGCCCGCATGACCGCAACGTTTTTCTCGATCAGTTCTTGTTTCTTCTTAAACTTTCGCTCAACAACGCTGTCAAGAGCGGCCGTACCACCAGACACGACGAAGCCCTTACCAAGGAATCGGTCTTTCACCGCCTGGTCCAACCCCGCCATGCTCGTGAGTCCCGTAATTGCGCCGATACAGCCCATTAGCGCCATATTGGTGGCGAGGTCCATACCTGCGACCTCTAATGAAATCTTTGTTGCTGGGAAGTAATAGAGCTTGGCCCGAAGCTTCTGAAGCTCAGCCGCCTGATCCCGATGCAAATTCATCGGCCCATCATTGTTAATCAGGGCAACCCCATCCTCTTTCAGACCAAAATAGAACGGCATTGTGTACGACTTGCCGTGCGTAATGACCTGAGGATGGAAAATAATAATGATGTGCGGAAACGTGATTTCCCCAATCTCATAGATCGGTTCATCCGACACGCGAACGTAGCTTTCCACCGGCGCCATTCGTTTTTCCGACCCATAGAATGGCACGATCGTACTTTCCCCTCCGGCATTGATGACGGCCGTGCTCAGAATGTGAGACCCAGTCACGACGCCCTGTCCGCCTACACCCGCCATTCGAATATTGAAGCGCTTTGCCATCGTGGAATCTCCTTCGTTCGCTTAGGCCTTGTTAGGAATTGCAGCAGCCGGCTTGGCAAGAAACTCCTTGTAGCCATAGCGCTCAGTGAGGTATTGCTTCGCTTCTTCGCTGACATATTCCGTGAACTGATACCGGTCATTCTCAACCGTCTTCGCATCTTCCATGACCTTGTCGGTCGGGATGGCGTACTCGATGTTACAGGACGTGTAGGCTTGTATGTAGGTGGATCCAACTTCGCGTGCGATCAGCACGGCTTTCTTGATGACGCTTTCCACGCGACGTGGATTATTCGGCACCACGGTCGCCACATAGGCGCAACCTGCGACCTTCGCCATCTGCAACATATCCATCTTCTCAAACTTCTTTCCGAGGGGAGCCATCTTCAGCACGGCACCACGGTTGGTCATGCCACTTTCTTGACCACCAGTATTTCCATACACTTCATTGTCCAACATAATCGTTGTAAATCGTTCTTTGCGGAACCACGAATGAAGTACCTGCTGGAATCCGATGTCCGCCGTTCCTCCGTCACCGGCCATCACGACCACATCCTTGGGCTTGTCACCAAAACGAAGCCGGAGACCCCGTGAGAGGCCGCTTGCCACTCCGTTTTGGTCGCCGTAGTTGCCATAAACAAACGGAATCGCAGCTTGTGAAATAGCAAGACGGCCACACCCGGCTGTCCCAACGGTAATCGTGTCTTCTGGATTGGGAAACGCCACCATGGCCAAGCGAATGAAGAGCGTCATTGCACAACCGGCACACATGGGATGCTCTTCAAGTACTTCCTTAAAACTTCCCACCTGTGAAACTGAGACCTTCTTTCCAAACGGTCCGTGTTCCACCAGGTCTCGATATTCCTTCGGCATAAACTTTTCGAATCCATTGGAGAACTTGACATAATCAAGGCTCATTAGGCACCTCCCTTATATCGTTGGCAACGGCATGCCGCTGCTCATATTTTCGTCACACTGCCGATCATGACTCACGAAAGAAAGCTTGAGGACTTGAAGGTTTGAATAAGTCAGTATGCCCTACACAAACCGCCACATTTTTGGCATCCTAGCAAAGCCGAAAAAAGACTGTCAATCGCCGCACGGTCTTTTCTCTGCACCGTAGGTTATTCGCCCCACATACTGGCCACTGACTACTCTCTGAGATAGTATAACGTCACGAAAATCAACGCAACTTCAAAGAGGGCCCACGGCCTCCCAAAGAAGGCCTAGATCCGACAGCCCGTTATAGGCCATTTGCCCCAACCCATGAAGCTGGTCCCAACTGATTGGGACTGAATCCTGTACGACAAATCATGTTTTGAGATTGCCGATCCGCGACAATCTGTTTAGACTGCAACATATGTCAGTGCGCGTAATTATCCCTGGTGAAGATGAGGCTGGAACTCATGTCGGTGGAGTGCATAAGCGCCCCCCGATTCCAGATAACACTCTCAAGGCCGAGTGCCCGAAATTCATGGCACATGGTCCTTGCGGAGGAGTCCGAAAAAACGGGCTCTGCGAAGTCTACCCCGAGATGAAGTGTCCATGGATCTCTCTGTATCTTGAATTGGAGAAAATCGGTCAAACCGATTGGATGAAACAAGTATAAGAACAGTGCGAGGTGAAGGGGTGAAAGGCAAACGGTTGGACAGGAAAACTCGGACAACAAGACTGGGCTACAATGAGCGGCATGCCAAAAGCGGCATTCGTGCACCCCTTCCAGACATCGAAACTTTCCCGAATCAGTATAAGGGATATGAAATCACGATTGAGATTCCTGAATATACAGCGATCTGCCCCAAAACAAATTTGCCGGATTTCGGCATTATCACGCTCCACTACATGCCTGACGAAGCATGCCTTGAACTGAAGGCGCTTAAAATGTATATCCACGCCTACCGAAATCTTGGCATCTTTTACGAGAACGCCGTGAATCGCATCCTCCAGGATGTCGTCAAAGCCTGTCGGCCCGTATGGGCGACCGTGACTGGCACTTTCACGGCACGAGGCGGGCTTTCGAGCAAGATTGAGGCTCGCTACCCTTCACAAAAGCTGTAATCTCCTGGTGTAACACCCCATAAGTTCCTTAGTCGTCCGCTCACCCTGAGCACGTCGACGGGCTCAGGGTAAACAGTCAATATCACCGTATCAATGAAGCACGAGCCTAGCCGCACTCTCTATCTAAAAAAATCAAACTGATCGACGAATTGCCTCTCCCCTACATTCATCCGCGAATTCCCAGTAGAGCGAAAGCGAGCTTTAATGACGCACACTCGGCACAATTCACTACTCGCCTAAAGGAGAAATATCGAGAACAGCTCGATTTTTCGAGGAAAGTGTGATGAGATTTTCTCAAGGATTTCAGACCGCTCACACAAAACATCGAGGAGCGGGCATCGCTGTCTCCGGCAACGCAATTTCGCACCAGATTTTCATCGAACGACCATCGTTCCCACCCACACAATGAACTTGGTCTTGTCCTATCGTTTCTGAAGTATCTGCCATGAATCAGCAATCGGAACACACCCAGACAGAGCAGGCATTACGGGAAAGCGAAACAAAGTACCGTGAGCTGTTCGAATCGTCGCGTGATGCCATCATGTTGCTGTTTCCGCCGGAATGGAAATTCATCACATGCAATCCTGCAACCGTCGCCCTGTTCGGAGCCAAGAGCATCGAGCACTTCACCACACTCGGCCCATGGGATGTATCGCCTCTTCTTCAGCCAGACGGCCAACGCTCAGCCGATAAAGCCCCGAAAGTCATTCGACAAGCCATGGAGGACGGATCGCATTTTTTTGAATGGACCCATCGCCGCATCAACGGACCGAGCTTCGCAGCGACCGTCCTGCTGACTCGAATTACGTTGAAGGGACAAACGGGCTTACAGGCCACCGTATGAGACATCAGCGAGCAGAAACAGACGGAACAAGCGCTTCGCGACTTGTCGGATTTTCAGAAGGCGATCTTAGACAATGCCGGGCATGCCATCATCTCGGCGACACCGGATGGAATCATCCGTGTGTTTAATCCTGCCGCTGAGCAGCTCTTAGGGTATTCAGCCGACGAATTGGTTGGGAAAGAGACACCCGCAATTTTCCACGATCCCCAAGAAGTGGCGGCACGTGCCCAGGCGTTTTCTGCGGAGCTTGATATCGACTTAGAACCCGGTTTTGATGTCTTCGTCGAAAAATCTCGTCGAGGCCTTCCTAATGCCCATGAATGGACCTACGTCAGAAAGGACGGGAGTCGACTCACCGTCCTCCTGACGATCACTGCGCTACGCAATGCGGAAGGGACCATCACAAGCTTTTTGGGTGTGGCGTTGGATATTACGAAGCTCAAGCTTACGCAACAGGAATTGATGCTCGCGAAAAATGCCGCCGAAGCGGCCAGTGTCGCGAAGTCTCAATTCCTGGCCAATATGAGCCATGAAATCCGTACACCGATGAACGGAGTCCTCGGCATGACCGAATTGCTCCTGGCGACTCCACTTTCCGATAAACAGCGACATATGGCCAAGACCGTCCAACAATCTGCCGCCTCCTTACTCACGATTATCAACGATATTCTGGACTACTCAAAGATTGAGGCGGGCAAACTCCAACTTGAGCACACCGATATTGACCTCTCCCCTCTCCTTAATGATGCCGTCAAGCTGTTTTCCGAAGCCGCCCGCCAAAAGAGACTTTCCCTGTCCGTCGCGATCCCGCCGACTCTTCCCACCGCCCTCCGCGGGGATCCAACACGATTAAGACAGATCCTTCTGAATCTGATCGGGAACGCCGTTAAATTCACCGCCGCCGGCTCGATCACCGTGAGTGCGGACTGTCTCGCGCATTCCACCGAACGGATTCTGCTTCGCGTGACAGTTCGTGATACGGGCATTGGTATTCCGCCTGAATCCCAGGCCTGCGTTTTCGATGCATTTGCCCAAGCCGACGGATCGACGACGCGTAAGTTTGGGGGAACAGGTCTCGGCCTTACGATCGTCAAACAGCTGGTTCACTTGATGGGAGGAACCGTGGACCTCGAAAGCATTCCAGGTCTCGGCTCAACCTTTGGGTTCACTATCCCCCTGGAGATTCGTCCGAACAACAAAAAGGCATCCGTCCTCGTACAATCTCAACAGAACCCAGCCACGCTCCACGGGAAAGTCTTGCTCGCAGAAGACAACGCCGTGAATCGTGAAATTGCCGTGGCGATGTTGGAGTCATTAGGATGTACGGTGGACATCGCTAAAGACGGGGAGGAAGCACTCACCGCAGTCGACGCCCAATCCTACGATGTCGTTCTCATGGATTGCCAAATGCCCAACCTCGATGGATTGAAAGCCTCCCGATTGATTCGTGAACAGGAGTACCGACGCCCACAGCGCCGCCGTCTTCCGATTCTTGCGCTCACAGCCAATGCGATGGAAGGCGATCGAGAACAGTGCATGGCGGCTGGGATGGATGGATACCTCACCAAACCCTTCACCTTCGATCAGCTGCATCACGCATTGGCACCCTGGTTAAAAGAGGTAGCCTGAAAAGAGTGGGTGCATCGTGAAGCGCAAGAACCCCATGTCGATTCGGCTCCACGGCTGAAACCGACCGGAATTGTACTGCAAAGCGCTTGCACCGTCAGAAACGCCGCGGTACCCTCAAGGCTACTCATGGCCACCTATGCAATCGGCGATGTGCAGGGATGTTACGAGCCCCTCACACGCCTCATCCAACATATCCGATTCGACCCTTCCGTCGATCGGCTCTGGTTCGTCGGTGATCTTGTTAACCGCGGCCCGGACTCGCTGAGTGTCCTTCGGTATATCAAGAACCTACGCGATCGCGCAGTGGTCGTCTTAGGCAATCACGACTTATTCCTGTTGTCCGTGGCCGAAGGAATCGTCACGCTTCGATCTGAAGACACCCTGCTATCCGTCCTTACTGCACCAGATCGCGAGGAGCTCCTCAGATGGCTACGGCAGCAGCGTCTTTTCTACCGCGAAGGCTCTTTTGCCATGGTCCATGCCGGCCTGCTCCCGCAATGGTCGATCCATGAGGCAGAACAACTGGCTCATGAAGTGGAGATAAGCTTACAAAGTCCAGCGTATCGAGACACCCTACGAGCATCATATCCCAGTAAACACCTCCAATGGTCTTCGAATCTCACCGGACCTACTCGGCTCGCCACCATCATCAAAGTGTTGACAAGACTCCGCGCCTGTTCGTCCGATGGTCGGATGGAGTCGTCGTATAACGGGCCTCCTGAACGAATCCCCACCGGATATTTCCCCTGGTTCAGAATTCCCGGCCGACGCCATGAGGAGACAACGATCGTCTGTGGCCACTGGGCCGCATTAGGACTTCACTGCGAAGAGCATCTTCTCGCCATCGACAGCGGCTGCGTATGGGGCCGGCAGCTGACGGCGGTGCGCCTGGAGGATCAGAAGATCTTTCAGGTGGACTGTCAGAGTATCGAGGGCGGTGGTGACTGAACCTACATCACTTGATCCTGATTGGCATCGATATTCCCCACACCCGTTCCCCTCCTACCGCTACCTTCCTGGCCAGACACCGCATCCACGACGACATCCTCTCGGCCATTCACATGGGCGATCAGAACCAACACCACGGCTCTTCCCTCCAGACCAATGGCAGACTTCGGATGACTACCGCTATGGGATTGATCTGTATAACTTCGCGTACTGGTGGGAATCACATGAGATATTCGAAGCGTTCTGGTATGCTGCGGGACGCGATTCTGAACAGGGCAACTTCTTCCAAGCCTTGATTCAACTGGCCGCCGCCAATCTCAAATGCGCTATGTGTAACAAGGCCGCTGCGCAACGGCTTACCCGAGCTGGAATCACTCGTTTGGAGCGTGTCGCCTCTCCATACATGGGCGTTGATGTCAGTCTTCTCCTACAAGGCTTGCAAGGATATCTTTCTGCAACCCATCCACATCTGCCATTGATCCGCTTACAGGATGAGGAGAATGTATCCGGTGGTGGAACCCAACCCTAGCGGTAGCTCTCGGAGTCGCTTGGGAATCGCCCCTGTTCGACTTCGTCTTTGTATCGACTCAGGGCTTGGATGGCATCGGTTTTGAGATGTGCATAGGTCTTCACAAATTTCGGAACGAAGTCATCGAAGAGGCCGAGAAGGTCGTAAAGCACCAGGACCTGGCCATCACAGTGGGGGCCGGCCCCAATACCGATAGTGGGAATGGAGAGTACACCCGTAATATCTTTGGCCACACTGACGGGTATAGCCTCTAGCACCAGGCCGAAGGCACCGGCCGCTTCAAGTGTCTTGGCATCCTCAAGCAAAAGGGCGGCCCGATCCTTCACTTTCCCCTGCACTTTATAGCCGCCCAGCGCATGCACCGATTGTGGTGTCATGCCAAGATGCCCCATAACAGGGATCCCAATACTTGTCATGGCCTTGACACGATCCGCCATGATACCCCCGCCCTCTAACTTCACTGCTGCAGCCCCGGCTTGGAGAAAGCGGCCCGCATTCCGCACAGCCTCTTCGGTACTGGCCTGGTAAGACATAAACGGCATATCAGCGATCACCAAGGCGCGCTGTGCAGCCGATGCAACCAACTTGGTGTGGTACAGCATCTCTTCCATTGTTACGGCCAGCGTGTTCGGCCTGCCTTGCACGACAACCCCCAACGAATCGCCGACCAATATCGCTTGAATTCCCGCCTGCTCGACGATGCGAGTGAAGAGCGCATCATAGGCCGTGACGACGACCAGCTTCTTCTTGTCCTGTTTGGCCTGTTGGAATTCGAGGACCGTCATCAGCCCAATTCTGCCTTGGTGATGATCTCGGCCAGTCGATGTGTGGCCTTGATCGCCATGATATGGACCCCATCACAATGGGGCCGCACCGCTTTGATCGATCGCACGGCAATCTCGACACCGACGTCTTCTGCGTGATCTCCGGCGGCCTTGAGCTCATCGATCATCTCTTGCGGTACCGACATCCCAGGAATGTTGGCATTCATGAATTCGGCCATCTTGTGATTCCGCAAGATCAGAATCCCCGCCAGCACCTTGACCTTGAACGGTCGCACCTGTTTCATAAAGTTGGCGAAAACCTCGGGATTATAGACCGCCTGAGTCTGAAAGAACTGGGCGCCGGCTTTCACCTTCACTTCAAACTTGGCCAACACCGGCCCGACGAGATCCGCTTCCGGTGTGACGGCTGCCCCAATGGTAAATGCCGTAGACCCGTCCAGCTTGTTTCCCATCATATCTTTGCCGTTATTCAAGCCCTGTACCAGTTGCATGACTTGAACCGAGTCAAGATCGTAGACCGGCTTGGCCTCTTTGTGGTCTCCCACCGTTGGATAATCCCCCGTGAGACACAGGATGTTTCTGATCCCAAGCATGTGCGCGCCCATCAGATCAGATTGCATGGCAATCCGATTGCGGTCACGACAGGTCAGTTGCATCACAGGGTCATGCCCCAGCTCATACAGCAAGCGACAGACTGGAAGCGATCCTGCGCGAACTACGGCGGCGGTGTTGTCGGTGATATTCACGCCGTGGACACGCCCCACCAGCTGCTTGGCATTCTCCAGCACCGTAGAGATATTCGTCCCCTTGGGGGGGTTATATTCGACGGTAACAGCGAATGTCCCGCGATTCAGGACATCGATCAAACGCTGCGGCTCTCGACTCATTCCCGGCCTCTCATTTCATTCCTGCTGCCCGTTTTGCAGATTCGACCGTATTCTCCAACAACATGGCAATCGTCATGGGGCCCACACCGCCAGGTACCGGGCTGATCCAGCCCGCCTTCTGCTTCACCGTCTCAAAATCCACATCGCCGCACAACTTCCCCTCCGGCGTCTTGTTCGTTCCCACATCGATCACGACCGCCCCTTCGCGTACCATGTCCGCCGTGACAAACTTTGCTTTCCCGATCGCAACGAGCAACAAATCGGCTTCACGGCAGACCGCGGGAAGATCTTTTGTTTTTGAATGGCAAATCGTGACGGTCGCGTTCCGCTGCAGCAACATCAGCGCCAGTGGTTTCCCCACAATATTGCTCCGTCCCACGACAACAGCCCGTTTACCCTCAATGGTCACCCCGGCAGATTCAATCATCTTGATCACACCTTTCGGCGTGCAGGCTTCAAACACGGGATGCCCCTCCACCAGTCGACCGAAGTTGTAGGGATGAAACCCGTCTGCATCCTTTAACGGAGACACCGCTTCGAGAATCACCTTACTATCGATATGTTTGGGTAGGGGGAGCTGAACCAGGATGCCATGAATTTTGGGATCCGTATTCTTTTTTTCGATAAGCGCCAGCAAGTCGGCCTGACTCGTACTGGCTGGGAGCTTATGGTCATCAACATAGATGCCGGCCATTTCGCACGCCTTTTGTTTGTTCTTCACGTAAACATGTGAGGCAGGATCATCGCCGACCAGAATGGTGGCCAGACCAGGGGTGATCCCCGTTTTCGCCAGTAACTCAGCCGATTCTTGTGCGAGCCGCTCACGGACCTGTTGTGCCAGCGCTTTACCATCAATCAATTGTGCAGCCACGATCCCCCTCCCTCTCACAATAGAGTCAGTAAATTTTCTGGCAACTTAGCAGGGGAATTTTATGCAAGTCAACGTCGTACGCTGCTGACGCAGTAAACTGTGAAGGATCCGGTGAAGTCCGTTTCGTCAGCCTAGTGCTCCTGCTATCGGCTTAGCGTCGTTTCTTGACAGCTTCTCTACCCCTTGGATACGATGACGCTTAAACTTAGCATCAGGGATACTCTCCGTTGCACCTATATTCCTATCACCCCTTACTCCTAGCAGCACTGCTTATTGGGATTTCCTTACCCAGTGAAGCAGCGCAGGTTATTGGGCTGGAGACTCCTAATAGCTTTGTCGGGGATCCCTCCGGAAAAGAATACTTCATCTCGAATATCAACGGAGAACGAGAGGCCCGTGACAACAACGGCTTCATCACGAAATTGAGCCCGGATGGGAAAGTCATCAACCTTAAGTTCATCCAAGGTGGTGTGGCTGAGATCACGCTCCACGCACCCAAGGGCCTCGCCCTAGTCGGACCTATCCTCTATGTCGCCGATCTTGATCAGCTGAAGGGCTTTGATACAACAACCGGAAAACTCCTTGTTACGGTCCCTTTTTCTTCGCTATCACGATCACAGGTTTCATTAACCGATGTTACCGCATCGCAAACCGGCATTCTCTACGTGTCGGATCAGACCGCCAATTCCATTTACCGCATCACTCCATCCGATAATTATCGGACTGACCTCTTGATCCACGATGAACGACTGGCAGGTCCTGCAGGACTCGCCGTCCACCCGAGAACCAGCAACCTTATTGCGGTAAGTTGGGACAAAGGCAAAATTCTTGAGATCACACCTGAAGGACAGTTGACTGAGCTGGAGGCGAACGGATTTTTCACCAGCCGCTTCCAGAACCTGAGCGGAGTCGACTTCGATCAGTGGGAAAATATGTACGTATCAGATCTCACAAAAGGCAAGATTTGGCGGATGACCAGAGATCGCCGATTTCAGGTCATCGCTGAGTATCTCCCCGCTCCAGCCGATATCGCCATTGACCGCAAGAATAATCTTATATTGGTCCCCTACCACTATGACCATGCGGCTGAAATGAATGGGTTAGAAACCCCGTCATCAGCCAAGTCCAAAGGCGAGAAACGCACCCTCGCTGACTACGGGTTCATTCCTCCCCCCCCGAAGTCGTCCCCGGAAGGACCAAAGAAATGAGTCCCTGTGTGTATTGTCATGACCGCAAAGGCAAGCGCCCATGTCCCGCTCTAGGAGGCTCGATCTGTAGCCTTTGCTGCGGCGAACATCGCACGACACGCATTTCCTGTCCAAGTGATTGCGCCTATCTCGATACAGGAAGCGATTACCAACAAAAACGGCTCAGCGAGCAATTCTTACCGATTCGCCGGGATTTCTACCGAGAGTTAGATGAGTCGGGTGGACAGAAGGCAGTTGCGCTTTTCAATCTGATCGAGGTCGTTGCGTTTAGCTATTTCGAAGGACGCAGAGACGGACAGGATGCCGAAGTCATCGCGGCTCTTCAGGCTCTCCGACGCACACTCAGCCCACTGCATGTACCGGCCGCTCCCATGCCGGTGTTTGCCGAGCACCTCCGCAAGGAATACGAAAGCTTCAAAAAGCAAAATCCGGAGCAGATTGCCGCTTCATCAGACGCACCAGCCGTCTTGGATCGCATCGACAAGTTTGTTTCTACGTTTTCAGGAAAAGATTTCCAGTCCAGCCGATTTCTCGGAGGGTTGATCGGGTATGTCAAAACACACCATCCTGAAATCGCCGAACACCTCAAGAGGAGACACGAGCCAGGGCACATCTTTCTCCCAGGACAATCCTTACT
>JAEURV010000085.1 GCA_016788465.1 Nitrospira sp. | reverse complement strand
GAGTTGTTTGTGCCGTTCGACGTTCAGCGCCGCTGTAGTCGCTGCGATCTTAGCCGCCTCGACCTTCTGATGCGCTTCTCGCACTTTATTTCCCGCTTCTACGACGCGGGCTTCTGCCGATGGGACGGCGGCTTTCACGAGGTTCCGCATTTCAAGAATCCGCTTGTCCAGCTGATCGACACGTGTCAACGCCGCATGTTGCGTCTTCTCCAGCGCTTTCTTGCGTTGGTCTAGAAACGCCAGCAAGTGGGGAGACATGAAATTGGGATCATTGTCCTCCAGTTCCAGAATAAGATCTCCTTCCTTCACCTGATCTCCTTCTAGCACGTGCCATCTCTTGATGCGTCCTGTGATCTGAGCTTCGACGTCCTGCGGTCGCTCGTAGGGAGTATAGGCAGACATTTGACCCGTCACCGTGATCGTCTGAGTCCAGGGTATGACGGTGATGCTTACGACAAAGAGAAGGACCAGCGTGATAGGCAGGCGCGGGGAGAACCGCCATCCTAGCGGAAGTTGTGCCTGCTGCCACGATTGAAGTTTGGCGGAAGCGAGAAGTTCGTCAACAGCGATCTCGTCTAAGCCATATTCACGTGGCATCGGAGAGCGTATTCTCTTTCCGATACTAAGATCTACCCCTGTCACGACATCCTCTGCTTCCCCGATGGCAACCCTGCTTCTCCCGGCCATAGGCACTATCAACCATATTACCAAGAAGGCTCTACATCCCAAGGTAATTCGTTCATAGATTTTCAGAATGTTGATCGATCCAATAATCTATTTGCAGATACGTCGTTCCCTCGATACAAATGACTGAGCCATCGGTCTGAAAGAACACGCTAGAAACTCTCCGATCTCCTCTTCGTCAACAGGTAATTGGCCGATGGAGAGGTGGGGAAAATACATGCTGCTTCTTACTGGGAGAGGAGAATTGCGATGCGACAAACCTATGCGTGGCTACTGATATTGTCTTGGTTGATCGTGCCCGGCTTTACTTCGGGTATAGGCTACCGTACTTAGACGGGAGTCGAGATGGACAACGCTTGTTCATCGTCAAAGTACAGCAACGCCAAGACTTAGAATGCAAGAAGATCTAGACCTGCGACAGCGAGCTACTTCCCGACTCTCGGGATAAGCCCGCAAACGTGAAAGCGCGAGAGCGATGCAATGACACGAGCACAAGATCCCATAGTGATTGGCTCGGTTCAGTATTCCATACATCTGATAGCGTCAATGTCCACTCACGCCGGTCCAATCCCTGGTGTCAGCGAAGGGTGGAAGGCAATCCAATGATCCAGGAATTGGGTCGTGAGCCTTTAGAGAGCTAGAGCCACATAGAAGAGAGGCACATATCATGAATAGAATACAAAAAGATATTATCAAGGGCGCACTCGCAATTGGACTTGCACTCATCGGGACCGGCTGCGTCGCGATCGAAGCAGGACATGAAGGGGTACTTGTCGAGCAGCCCTATGTCTTTGGTCATGGCGGGGTCCACCCGGTCCCGACGACAACCGGGCGGATCTGGGTCGTACCGACGACCAAAGTGATCGATGTCGACGTCAGGCCGGTTCAGTATTCAGAGCATTTCGACATTATTTCAGCCGAGAACGCACCTGTCTCTTTCGACGCCTTTCTCATTGCCAACGTCGTGGAGGGACGGTCTCCCGAACTCATCACTAAGTACGGTCCGAATTGGTATCAAAACAACGTGAAAGAAGCCTTCAGGACCTTTGTGCGGGAAGAAGTACAAAAGTATCCGCTCTTCCAGTTGACGACCGATCCGACCACCCGCACCAAACTGCAGGACGCCATCGCGCGCGAGGTGCAAACCAAATTGATCGAAAAGCAAAACATACCGGTGCGGTTGAACCGTATCGTAGTCGGCAGTATTATGCCGCCGAAGGGTGTGGTACAGCAAACGACTGAAACCATCGTGCAAGAGCAACGGAAGATTACGATGGCTGAATTCCAAAAAGCGGAAGAAGCGCGCGAAAAAGCAGAAAAACAGCGTGGCGTCGCAGACCGAGCCTATAGAGAGTCACTGGGGTTATCAGCAACGGAGTTCGTTGATCTGCGACGCATCGAAGTGCAAAAGGAAATCGTTCAGCACGCGCCTACAGCTCTGACAGTCATTATGGGACTCGAGCGTACCGCAATCAACCTCCCACAGTTTGGAGCAGATAATAAATAACCGGCAGCAGGCGGGCAGATGCGAGGACTCATGGCCATGCAGAAAGTCAGGATGCCGATGATTCAAAAGCTCTCCACATCTTACTATCTTATCTCCAGCGTGATCATGGTTATTGGAGTCTGGATTACTATACCTGCGGCATCGGCATGGGCGCAGACCCAGCGTGATCCAAAACCACCAATACAGATAGAAGGAGATGCCCGGGCGGGTAAGGTTCTCTTCGACCAACATTGCGTAACATGCCATGGACCAAAAGGTCGAGGGGACGGGCTTGAGATTGCTGGAGCTACAGTCGCAGATCTCTCTTCGCCCACGACGCAACGCAAGCTGAATGTTGATCTACTGGCCACTATTCATGAAGGACGTCCAGGCAAAGTGATGCCATCATGGGGATATCGGCTCTCCAAAGAGCAGTCCGGAGACGTGCTGGCCTACGTTCGCACGCTGAGGAGGAAATAGTGTTTCCCAGAATTACGGCATGCACCTAACTAAGAATCTCTTGACGAGCCGTGTCAAAGAGCGCCACAACGACGGGATGTTTCAGACGCCGCTCAACCGTAATGGCATAGAACTTCTGCTTTACAGAATCGACCCGCCGTACTACCTGCACCTGATACTGCCGACAAATCTCTTTTTCCATCGCGGTGGATCCAGGAAAGAGTCCATGCCCGTGCTGTCCAAACGCTTTGAGGGTGGCGCTATCCTGGAACTCACCAATGATGGTTGGGACTACTTCGTTTCGTATCAACCACTCATCCAATAACCTTCGCAGCATTGTGTTGGAGGTGGGCAACAGAAGCGGCGCACCATGTAGCGACCGAGGGAAGTTGCCACGAAAGCGTCCTGCCAATTTGGGTGAAGCAAAGAACGTGATTCCCGATTCACCCATAAGATGGCTATACGCTTGCACCTTGATCGTTGGTGGCGCCGGCGTGTCGGCAATGACCAAATCCAACCCATGGATCGCCAGGTCACCCAAGAGCTGGTCCAACTTGTCTTCCAAGCAGATTACACGCACACCAGGAAACTTCTGAAAGGCGGTTTCCAAGAGTCTGGTGGCCAACAATTTGGGCACGACATCGACGATGCCGACGGTGAGGCGAACGGCTCTGCCGCCGCCACGCCCTTTCACCGTATTCATGAGATCTTGTCCGATGGAAAAGATTTCTTCGGCATGCTTAAACACGACGCGCCCCATTTCCGTCATAACAAGATGCCGCCCCTTTCGCAGAAACAACTTTTCCCCGAGATGATCTTCAAGGACGCGAAGTTGTGCGCTGATCGTCGGTTGGGCCAGCCCAAGTTCTTCGCATGCTTTGGCCACGGTTCCATATTTGGCGACAGACCAAAAATAGAGCAAGTGGTGATAATTCAGCCATTCCATAGCGGCAGCACTATATACCGAACTGAACAACGACTCCAGGTTGCGCGTTGCCAACAAACACAGAGTCACACCACGGATGAGATTCCATCAGAAAGTCTCGAACACTGCTTCGTTTCTCTCGATCATCCACTGCAGCGACTTGATCCTGTACCCTTCAACATCTCAACCAAACCTCGGATGGTCTTCGGCGCATTGCCCTCACTTCGATTGTTGACCAGGACATAGGCCAGTTTGCCGCGGTTGATCGCTTGTTCGATAAGCGCCACGGCCTCTCTGCGCATTTCCGGCAGCTCCGCAATAATGTTGGTATAGGGCGCTGCCCGTTTCTTGGCCTCTGCATAGCTCATTTTTAGTGGTGTGAGGAGACGGAGAACGGTGAAGGGTGCGGTGAAGGTCTCGTGCAGTCTTCTATGTTGCTCTGCCAGTGGCGGCATGTAGGACCAATGGTTGTACACATGCGCGACGCCGTGCGCTTCCAGGACCTTCCAATACTCCGGCCCAAGAAGCCCGGCATTCCTGATCTCAACTGCATATTTGAACTCGTTGGGGAGTTGACTGAAAAATCCATCCAGCTTGGAGCAGAATTCGGCAATCGAGAGATCGTGACGTTGGAACTCAAACAGAAATGGCCCCGTGCAGTCCTTGAACTGAGCTTCTCGAAACGGAGTCAGCACGAGGTCGCTGAAAAGCTGCGCATCAAGAAAGCGCGGATTCGGCTTGCCGGCCTTCACTCCATACCGTGGATGCGGTGCAAAGACCGGCACCGTGATGTCTTCCCAGACTTTGAAGCACATCTCCGTTTGTTCCGCCATCTGATCGCGGTACGCCAGGAGTTGAGCACTCGTCGGTGGCCGGTAAAATGTGGAGTCGTTGCCGACTGTTCGAAAGAGCGGGGCGCCGTCGTACAGGAACTGCCAGTACTCAGTGAGACAGTGTTTGGTGAAAGTTCCTCTGGGATAATCCTTGAGATAGACTTGCCCCTTCCATCCCTCGTACGTCCAGGTCGAGGTACCGAATCTGACCAACGACGAAACCATGTTCGGACGGCAGTGTAGTACCGGAAAGGTTGGAGGATCAATGACCAGTCACAGCAGGCTGAACTCCGATCGACCGTGATCGATATCTCGCTTCCCCTCCATACGATACCAAAATTGAACGCTTGACAGCACGATGTCCAAACAGTTGTACTACGGGACCTTCACTCTGTTGGTGTACTGCCCATTTTTACGTATGGCCGGGCTCATGATCGACGGAAAGGACAGGCTCATCCAGCAGCATACACAATACGTCACCTCCTAACCATCGCGGGTTGGCCCATTAGGACAACGTGACTGTCACTCAACTGCCATGATGATCCGAATTAAAAAAGGACTGGATGTGCCGATCAGCGGGAAGCCGGAGCAGCGCGTCCATGTCGCCAAAGCTGTCCGCCATGTCGGTGTGTTGGGCGTGGATCATGTCGATCTCAAGCCCGCCATGCTGGTCGCCGAAGGGGACAAGGTCAAGCTCGGCCAAGCGCTGTTCGAACACAAGAAGTTACCCGGCGTGCGTATCACAGCTCCGGGTGCCGGCACGGTGCGTGCGATCCATCGTGGAGCGCAACGCCTGCTCCAATCCGTTGTCATCCGGCTTGACGACACCGAAGATGAGGAGACATTTACATGCTACCCTGTCGACCAACTGGCCGGCTTGACCGACACTCAGGTGGTGGAGAATCTTTTGGTATCAGGCCTATGGGTAGCCTTACGCACACGTCCTTATAGCAAGATCGCCGACCCGACCACCCGACCGGCCGCCATCTTCGTGACGGCGATGGACAGCAATCCGCTGGCCGCTGACCCTGTTCCAATTATTACAGCAGAGGCTGAGTCCTTCCGCCATGGCCTGACGGTGCTGTCGCGCCTCGGCACCATGCCGTTGTGGGTGTGCAAGTCACCTCAAGCTGAACTCCCGTTACCACAGGGGTTAGCCCAGGTGCGCCAGGCAAGTTTTGAAGGTCCTCACCCCGCTGGTCTGCCCGGGACGCACATTCATTTTCTCGAACCGGTCGATGTCAATAAGTTGGTCTGGCACCTCAATTACCAAGAGGTGATTGCGATCGGCAAGCTATTTACCAGCGGCCGGTTATGGACCGGTCGTGTCGTCGCGCTAGGCGGACCTCAGGTCAAACAACCACGCCTATTGCAGACCAGGCTCGGCGCCTGTGTCGAGGAGTTGATCGAGGATGATGTGAAGGATGGCGAGAATCGCGTCATCTCAGGCTCAATCTTGTCGGGGCGTCACGCAACCGGCTGGTCGTCCTATCTCGGACGCCATCACTTACAGATATCCGTGATTCAAGAAGGGGTCGAACGCAGGTTCATGGGTTGGTTCACGCCCGGACGGAGAACCTTTTCTCAGAGCAACGTCATGCTGTCTAGCCTCTTTCGTCACCGCAAGGAAGAGTTTGGGATGACCAGCGGGTTGAACGGAGGTCATCGCGCCATGGTGCCCTTCGGCAACTTCGAGGATATCATGCCGCTGGACATCCTCCCGACACAATTGCTGCGCTACCTGATGGTGGGCGATACCGACATGGCGCAACAACTGGGCTGTATGGAATTGGACGAAGAAGACCTTGCCCTCTGCTCCTTCGTGTGCGTCGGCAAGAACGATTACGGTCCGGTGCTGCGGAACGTGTTGAGCCAGATTGAGAGAGAAGGTTGATGGCAGGGATGAAACGCTATCTCGATCGTATCCGGCCTCTGTTTGCCAAAGACGGCAAGTATGAGAAGTACTATCCCGTATTCGAGATGGTCGATGGGTTTTTCTATTCCTCTCCCGAAACCACGCACCACGCGCCGCATGTGCGGGACGGCATCGATCTGAAACGATTAATGGTGTACGTGGTGGTGGCGCTGATTCCTTGCATCCTGTGGAGCTGGTTCAACACCGGCTATCAGGCCAATCTGGCCCTCGCCAAGATGGGGGTGGCCAAGACAGGTTGGCGCTATGACGTGCTGGCGGCGCTCCATATCGGGTTTGATGCCGGCAGCATTCTGGCCAATACGGTCCATGGCTTCTTGTATTTTCTGCCGATCTATCTGGTGACCTTAATCGTCGGCGGCGTTTGGGAAACGGTCTTCTCCACGGTGCGTCAGAAAGAGATCAATGAAGGCTTTCTGGTCACCTCCATGCTCTTCACGCTGACGCTGCCGCCCGATATGCCGCTCTGGATGGTGGCCATCGGAATTACCTTCGGTGTGGTCCTAGGTAAAGAGATTTTCGGCGGGACAGGCAAGAATTTTCTCAATCCCGCTCTGACCGCGCGGGCCTTTCTGTTTTTCGCCTACCCCGCTGAAATGTCCGGTGACCGGGTGTGGGTGGCGGTGGATGGCTATTCCGGTGCGACCGCGCTCAGTTTGGGTAAAGTCGGCGGCGTTGAAGAGATTATCCGTGGGGGCACAACCTGGTGGGATGCCTTCATAGGCCTGATGCCGGGTTCCATGGGGGAGACCTCCACCCTCGCCTGTCTGCTCGGTGCGGCGTTCCTGATCTATACCGGAGTCGGGTCCTGGCGCATTATCGTCGGGTGCTTTGTCGGAATGGTCGGTACTTCGCTCCTGTTCAATATAATCGGCAGCGAGACCAATCCAATGGTGGCGATGCCCTGGTACTGGCACCTGGTGCTGGGCGGATTTGCCTTCGGCATGACTTTCATGGCCACCGATCCGGTGTCCGCCGCCATGACAAGCGCAGGGCGCTGGGTCTTCGGCATTCTGATCGGGGCCATGACCGTGCTGATCCGCGTGGCAAACCCGGCGTTTCCTGAAGGCGTGATGCTCACGATTCTGTTTGCAAATGTGTTCGCGCCTCTGATTGATTATGCGGTCGTCCAGCTCAATATCCGACGGAGGGTTCGCCGCCATGTCCGCGCCTGAATCAGATTCCGCCGTATCCGCTGCGCCGGTTGAGAGTGCGCGCAGGACGCTACTGGTGACGCTGGTCCTCTGTCTGGTCTGCTCCGTGGTAGTGGCCGGTGCGGCGGTGCTCCTTCGACCGATTCAGGAAACAAATCAGAAGGCCGACCTCATACGGAATGTGATTGCGGTCTCCGGCCTCCTCAAGGAGGGACTGACGGAAGAACAAGCGCTCAAACGAATTGACGCCCACATGATTGAACTGGCGACCGGTGACGAGGTGAAGGGGATCGATCCTGACACCTTTAATATCGTCAAGGCCGGAAAGGATCCCACGATCTCCACCGAACTCACCCGCCGGGAAGATGTGGCGGGGATCAGGCGAGAGCCACGCTATCTGCCGGTCTATCGGATCGTCGGCGCCAACGGTGAGTTCAAGAAACTGATCCTGCCGGTGTACGGCTACGGGCTCTGGTCCACGATGTACGGATTTCTCGCATTGGAGGAGGATCTGCGAACGGTGCAGGGCCTCCGCTTCTATCAGCATGCCGAAACCCCTGGGCTCGGAGGAGAGATCGACAATCCCAAGTGGCGCGCCCAATGGACGGGCAAAGTCCTCTTCGACGAAAACTGGAAGGTTCAGATTGAGGTGACGAAGGTCGCGGTTGACAGTTCCACCCCGGAGTCTCACCATCAGGTGGATGCACTTGCCGGCGCCACCATCACCTCGCGAGGTGTGGAGAATACGCTGAAGTTCTGGCTGAGCGACAAGGGGTACGGGCCGTATCTGTCCCGTTTGCGTCACGAAAGGAGCTAACGCTCATGTCGTACCAACACAAGAAGATCATTTTCGAACCGATCGTCGATAATAACCCGGTCATCCTGCAAGTCCTCGGGATTTGCTCGGCACTAGCCGTGACATCGAAACTCTCGACGACCATCACGATGTGCATCGCGCTGACCGTCGTCACCGCCTTTTCCAATGCCGCCATCAGTCTGGTCCGCAATCATACCCCGAGCAGCATCCGCATCATCGTCCAAATGACCATTATTTCGTCGCTGGTCATCGTCACGGATCAGTTCATCAAAGCCTATGCGTTCAGCATCAGTAAGGACCTGTCGGTCTTCGTCGGGCTGATCATCACCAATTGTATCGTCATGGGGCGAGCGGAAGCCTATGCAATGAAACATCCCCCGTTCCCCAGCTTCCTAGACGGACTGGGCAACGGCCTCGGCTATAGTGCCCTCTTGATGGTCGTTGGGGTCATACGCGAGCTCTTTGGCTCGGGTTCCTTGTTCGGATATCCGATCCTCCCGCTTGATCGAGATGGCGGGTGGTATGTGCCGAACGGCTTATTACTTCTGCCTCCAAGCGCATTTTTCCTGATCGGTATGATCATTTGGGTGGTGCGGTCCTGGAAGCCGGCACAAGTGGAGCAACCTGAATACAAGATCTATCACGCGCCCCGTCCGGAGGTGGCCTCATAATGGACCTGGTCAATCTGTTTATCAAAGCGGTCTTCGTCGAGAATCTGGCGCTGACATTTTTTCTCGGCATGTGCACGTTCCTAGCCGTCTCGAAAAAAATCGGTACGGCGCTCGGACTCGGTATCGCCGTGATCGTTGTCCAAAGCCTGACCATCCCGATCAACAATCTGATCTACCAATTTCTGATAAAGGATCGTGCGCTGGCATGGGCAGGGCTCCCTGAGATCAGTCTGGATTTCCTTGGGCTCATCACCTACATCAGCGTCATTGCGGCGGTCGTCCAGGTCCTGGAAATGTTTCTCGATCGATATGTCCCGTCACTGTACAACTCGTTGGGAATCTTCTTGCCGCTGATTACCGTCAACTGCGCCATTCTCGGAGGCTGTCTCTTCATGGTTGAACGGGACTATACCTTCAGCGAGAGCGTCACCTATGGGGTAGGATCCGGTGCCGGGTGGGCGCTCGCCATCGTAGCAATGGCAGGGGTGCGTGAGAAGCTCAAATATTCCGACATCCCCGAAGGTTTACAAGGACTGGGCGTGACATTCATCACGGCAGGGTTGATGGCCCTCGGGTTCATGGCCTTTTCAGGAATTCAACTCTGAGTCCGATATAAGAGACCGCATATGATCGAGATCCTACTGGGAGTCGGAGTTTTCACCGGGTTCGTCCTCCTTCTCGTCGTCTTCATTCTGAGTGCGCGCTCGAAACTCGTGGCCAGCGGTAACGTCACAATCACGATCAACGACAAGAAATCGATTGAAACGCCGATCGGCGGCAAGCTGCTCAATGCGCTGGGCGACGCCAAGATTTTTATCAGTTCCGCCTGCGGCGGTGGCGGGACCTGTGGCGTATGCCGGGTCAAGGTCTTTGAAGGGGGTGGGGTCATTCTGCCGACCGAAACCTCACACATTAACAAGCGTGAAGCGCGCGAGGGCTACCGTCTCTCCTGTCAGGTAGCGGTCAAGCAGAACATGAAGATCGAGGTTCCGGATGAGGTCTTTGGTGTCAAGAAATGGGAATGTACCGTGCGCTCCAACCACAATGTGGCCACCTTCATCAAAGAACTGGTCCTGGAGCTTCCTCAGGATGAATATGTCGATTTCCGTGCCGGAGGGTACATCCAGATTTTCTGCCCGCCGTATAAGCACTCATTCAAGAACTTTGATATCGAGGAGCGATTTCGCAGCGACTGGGACCGGCTGAACCTCTGGGACCTTGTGTCCAAGGTCAATGAGCCCCTCGAGCGCGCCTATTCCATGGCCAATTACCCTGAGGAACGTGGCATCATTATGCTCAATATTCGCATTGCCACGCCTCCCCCGCGCACGCAAAATGTACCTCCAGGGAAGATGTCATCCTACCTGTTCGGCCTGAAACCAGGCGACAAGGTCACCATCTCCGGACCATTCGGCGAGTTCTTTGCGCGGGATACCGACAACGAGATGGTGTTCATCGGGGGTGGCGCCGGCATGGCGCCCATGCGATCACATATTTTCGACCAGCTGGGTCGCCTCAAGACCAAGCGCAAGATGTCCTTTTGGTATGGGGCTCGCTCGAAGCGCGAGATGTTCTATGTCGACGATTTCAACAAGCTGGCCGCCGCACATGACAACTTCGAGTGGCATGTCGCCCTGTCCGATCCTCTACCTGATGACAACTGGAACGGCTATACCGGTTTTATCCATAACGTGCTCCACAAGGAGTATCTAAGAACTCATCCGGCGCCCGAGGACTGTGAGTACTACCTCTGCGGACCGCCGATGATGAATGCCGCTGTGATCAAGATGCTGTTGGATCTGGGTGTCGAGCGGGAAAACATCATGCTCGATGACTTCGGGGGCTGACCATCTATGCTTCCCTCCATTCCGCGGCCCCGCGCGCTGATGGCGTTGGCAGTTCTGCTGGCGGCCGGTACCGGTTTCGGCCTATTGCGCCCTGAGCCGCCTGTCGCAGAGTTCCACTTTAGTGGTCGCACGATGGGAACCATGTATAACGTGAAATACCGCCCCATCCAGGGTACCCCCTCCCTCAAGGCCATGCAGATCGAAGTGGACGCCTTGCTGGCCGAGGTCAATCACACCATGTCCACCTACGACCCGGAATCTGAACTGTCACGCTTTAACCGGCTGCGCACCACCGACTGGGTGCCCGCATCCGCCTCGCTACTGGCCGTGCTCAAAGCCGCACTCGAGATCGGCGCCCAGAGTGAAGGGGCGTTCGATATCACAGTTGGCCCCCTGGTCAATCTCTGGGGCTTTGGCCCAGAGGTTCATCCGGACCGCATCCCGCTTGAAAGCGACATCGCTGCTGCGCGCACACGAAGCGGACTTGATAAGATTACACTCAGTGAGACTCAACGGGCGATGCGGAAGCACCGCCCTGATGTCTTCCTAGATCTTTCCGGGATCGCCAAAGGCTACGGGGTAGACCGAGTGGCTGAACTCATGACCGCGCACGGCATTGAACATTACATGGTAGAGATCGGGGGCGAAATTCGCGTACGCGGGCTCAAAGAGCGGGATACACCCTGGCGGATCGCGATTGAGAAGCCGTTGTCGGGTGAACGCTCGGTACACACGATGCTGGCGCTCAGCGACGTCGCCCTCGCCACCTCGGGTAACTATCGGAACTTTTTCGAAATCGCCGGGCGGCGCTATTCCCATACCATCGATCCGACCACCGGATGGCCGGTCGAGAATCATCTGGTGTCGGTGACGGTGCTGGCAGAGACCAGCATGCGCGCCGATGCCTGGGCCACCGCGTTTCAGGTATTGGGACCTGAGCGGGGCATGGCCATAGCCGAACGAGTCAATCTTCCCGTCCTCTTTGTCATCGAACGGGATGGACAATTTGAGGAACGTGCCTGCTGTGCCTTCCAGCGGTACCGGAAACAGGAGCTGTCATGACCATTTTCCTGGTGACCTTTCTTGTCATGGTGATTGCGATCCTGGTAATGGCCGTGGGCGTTCTGCTCGGTCGTCGTCCGATCGGCGGCAGTTGTGGCGGTCTTGAACGCCTTGGCCTGGAGTGTGATGCCGGCTGCGACAAGCCCTGCCCGGAACGTCTTGCCCGTTTGCAGTCTCATCGTAAGGAACTGTTGTAAGAACAGCTGGACACGCAACAGGCTGTATATCTTCGGACCTCATTCTTTGCTTCCTCGCCTGATTCCCGCGCTGAGCTACTCAGCGGTAAATGGAAGCATGCAGTCGGTCAATTTATGCACTGGTTACTTGAATCCGTGAGATATAAAATATATGGACTTTTTTAATTATTCGCACTGACTTGAAAGAGGCCATTATGCCTAACACAATTTTGGTTCCGGTCGACGGTTCGGA
>JAEURV010000049.1 GCA_016788465.1 Nitrospira sp. | reverse complement strand
TCTGAATCCTCGCGCGATGCGAGTCGTGGCCCTGCCGAAGCCGACTGACGCAGAACGAGGTCAGTGGTATTTCCAGCGCTATATCCACCAGCTGCCGAACAGAGGTGAAATCGTCTTCTTCGACCGGAGTTGGTACAACCGCGCGGTGGTCGAACCGGTGATGGGATTCTGCACAAAAAAGGAACACCAACGATTTCTCCAGCAAGTACCGGAATTCGAGCATATGCTCTATGAAGACGGAGTCACCATCATCAAGTTCTGGTTTTCGATCTCCAAGGATGAACAAGCCAGGCGATTCGAAGCGAGGCGGCAGAATCCTCTGAAGCAGTGGAAACTCAGTCCCGTCGATGAAAAGGCGCAGGAGCTGTGGGATGCGTATACCCGTTGCAAAGAGGAAATGTTCAGCAAGACGCACTCGACCTTTAGTCCCTGGATCATCGTGCAGGCGAACGACAAGCAGGCTGCGCGACTGGAAAGCTTACGCTATGTCCTGAATCTGCTGCCCTACAAAGGAAAGGACGAAGCGCAGATCAGGTTGACGCCTGACCCGAACGTCATTACTCGATTCCACCGCAAGATGGTGGAACTGGATCTGTAACAGCTCGGAGACCGTTGTGGTACGACCGAAAGGAACTCAGGAATGAAGATGAGACTGTTCTCGTTCATCGCCGTTGTGATGTGTATCGAGGTCACGGCTTGGGCTGCCGAGCGACACATGATGCAACCAGTCGTGCCGGCCGATAAGTTGACTGAAGCGAGGGCCCTCAAGAACCCGTTGTTGAATACTCCCGAAGTCATCGAGAACGGGAAGTCGGTGTATAACGGGAAGGGCGGATGCGTCACCTGTCATGGAATAGATGGTGACGGCAGGGGGCCGGCAGCGGCCAGTATGAACCCTGCGCCAAGAAATTTTCAGCATCATGGATTCTGGCGCCATCGCACCGAGGGGGAAGTCTTCTGGGTCATCAAGTATGGATCACCTGGGACCGCCATGATCGCATTT
>JAEURV010000022.1 GCA_016788465.1 Nitrospira sp. | reverse complement strand
CGTGATGAGGTCATGCCGAAGAACATCATCATGATCGGGCCGACCGGCGTGGGCAAAACGGAGATCGCACGACGGCTGGCTAAGTTGGCCGAGGCGCCGTTCATCAAGGTCGAAGCGTCAAAATTTACCGAAGTGGGCTATGTCGGGCGCGATGTGGAATCGATCATTCGCGACCTCACCGAGCTGGCTATCAATATGGTCAAGACTCAACGCTTGGCGTTCGTTCAACAAAAGGCTGAACAACATGCTGAGGAGCGCCTGCTCGATCTCCTCTTGCCCCCGCCTCCGCCCCGACCTGGTTTTGTGGACAGCACAATTGAGACGGCCACCCAAACTCCGCCGGACTCTCATGAGACGACCCGGTCGAAACTCCGTCTCCAGTTGCGCGAAGGTAAGATGGATGAGCGAACCGTTGAAATGGAGGTCAAAGAACGGGGAGTCCCGGTCGGCGTCATCTCCAATGTGGGGGGCCTGGATGACCTCGAAAACAATCTCCGCGACATGTTGGGCGGTATGTTCCAGGGTAAAAAGAAGAAGCGGCTCATGAAGGTGCCTGAAGCGCTGAAGCACCTGACGCAGGAGGAAGCTCAGAAGTTGATCGACATGGACGACACCACGCGTGAAGCGATCAACAAGGTGGAACAGACGGGGATCGTGTTTCTGGACGAGATCGATAAGATCGCCGGTCGCGAGCGCACGTCGGGGCCCGATATATCCCGAGAAGGGGTACAACGAGATTTGCTCCCCATCGTCGAAGGCTGCACCGTTAACACGAAGCATGGTCCGGTCATGACCGATCATATTCTCTTCATTGCCGCCGGGGCATTCCATGTGGCTAAGCCATCTGACCTCATCCCGGAACTCCAAGGCCGCTTCCCGATCCGCGTCGAACTCAGTCCCCTGTCGAAAGAGGATTTTGTCCGTATCCTCACTGAACCGAAAGGCGCATTGGTCCGCCAATATCAGGCTTTGATGGCGACGGAAGGATTAGCCATCGAGTTCGCCAAGGACGGTCTGGAAGAAATTGCAGAGATCGCCGTCCAAGTGAATGAACGGACCGAGAACATCGGTGCCCGTCGCCTTTTCACCATCATGGAACGGCTGTTGGAGGAAATTTCTTTCGAGGGACCAGGCTGGCCGGACAAGCGAATCAATATCACCGCCGCCTACGTTCGTGATCGGTTGAAGGACATCGTCAAGGATCAGGATCTGAGCCGGTATATTCTCTAAGAGCGACCGGCGATCAGTCATCCGACTGATTGCTGAGCGCTGGCGGCTGATAGCTGGGAGCCACGCATGAACAAACTCATCAAGAAAGCCGACGTCCTGATCGAAGCCCTGCCATACATCCGAACGTTTCGTGGCAAGACTGTGGTCGTGAAGTATGGCGGCCATGCGATGACTGACGCATCGCTCAAAGAGCGGTTTGCGCAAGATGTCGTCCTGTTGAAGTATGTCGGCATCAATCCGGTCATCATCCACGGCGGCGGGCCGCAAATCGACAAGATGCTCGACCGACTGGGTATTCAGGCGAAATTCCGACATGGCGTCCGAATCACCGACGCTGCCACGATGGAAATCGTGGAGATGGTCCTGGCTGGGAAAATCAACATGGAGCTGACCGACCTGATCACCCGGCATGGCGGCAGCGCGGTCGGGTTGAGTGGGAAGGATGGAGGGTTGATCCTCAGCAAGCCCTTGACGGCGAAGGCCTGGGCAGAAAGCCTCAATCGCGACCTGAATGATGAAGACGCCAAGGGCGATTTTGGATTGGTGGGTGATATCGAAAAAGTCGATCCTGGCCTGTTACGGAACCTCCAGGAAGACCACTACATCCCGATCATCGCCCCAATCGGCACAGATCGCGAGGGTAATACCTATAATATCAACGCCGATCTTGTCGCTGGAGCAATCGCCGGTGCGTTGCGTGCGGAAAAACTGCTCATGATGACGGATATCAAAGGCATTCGCGATGCCAACGGACGCCATCTTTCGACCGTATCCCGAAAAGATGTGCAGCGGATGATGAAAAAAGGCGTGATCACCGAAGGCATGATTCCAAAAGTCCACGCCTGCTTGGACGCCTTGGGCGACGGGGTTGGGAAAGCCCACATTATTGATGGCCGTATTCCGCATGCCATCCTGCTTGAAATCTTCACGCGGAAGGGTATCGGCACCGAAATTGTGACCTGACCCTCCTAAATCTGGAAACCAGTTCTGTGCCCATCGATCGGAATCGAATCAGAGAAGATCTGCAGGCTCTGGTGGGGGAACGGCACCCCATCACCTCGCCGAACCGCTTACGCCAAACAGAAGCCTATCTGCACCGTCGGTTTTCGGAAGCTGGGCTGGTTGTGACCACGCACCCCTTCCCAGCCTTGGGCCACACATACCAGAATGTGCTCGGAACGGTGCTTCCTGAGCATGGCCCATCACAAGCCGCACCACCCCTGATCCTTGCCGCACACTTCGATTCCGTGCAAGGTTCTCCAGGCGCCGACGATAATGCCAGCGCGCTCGCGGTCATGCTTCACGTCGCTCATCAGGTCAGAACCATGACGTTGGCCAAACCGATCCGCTTCATCGCCTTTAACCTTGAGGAAGACAATCTTCTTGGAAGCCGGGCTTATACGGCTCTTTTACGAAAGAATGGTGAAGTCATCTATGGGGCCATCGTGCTGGAATGTGTCGGGTATGCAAGCCATCAACCCAATTCGCAGAAAATCCCTCCTGGTATCCCAATCGCGGTACCCACAACGGGAAATTTTCTGGCTGTCATCGGCAACGAACGCTCACACCACCTAACCGGCTCGGTTACCCAGGCCATGAATCCGCACCTTCCAATTGTACCGTTGGTCGTGCCGGGCAACGGAGAAAAGCTCCCGGACACCAGACGGAGTGATCACACGTCATTCTGGGAACAGGGCCTCCCCGCCGTGATGCTGACCGACACTGCGAACTTCCGAAACCCCCATTACCATAAGTCCACCGATACCCTCGATACGTTGAACCTCGACTTCATCGCCGCTGTGGCCGACGGCCTCACAACCACCGTCAGTGAGTTAGCTGGTCGACCATCGACATAGCTTTAGAGCCTTGATTTGGATAGACTGCTGACGGCTTGAGGGGTTGAGACATCATTCGAAACCAGTCTCAAGGCAAGGCATAACAAGGTATTCATGAAGAGACCGGTATCTGGTTCCACGCAAGATGTGATCGCTGATGTATTCGCCCACCTCGACTACAAACGCCTGGAGTCCGTCTACTGTTATGAAGGCGGGGATGAATTCTGGCAGGCGAAGCGGGAACCCTGCCGACGATTGGGAACGAAGGTGGCTGAGGCTCTCGTCCGGAAGTTGGCGCGTGGCGGTCGGAGCCTCTTTATCGGAGCAGGCGTAACGGAGCTGCCGGCTATAATTGTGGAAGTACTCGACCACCAACGCCACGTGGAACCCTATAATCTCAGGCGATCAGAGGTCACAGTCCTCAACCGTGCTTGCCAGGGCCTACCAGTTCGCTTCCTTGCTCACGATGCCTCTTCAGCACAGGGCAGTTTCGATCATCTCTGGATGGTCAGTGTCCTGAACGATCCCGAAAGATTTCCCCACCTCGCACCCCTGTCCTATGGGCGGGCGGATCCGGTGACGTTCGATACCATTGAGTTTCAGAAGGAACGGCGGATGGTGCAGACGATCGTCAATCGATGTTTGCCGAAATTGACAATCCCAGGTCTGGTGACGACGTCAACGGAAGAAGTGGTCTGGATTGCAGACTGGTGCCATAGGCACAGAGTGCCTTACCACGTGGAACGGAAACAGTACCCTACGGCGCTTGTGGGCGATCCGATCTGTTTTGTTCGGATCGGGGTGCGAAAGTCTAAACGTTCGAAAGTTGGAAAGTAAGACAACTTGGCAACTTGCCAACTTGCCAACTTTTAAACTTTGAACCCAGCATTTTTTCCCGAGTCACCCATGTACTGACTGGCATATCTCACGTAGTTTCCCGCCGATTCTTTAATCCAGGCTAATTCTTTCTCGGTGACCGGCCGCTTAACCTTTGCAGGAGAACCCAGGATGAGACTCTTCGGAGGCACAACCGTCCCTTCAACCACCAAGGCTCCAGCTCCCACCACCGAGTCTTCCCCGATCACCGCGCCATCCATGATAATGGCACCCATCCCCACCAGAACACGATCGTGGATCGTACAGCCGTGCAGCACGACATTATGACCGATGGTGACGTCACTACCGATGATCAAGGGATGGGTATCATGAGTCACGTGGAGCATGCAGAGGTCCTGCACGTTGGTCCGTTCACCGATCCGAATGTAGTGCACATCGCCTCGGATCACGGCATTGAACCAGACACTGCACTCTTCCCCCATGATGATGTCACCAATCACGACTGCCGTCGTTTCGATAAAACAGGACTTAGGAACCGTAGGCTTGATGCCTTGAAAGGTACGAATCATGATGCGCACTCTAGGGGAATTGCTCGACCTTCCGCAAGAGGCGCATTGACAGCCTTTTTAACCCTCCCGTAGACTGCCTGACATGTCACAACCACTGATTATTCCAACGCGTGCACGCTCCACGACGAGCGCCCGCGTCAACCCATCCGCAATAACCATTGGTTTCGTCAACCTTGGTTGCTCAAAAAATCAGGTCGATTCAGAAATCATGCTCGGGACATTGGTCACGGAAGGGTTTCAACTGACCGGTGATCCAAAACAAGCCGAAGTGGTCATCGTCAATACCTGCGGCTTCATCGAAGAGGCCAAACAAGAGTCGATCAATACGATCCTTGAACATGGTCACTTGAAAAAGTCTGGCACGTGCCGCGTTTTGATTGCTGCCGGCTGCCTGGCCCAACGCTATCAAGGGGACTTGCTCAAGGAATTGCCGGAACTGGACGGGGTGGTCGGAACCGGGGAATTCGGCAAGATCGCCGAGATCTGTCGAGAGCTGTTAGCTCCCAAGAAACGGCACAAGCGCCTCTGGATCAGTCAGCCCCCCTATCTGTACGACGAACTCGCTCCCCGTCTCAGACTCGGCAAGCAGCACAGCGCCTACGTCAAAATTGCCGAAGGCTGCAATCGCAACTGTACGTTCTGCGCGATCCCGTTGATGCGTGGGAAACAGCGCAGCCGACCGGTGGAATCTATTGTGGCAGAAGCCCGCCAGCTCGCCGCCGAAGGGGTGAAGGAAATCAACCTGATCTCGCAAGACACCATCAACTACGGGGTCGATCTTGGCCTTCGCCAAGGTCTCGTGTCGCTTCTTCGTGACCTGGTCAAGGTGGATGGTCTTCGATGGATCCGGCCATTTTACCTCTACCCCCAACAAGTCACGGATGACCTCCTCGATCTCTATGCAGGGGAAGAGAAGATCGTCAAATATATCGATATGCCACTCCAGCATATCAACGATCGTGTGCTTGCCCGCATGCATCGCCTCGGAAATCGTACGGCCATCGAATCTCTTGTCGATCGTATCCGAAGCCGTATCCCTGGAGTCACCTTCAGAACGGCCTTCATTGTTGGATTCCCTGGAGAAACCGATGCTGCGTTCACCGAGCTGCGCACGTATGTGGAACAGGCGGAGTTTGACCGAGTCGCGGTCTTTGTGTACTCGGATGAGGACGATACATCGGCAGCCGAACTAGGTGACAAGGTTGAGCAGGATATAATGGATGATCGTCGGAATTCCATCCTCTCCGTGCAGGAAGCAATTGCCGCATCCAAAGGGAGAGCGAAGATCGGCTCAGTTCTTGATGTCCTGATTGATGGGCGATCCGAGGAGACGGAGGGCGTTCTCGAAGGACGTCACGAAGGGCTGGCGCCTGAGATCGATGGCGTCGTCTATATCGATGAGGACTCAGTCGATGCCGGTTGCAAAACTTCTGATCCAGCATCCGGTGACTTCTGCAGGGTCGAGATTACCGACGCGGCAGGATTCGATCTGGTTGGACGCATCATGACAACAACTGCTCACTGATTGCCGAACCTTGCCCTTTCTAGCAGACTCATTGTAACGACGACAGAGGAGCACACAGTCATGACCGCAAGGAAGAAGGACTCGATCGTTCTCCTGATCCGTTGTAAGGATCGCAAAGGCATCGTTGCACGCGTATCGGGGTTCATTCACGATTTTGGGGGCAACATTCTCGACTCCGACCACCATACCGATGAGGAAACAAACGATTTTCTCATGCGGATGGAATTTGCCACGGATGGACTTCAGATACCTCCAGGGGATATACCGGCCGCCTTTGATCCGATCGCGAAGGTGTACGAGATGCACTATGAAGTGTATCCGTCCAGCTTACGGCCTCGTGTCGGCCTTCTGGTCTCGAAACAGGATCATTGTCTGGCCGACCTTCTTCAGCGGCACCGTCGAGACGAGCTACACATCGACATCCCCATCATCATTTCGAACCACGACACCTGCGCAAGCTGGGCTGAACTATTCAACATTCCCTATGCCGTCTATCCGGTCACGAAGGAAACCAAACCCCAGCAGGAACAACAGGTCCTAGCCCTCCTGAAGGAACATCACGTCGAGCTTGTGGTCATGGCTCGCTATATGCAGATCCTCAGCGCAGATTTTCTGACTCAGGTCGCCTGCCCCGTCATTAATATCCACCATTCCTTCCTGCCAGCATTTATCGGAGCCAACCCTTACCGACAAGCCTACGATCGTGGTGTGAAGATCATCGGGGCGACCGCCCATTACGCAACTCAAGACCTGGACGAAGGACCTATTATCGAACAAGACGTGATTCGCGTGGGCCATCGGGATACAGTAGAGGATCTCGTTCGCAAAGGGCGGGATCTTGAAGAAGTCGTGCTGGCACGCGCCGTCCGGAGACACGTCGAACGGCGTGTTCTCGTCTACGGGAGGAAGACTGTCGTATTCGACTAGCTGCTGCCAAAAACGTCCACCTGCACACAACTAGGGAGCGGATCCATGGGACCCGCTCCGCTGTTCTGTGCGACTGCGGCTAGACCTTGCTGGACAGGAATAGCGAACTCCCACGCCGATTGACGAGAATCAGAACGTTATCCCCTTTCTTCAGGTCAGAAGACACTTTTGCAAAATCCTTCACCGATTTAACCGGTTGCCGATTGAGCTCTCGAATCACATCGCCTGGCATGAGTCCTGCCCTCTCGGCTCCGCTGTCCGGTTCGATCTTGGTCACAATCACACCTTGTGGCTTGCCAATGAAGCCCAACTCCCTGGCGGTCTCTTGATCTAAGTCCTCGACCGATATACCAGCCAAGCCATAGTCTCCTTGGCTGGTTTCGACCTTGGCAATCTTTTCTTGGTCGGGCTGCTCACCGACTTTGACCATAAGCTCACGTGCACGCCCATCGCGCATCACTTTCAGCGATACTTTTGTGCCAACCGGAGTCTTGGTGACCAATCGCTGCAACGCAACCCCATCCTCTACGGGAGTGCTGTGATATTCAAGGACCACATCGCCCTGCTTGAGTCCGGCCAGGTCAGCCGGGCCATTCTCCTTCACATCGCTGATCAACGCGCCTTTGGAATCTTTAACGCCAAACGACTTAGCCAAGTCCTGGGTTAACTCTTGAAGACCGATCCCAAGATAGCCTCGAACCACCGTCCCAGTCTTTACCAGACTTTCGTAAATCGGCTTGGCCATCGTCGTGGAGACCGCAAAACCCACACCTTGATATCCGCCGGTCTGTGAAAAGATGGCCGTGTTGATGCCCACGAGCTCCCCTTTGGTATTCACCAGCGCACCACCTGAGTTACCTGGATTAATGGCAGCGTCTGTCTGAATAAAATCTTCATATTGCGTGATGCCCATATGACCACGTCCAACGGCACTTACAATTCCAAGCGTGACAGTGGAATTCAGTCCGAAGGGATTGCCCACCGCCAGAACATATTCACCGACTTGCAGGATGGACGCATCGCCCCACGCAACAGCGGGAAGGGCGCTCGCGTCGATCTTGACCACAGCAAGGTCGGTTTTGGGGTCGGTGCCGACAATCTTCCCCTTAAATTCACGCTTGTCGGGAAGCGTGACGTGCACTTCGCGCGCATTGGAGATTACGTGATTGTTCGTCAGGACATATCCATCCGGCGAGATGATGACGCCTGACCCTTGGCCTTTGCGGGGCCCGCGAAACTCCCGAGGGTTATGAGGTCCACGTCCCCAGGGATCGAGAGGCTTCCCAAAGAATTCTTCCATCCTGTCACGCAACTCATCAGGCTGGGAAAGTCCATCCGAAGCCTTCTCGGCCATGACCGTCGTAATATTGACGACCGCCGGAGTGACCTGCTTGGCAACCTCGGTAAAGCCGGGAGCCGGGGCAGTAACGGTCACGGGCGCCTCGACCTGAATGGGGACACTGGAGGCGTAGGATGATGTGAGCACGTTACTCCCCCAGCCCAGGAACCCAGCCAGGAGGCTGATCCCAGCGATAAAATAGATCGCACGGTTCATGTACGATGACATATGTCCTCCTTCTTGACGCTAACCAACGACACTGTCTACTCCTGATTTCAGCATCAGGTGTAGCGCAGGGCTGTATCGTCGCTCCCTGCGTAGATGAGCAAATCCTCGCCCTTCATCTGGAAGGAACCGTAACAATCAGTGATGAGAAAGGGATTAGCCGAGTATTAAAGTCTGCTAAGCTGATAAGCGTGCGAGCGGCAGCACGACAGTGAAGGTCGATCCTTGGCCAAGTTCACTTTTGACCTCGACCCGTCCCTTATGGAGATCGGCGATCCAGGCGCAAATGGCGAGCCCGAGCCCAGTTCCCTTCTTTGTGTGGGAACGAGCCACATCCGTGCGGAAGAAACGTTGGAAAATCTTCTTGTGGTCACCCGCGGCAATGCCGATGCCGTGATCGGTGATGGAAAGCCGTGCTTCCTGACCGTCTTTCAACAATGAGATCTCAACTTTGCCGCCAGGGTTCGAGTACTTCATCGCGTTCTCAACTAGATTGAGCAGCAATTCACGAAGCCGCAGGTCATCCCCCTGAACAATAAGCGGCATGACGGTTCCCAGCACCACTTCAATCTGTCGTTCGTGTCCCAGCAGTTTCGCCTGACGATGAACGTCTTCCACCAACGACTGGAGGGAAACCGGCTCGGACTCCACCTTCACCTCTCCCATATCGGCACGGGAGAGAAACAACAGTTCATCCACGATGCGAGTCATCCGGTCAATCTCTTCGAGGTTGCTCTCCAGCACCGCCTTGTAATCTTCAAGAGGTCGAGATTTTCTCAGAACCAAGTCTGTCTCACCCTTCATCACCGTCAACGGCGTTCTCAACTCATGAGACGCATCGCTGGTAAATTGACGGATCTGGCGAAACGAAGCATCCAGCCGGCCGATCATGTTGTTAAAGGTTGCCGCCAGGCGTCCAATTTCATCGTGGGCCCCTGGAATACTGAGTCGCTGACTCAGATCTCCAGCGGCAATTCGCTGCGCAGCCAGGGTAATCCTATCGACCGGACGAAGCGCCCGCCCAGCCAGAAACCAGCCTCCGGCGAGCGACACGGCCAACGCGATCGGGATTGCTACCAGAGCGAGAATAAGAAAGCGATGAAGCGTCTCACCTACTGACTCCATCGACGTACCGACCTGCACGATGTATAGCAGATTGCCTCGGTACATGATCGGCATGGAAATCAATCGCAAGGGAGGCTCCTTGGGGTACTTGGCCGACTCATAGATGCTCTGCCCAGCGAACGCGGCGTCGAGAGCCGTCCGACTCAGTGGAACCTCGTGTTGTTTGATATTCGGGGAGCGGATCGTGATGGTACCGGAAGGGCTGAAAATCTGGAAGAATTTGTCGATGCGTGTGAGCTCCGGAAACTGAGAGAGCAGTTCTTCTTCATCGATTAGGGGCAAAAACCCGTGCGTTTCGAGCGAGCGTACGGCCGTCGTCGCCGTGTCTTCCAACGCTTCATCGACGGTATCGCGGAGACTTCTCGCCGTAATGGCATAGAGAACCACGGAGAACACGATCAAGACCAGAGCCAGTACGGTCCCATACCAGAGGGTCAACCGGACACGTAGCGGCATCAGCTACCTCCTGGCCTATAAGGACGAACGAGCATCGTGGCACAACCTCGGTCTTGGACTGCTGCAGTGGCGGCCTGGGTTAGAACCACCGGGCTCCACATCCTGCTAGTCAGCCTTCAGCATGTATCCGCTTCCGCGGATGGTATGGATCAGCTTTTTCGTTCGGCCACGGTCGATCTTGTTTCGGAGATAGTTCACATAGACATCAATGACGTTCGTAAACGTATCGAAGTCTTGATTCCACACATGCTCAGAGATCATTGGTCGGGTGAGCACCCGACCGGTATGACGCATCAAGTATTCCAGTAAGGCATATTCTTTCAAGGTCAGGTCGATACGCTGCCCGCCTCGTGTCACCTCACGTGTCGCCGGGTTAAGCATCAAGTCATCGACTTGGAGTACGCCTGGACTTTCAGTAGCACCACGACGCAGTAAGGCGCGAACCCGTGCAAGGAGCTCGTCAATGGCAAACGGCTTGGTGAGATAGTCATCGGCACCAGCATCCAGCCCTTTGACTCGTTGATCGATCTGCGATTGAGCCGATAGAATCAATACGGGCGTTTGGATACGTTTTTGACGAATATTCTTGAGTACATCCAATCCAGACATACCCGGCAACATGACATCGACCACCAGGAGATCGTAGTCCGTCGCCAATGCCATCTCCAATCCCTTAGCCCCGTCTTCGCAGAGATCGACGGCGTAGCTTTCTTCTTCCAGCGCCCGCTTAATAAAGCAACCGACTTTGGTTTCGTCTTCAAGAACAAGCACCCGCATACCCACTCCCGCAAAGATTGATCAGGGGAGTGATTATACCAAACGACGCTCCATGAATCTCGAGGTCAGAGAAACCGGAGGGAGGCCTGATTCACAGGACTGAGAGGCTAAGGACCAAGAGTATGTCCGGCGACTTCTGACGTACTTCACTAGGTGGAGTCACCGGGGAAGGTCTGTTCCAGAGAGATAATCATCGGTTTCCCCTCGCGGATCGTGAAGAGGAGGGTTTCTTCCCCTTCTGCCTTGAATTCATGATTGGCTGGGCGAAGAGTTTCGGTCGACTTGAAGGATACCTTCGCACTTCGCTCATCCGGCGACAACGAGACCGACGTATGCGTGCGCACGAAATCATGGTCGCTTGGAAAAGCGAATGCCATGGCCAGTGTCTTCCGATAGTCATCCCATGTCAGCGAGGCCGTTTGCTGCTGTGGGCCTTGCTTTAAATGGATAGTGATCGTTGCGTCATAGGAAATATGGCGGAGGACACCATCGACATCTTTTCTACGGACGGCCTCGTCGAGAGCTCCAAGAAGCCGGTCGATTTCCTCGCGAGTGAGGCGCGCCTCCGCCGTCCTGGAGTTCGATGGATACTCCGTCAGTGAGGCGGTCCGCTGAGAATCAGGTGCCAAGAAAGTGGTCGGGATCCCATTGCCGTTGAGGATCATATATCCGCCTACGGCCAGGAGACCGACGGGCAGCGCGATGACGAGGGCTATTCCTTTAAAAGAGCGGCCAGTGGATAGCTTCTCAGAATCCGGACTGGAGCCTCGACTTGTGGCGTTCATGGTCAACGCTCCGGACTTGGTAGACCACCTCACAATAGCGTGAATTCTTTAAAAAGCAACGAAAGAGAGAGGCGGTGCAGGCTCATGCTTCGACGGATAAACCCAATAATTCCTGATGCCTATTTTTGGCCTACTACCCCATCGCTCAAAGTTTGTCATCGCCACAAGGAACAGATCCGGTCCCTTGGAAATATGATGATCCCATGGTAGGCTACCCGGTCAACATGACGAGCAGAACACCATTCGTGCGAATGGCAGCGGTCTCGACAATCGAACAAAGGGGTGGCTGACTTCATGAATACTCCGAGATGGCTTCAACCAACGGACGACTTTGTGCATCGACACCTTGGCCCTACCGATGCAGATATTCAAGAGATGCTGGCCACGTTAGGCCATCAGTCACTTGGGACATTGGTTGATACAACCGTTCCACCCGATATCCGCCTTCAGCGGGGCCTGGACATTCCAAACGGTGAGGGTGAGCAAGCCGTACTCACGCGACTCCAGAGTATTGCCGCCCAGAACAAGGTCTATCGGTCACTCATTGGCATGGGATACTACGACTGTGTTACTCCCGGAGTGATTCAACGGAATATTCTTGAAAATCCGGCTTGGTATACGCAGTACACTCCATACCAAGCCGAGATCTCACAAGGCCGCTTGGAGGCCCTCGTCACCTTCCAGACCATGGTTGGAGACCTGACCGGTCTACCGCTGGCCAATGCCTCGCTGTTGGATGAAGCGACGGCGGCCGCAGAGGCGATGGCTATGTGCTACGCGATCGCCCGCCATGGCGGCCAAGAACGCCATGAGTTCTTCGTCTCGCGCGACTGCCATCCGCAAACTCTCGCTGTGTTGCGGACTAGGGCTGAACCATTGGGTATCGTCCTCAAAATGGGAGTCCCATCGGCCGCTGATTGTGCACGCCCAGAACTATGCGGCATTCTCCTCCAGTACCCTGCCACGGATGGTTATGTGGGCGATTTCAGTGCCTTGGTGACCCAGGCCCATGAGGCCGGGGTTCTTGTCGTCGTGGCCACTGATCTTCTGGCACTCACCATTCTCCGTTCACCTGGAGAATTCGGCGCCGATATCGCTGTAGGCTCGACTCAACGGTTCGGTGTCCCCATCGGCTTCGGTGGACCCCATGCCGCGTTTCTAGCGACCAAAGAAGAGTTCAAACGGCAGATACCCGGTCGACTCGTTGGCGTCTCCAAAGATGTCACCGGCAAGCCGGCCATCCGACTCTCCCTGCAAACACGCGAGCAACACATCCGACGGGAAAAGGCCACAAGCAACATCTGTACCGCCCAGGTCTTACTGGCGGTAATGGCAGCCATGTTTGCGGTCTACCATGGGCCAGACGGGTTGCGTCGCATCGCCGAACGGGTTCATGGCTTGACACTGTTGCTTGCGGAGGGCTTGCGTCGTTTGGGATTTGAGGTGTTGCCCAAATTCTTTTTCGATACGATTCGAGTACCGGTATCCATGCCCCAAGCCGAACAGATCGTCGCGAGAGCGGAAGCGCAAGGCATCAACTTCCGACAGTACGAAGACGGGGCCATAGGCCTGTCGCTCGACGAAGTCAGTTCCGAGCAGGAAGTGCTTCGCATCCTGCGGATCTTTGTCGGCCATGACCAGTTGCCGTTCCAACTCTCGGACCTTGCCTCTTCCATCACTCTAACCTACCCCACTCCATTGATGAGGATCAGCCCGTATCTCACGCATGAGGTGTTCCACCGCTATCATTCTGAACACGAAATGCTCCGCTATCTCTATCGATTGCAAGCGCGAGACCTTTCACTCGTGCACTCAATGATCCCATTGGGCTCTTGTACAATGAAGCTCAATGCCACATCAGAAATGCTACCGGTGACCTGGCCGGAGTTCGCCAAGCTGCATCCGTTTGCCCCGGTTGACCAAACCCGTGGCTATCAAACCCTGTTCCGTCAACTGGAAGGGTGGTTGGCCGAGATCGCAGGATTTTCGGCATTTTCGCTTCAACCGAATGCGGGCTCACAGGGCGAGTACTCCGGCTTGATGGTGATCCGAGCCTTCCATCGGTCAAAGGGTGAGGGACACCGGGATGTCTGTTTGATCCCGGTCTCAGCCCACGGAACAAATCCAGCTACCGCAGCCATGGTCGGCATGACCGTGGTCGTCGTCGCCTGCGATCGAAACGGAAATGTGGATGTCGCGGATCTGGAAACCAAAGCGGCTGAATACCGAGACCGATTGGCGGCCCTAATGCTGACCTATCCCTCGACCCACGGTGTGTTTGAGGCCAGCGTGCGGCGCATTTGCCAAATCGTCCATACCCACGGCGGACAGGTGTATATCGACGGAGCCAACATGAATGCCATGGTCGGCCTCTGCCGTCTCGGCGATATTGGAGCCGATGTGTGCCATCTCAACCTCCATAAGACGTTTTGTATCCCGCATGGCGGTGGTGGGCCTGGCGTGGGACCCATCGGTGTCGCGCAGCACCTGGTCCCGTTCTTACCAGGACACCCTGTGGTCAAGCTCGGTGGCCCACAAACCATTGGCCCAGTCTCAGCGGCGCCGTTCGGCAGTCCAGGCATTCTTCCGATCTCCTGGACCTATATCGCCATGATGGGACGCGAAGGTTTGACCAAGGCGACCCAGGTGGCCATCCTCAACGCCAACTACATGGCGAAGCGCCTGGAAAAGCACTACTCCATCCTATATCGCGGAGAGTCAGGACTAGTGGCGCATGAGTTTATTTTGGATTTGCGCGAATTCAAAGAGAGCGCCGGTATCGAGGCGATGGATGTTGCCAAACGACTGATGGACTACGGCTTCCATGCGCCGACTGTGTCATTCCCCGTAGCTGGCACACTTATGATCGAACCGACGGAAAGCGAATCTAAACAGGAACTCGATCGGCTCTGCGAAGCACTCATTTTAATCCGAGCCGAGATTCAGGAGATCGTCGACGGGTGCCAACCGCGAACTAACAATATCCTGAAGAACGCACCTCATACCGCGGCAAGCGTGATCGCTACAGAATGGAACCGCCCCTATAGCCGCGAGCAGGCCGCCTTTCCAGCCCCCTGGGTCAGACAAAGCAAGTTCTGGCCAAGCGTGAGCCGGATCGACGAAGCCTATGGCGACCGCCATCTCGTCTGCAGCTGTCCGCCGATGGAGACCTATCAGAACTAATCGAAGCTCCACTACCCTTATTCCGAGCCCCTGGCTGGCTCACCAGCCAGGGGCTTGACTTGTTTCTCTCTTTGCCCGATTTTCCCCATAAAGCATACAGTGGACTCATTTCTGAGGAGGACATCCCATGACCGACATTGGACGTCGAGGCTTTCTGGTCAGGACAGGGTTGGCCTTGAGTGCAGCGGTGCTGGCCAGTGCATCCTCTCGCACCTTGGCCAATCAGCAACCCTCGCCACACCGCTTCACAAACTGGGAGGACCTACGAGCCAAGTTTCCTCTCTCTCCACAGCTTATCCACTTGGCCGCGTTCTTCCTTGCATCCCATCCCGCCCCGGTGCGCGACGCGATCGAACGACATCGAGCCGGCCTGGATGCCGATCCGATCGGCTATTGGTCCGAACATGAAGAGAAACAGGAGGCGAAAGTCCTCTTGGCGGCAGCCGAGTATCTGGGATCTAACACTGCCGACATTGCCTTGACCGACAGCACGACGATGGGACTGGGGCTTCTCTATGGTGGTCTTAAGCTTGGCAACGAGCAGGAAATTTTGACAACGACCCATGACCACTATTCGACGGAAACTGCGTTGCGCCTTCGCGCTGAACGGACAGGCGCCATGGTACGACAGATTCACCTCTATCGTTCACTCAAGACCGTTTCACGCGATGAAATCGTCGAATCGTTGCGCAAAGGCATCACCCCAATGACACGCATCGTGGCTGTCACTTGGGTCCACTCCAGCACAGGGCTCAAACTGCCCATTCATGAGATGGCGCAGGCGATCCAGACTATCAATCGTTCGCGGGATGAACAGAATCGGGTCATCTTCTGCGTGGACGGAGTCCATGCATTGGGAGTCGAAGACTTCCGTGTGAACGAGCTGGGTTGTGACTTCTTGATCGCCGGGACACACAAATGGATGTTCGGTCCCCGTGGAACCGGTTTGGTATGGGGCCAGCCAAAAGCCTGGCCGATCGCCAGGGCGACGATCCCGACCTTTAGCAGTCAGGCCTATGACCTCTGGATGGAGAACAAATCCTCAAAGGGTCTCCCTCAATCAGTCCACATGACTCCCGGCGGATTCCATTCGTTTGAACATCGCTGGGCATTGGATGAAGCCTTCCTATTTCATCAGGCCATCGGGAAATCCAAAGTGACGCAGCGCATCTATGAGCTCAACCAGCAGTTGAAACAGGGTTTGGCGGCCATGCCCCACGTGACCCTCCACACACCGATGTCGCAAGATCTGTCGGCTGGGATTGTGTGTCTTGAAGTAGCCGGTCTGGCACCACGCACAGTAGTAGAGAAGCTCAGGCAACGCAACATTGTCGGGAGTGTCACACCCTACGCAACGAAGTATGTCAGACTCGCCCCGAGTCTCGTGAATTCGTCAGAGGAAATCGAAATGACTTTGAGAGAGATCAAGAATCTCCGTACGGCTTAGGCCTTCTATCCCAGAAGGCCGTTCGTGGTGAGCTTGTCGAACCATCAATCTTCCCATACGAGAACGCACGCCCTTGAATGAGCCCAAGCCGAAAGGAGTCTGAAACCTTCGCGATAGATCCATGCATTTTCAATGAACGCAAGACGGGAAAGAACGATTGGAGTCTCGCCGGACCTGTCTACCTGCACGGAGCTATTGGGAGTTGATGAGGAATCTGCTTGGATGCCCCTTGGCCAACAGAACTATGGAAAGTCACGATTTGGATGGGGTGTAATCTTAGACTCTAGCTAGCACTTTATCTCTCGCCGCATTTCTTCAACTGCGATTCCAGACACTGTTTGGTCAGCCCCTCTGCTTTCTGAATCTGATCCGGCGTCATACGCTTCGCCATGTGGTCCCGGTCCTTGATGATTTCCGTCTTTGACCCACCGGTCGACGACTCCCCCGCGACGCTGTACCAGACATAGGCGCGCACCTGATCCTGTTGAACACCCTGTCCCTTGGCATACATCTGCGCGAGTTCGTTTTGGGCGCCAGCATGGCCTTGCCCTGCCGCCAAGCGATGCCACTTCAATGCGGCCTGGTAGTCTTGCACCACACCCATCCCGCTAGCATACAGGAGCCCGAGATTGTACTGCGCTCGCACATCGCCCTTTTCTGCCCGTGGAGAGAAGAGTCCTGCTGCAACTCGGTAGTCGCCACGCTTGAGCGCCTCGTAGGGTTCTTCCCCAGCTAGCGGGATCGATTTGGGGGGGACCACCGGCTTTGGAGCCCCGGGCAGCGGTTCCGCCGTTGCTACGATCGCCGCACTGCTCAGGATCAAGATTCCTGCGAGCACAAGTCGTCTCATTGTCATCCTACCTTTCAACTTAGTCATCTCTCGCAAGTCGACCGATCCGTCATTGGTAATCTGATAGCGGCTTCTTGAAGGTTTGCATACTTGCCAAGGGAGTGGATTGTGACTGAATCCATTGTTATTGAAGCCGACCATGCTGTCATCAAAATACCATTTCCGTACGTCATGATGATACGTGGAACGCCGTAAGAAATGGTGATGGCTGTGGGAGGCTCCACATCGATGTCAAGCATGGCTTCGAGCTGTCTGTGTGCTCGAAGGGGAGTGCAATAGTCTTACCAAACGGTAGGGTTGGTGCCGAAGCCGGGATTTGAACCCGGACACCCGTGAGGGCGCTAGACCCTGAAGGGAGCGCAACCATTCTCCTCCTGTGACCCACCGTGACGTATTGTTGCATTTTCCCTAGGCTTTATCTATATCCACGAAACAGCACGCTACCCCAGGAAACGGTAGAATCGGGCAGCCACTTGACAGTTACTTGACAGTAAACCCGTCAGCCTGAAATCGCCAAAGGGGGGCATGGGAGGGTATGGGGGAAAATTTTAAGTGCGTCGACGCCATCGCCTGCTCCGCACCAGACCGTCACAAAAATTTTCCTCCGGTAAAAAAGCTCGCTTCCTGATGATAGGGCCATAGTCAATATATACAAAACCAAAAACACGTCAGTGCGCCCGTAAAGGAAGGGCATGGGAAGGAAAAACGCACAGGAAGCACTCCAGGACTTTCTAAGAGCGGATTACGACAGGTGGACGCTCTTAGTTCGCAACGAGGAGTTTCGCAAAGATGTCGCTAAATACCTAACTGACTATGAAAAGCTGAAATTATGGGTCAATCGACATGAACCACTCTGGAGCTCTAAGTCACTCAGAAAACTTGACTTTCTACACTTTCGCTATCTCGGCAAATGGCGAGTACATCGTCTCCCGGATCTGGCATTTTGGCCCGATACAGAGCGGCTAATTACTATCAAAGGACTAGAGCGATGGTACCAGGCGGCAAGAAAGGGAAAATCCGATTTTTCGGTATCAGCCGCCCCCGTCCGTATTCTCGGTTCTCGCCCTGGCGGAGGGTTTAAGACCATTATTGAGATTTCAGTAGACCATTCCCTCACTCTCGACCAACTGATTCCACTTATCCATCAGGAACTGAGGCATTCGTATTTCGGTGGCCATGATCGCAAGAAGCCCCCGAGCCTTAAGTTCCAACTGAAAGTTTTTGATCTCATGACCAAGGGAACCGGGGAAAAGCAGGCGACATTCAAGGATGTCGCAGAAGAACTCGGGAAAAGACCATCCACTATTCGTGATGCCTATCTTTCGGTCCGCAGGAAGATTGCAACCTTGGATATTCAGAATGAATTCCTTGATGGCCTTGAACGTCCCATTCTGAAGAACCCCAAACTCAGACATCTGTTAGACCCAGAGAATTTGCCTGAGGCGGTGGAGGATATTTCAAATTGCACCGATTGCGCAGAAACGTATACGACTTCCGGGGAGTTGTGCGGGAAACACAAACCTTTACTTCGTAAGGAAAAATCGGCGTGGAGAGAACGCACAGGCCTGGACTTATCCACTATTGAACATGCCCGTACTAGACGAGTTTTACGCATGGAAGATTTCGGGTCCGATCCTTCCTCCGACGACTAATTACCCCACTCCTTTTCGTTTTCTCCATAGGTAGAGGTGGCTTCCTGAGGTCGGACGGCCTCTCATGGAAGCTATAGGAGTATCCCCCTTAATCTGTGGAGGTCTACATGGAACAGGATCAATGTGAGTTGGTTACAGCTGCGGTGCTTGAGGAGCGCGGCATTCTAACGAAAGGTACGGCGTACCGGATGGCGAGGTCTGGCCAAATACCTTGCTACTCAGTAGGGACAGAAGGCCGAGGCGTTCGCTTTCGGATTGACGAAGTGCTGGCAGCCTTACGGCGTCCGATGCCTCCCGCAGAAGCAGAAGGGGGCAGGCTATGATAGAAGCTGCCCTTGACCTTCCCCGATCACTTCCCCAAGCACCTGAGGCCGAGCAAGCTATTCTAGGTGCCGTATTGCTAGACCCCGCTGCTTTGGCTGTAGCTCAAGAACTTGTGGCAGATGGAGACTTCACGTCACAGGGGCATCAATGCATTTATCGGGCAATGCTCGATCTGGCCGAATGCGGAGATTCAATTGACAATGTCACGTTGACTGAACGCCTCAAACAGAAAGGGGAGCTTACCAACATTGGTGGAGCTGCCTACCTTGCTGAGCTCGTTGCCGGTGTCGTGTCATCGGTGAACATCAAAAGCTACTGCCTCTCAGTCCGCAAAGCTGCCGAGAACCGGAGGATCATTCGGGAAATCTATTCCATCCAGGAGCGGGCATACTCAGGAGCCGATCCTGAAGAATTATTCGCTCGACTGCGAGCCCTCCACGACTACCAGAAGCCTGACACGAGGCTGCCTCTTTCAGAGGCGCTAGTCAGTTACAGTAGTCTCCTCAGCCTTGATCTTCCTAAGCGCCCTCAGCATTTGCCCTGGCTACCTGAAGGGGGCAACGTGATGGTCTACGGCCCTCGTGGCGTCGGGAAAACCTTTTTCCAATTAGCCCTAACCGTTTCACTGACAAGCGGGCAAGACCTGTGGAACTGGAAGGTCGAGAATCCGGTAGGGGTCCTCTATGTGGATGGGGAGATGCAGCTCGATGAACTTCGAACCAGGACGACAGCTCTCATGGGTAAACCTCCAAGAGCGTCTTTGGAATTTCTAACGAGTCAGCTGGTTTATCAGCGGTGCGGGGGGAAGGACTTGATTCTTACCTCTGAGCCCATGCGGCAAGAAGTGGTCAGGATCCTCGATGCTCGCCCGGACATTCGCGTGCTGATCCTCGACAATATCTCATGTCTCTTCAGTGGCATCGACGAATGCCGTAAAGAAGACTGGGAGCCCATTGGCGCGTGGCTGATCCGGCTTCGCCATCGAGGGCTGGCGACCGTTTTAGTTCATCATGCCGGAAAGGACGGGAAACAACGGGGCACGAGTGGGCGGGAAGACTCTCTTGATACGGTAATCCAATTGTCGAAGCCACCTGGAGCGGATGACCGTGAAGGATGCCATTTTGAGTTGGCGTTTACCAAGTCCCGGAGTGTGACCGGCAAGGATGTAGCGCCTCTGGATGTTCGGCTTCAGACCGTCAATGATCGCCTGCAATGGGTCTACCAACCTATCGAAGAATGCAAGCTGGACCAGGCACAGCGATTATTCAACGAGGGCGTCATCAGTCCTAGTGACATCGCGGAAGAGCTTGGAATCACAAAAGGGTATGCGTCGAAACTCCTCAAGAGGATCAAAGCAGGTGTCCAATGACCGGCTTGCCTCATGGTTTCCTCAGAGTTTCCTATCTGGTTTCCAGCAGCAATCAAAGGTTTCCTAATTTGGTTCCGGCAATTCACACACAGACTTCAGGAAACTTTCTAAAAAAACATAGCTGCCAGAGCGGTGATGCATGGTTTCCGACCTCAAAACATTTTCCGAGACAGGAAACCAGAAGTTTCCTCATGGTTTCCCCATAAGTTTCATAGAGGGACGGATATATGACCATGACGGCAGTTTCTCGGTGTTCTGAATGCGAGGCAGTGATCAATATTCACTGGCCTGCCTGCCTTGTTTGCCAAGCAATCCTTCCGCCAGTCTCAGAGGTTCTCACTCCCCCAGAAGCCACGCCAGATATATGCAGGAGAACCGGAGCACTTCACCTAGAACCGGGCATCCCGGTTGATCTGCTTGGAGGAGATCCTGTCCGGCTCCAAGAAAAGCAACTGGATCAAGTCCGCCCAGTTCTTCAGGTTGGCGATTGGGTTGAATGGATGAGTGAAGCTCTACCACGGCAACAGGGGAAGGTATTGGCCGTATACCCAGACGGAACTTTTGAGGCGTTCCACCCACTAACTGAAGCCGAATGCCGACTGCCCGTCCGGTGGGTCATAGCCGTCGGTTCACAGGCCTAGTTAGAGCGCACCAAACGCACCAAAAGTGAACACAGCCGCACAGGGCATAGGAAGTGGAAATGCTCTTTTGAAACCTCGACGCTGGACCACCTGAGTTCTCAGGATGCTTCTCAAAGCTTCACCTGCAACAAGATCGGCAAAGGGCAGATTTGAGGAGAGATGGGCTCCTCAACGCATCATGGAAATACAAAAAGGACGTAAGAAATATATAGCCCAACCGCCCAAATCCCCCCAGATGCCTAAGTTTAGAGGACACCACTCAGATATTCAGGACACTCCGATCTACCGCGCCAGCATACAGTTGCTGAAGGGGCTATGGGCTCCTAAAAGCACCCTCGAAATACAAAAAAGGCGGCGTAGCCCTGCATATTCATGGCTAGTGCCATGTGACCACCACACACGTCCTTTTCGTAGCAGCGTCCTTCTTCAGCGCTTTTTGAGCTCCAATAGTGCAAATAGCACGCTATAGGGAAATAGCCCCTTTGCCTCACAGGACTTGAGACGACGTAGGATCGTGTCTACATCATAAGAACTAGAGAAAATATCATGAGTGATAATTGAGTACATTTCCAGATACTCGAAGAGCTTTCGACGACTTTTTCCCCGAGAGATCATTTGCCATACTTTGAGCGAGTAATGATAGACAAAGTAAAGCAATACCAATGCCGCCCATCCGATCTGATCATAAGAAAGCAGGTAGTACAGGAGCGTCAGAAGGCAGAGAAAGAAAGCCGCCCCTAACAAAGGAGGGGCGATTGAGTTATACGGTTCTTTCAATGAGCGCCTAAGATGATATTCAGGATAAATTCCTCTGTTCCGTTGGTATGCCAAAGCCTGCAGCTGACAGGAGGCCACTTCCCGTATTAGGTAATTAGTCAGCCAAGGGTTGTGCAACCAGGGGGTTTCCAAGTATGCCACTGCAATGCGTTTCACATCTTCAATCCATTCTGTGGGATCCCTAGTTTGATCGACCATTTTAAGCGTCGGATCAAAGCATGTTGCCCGTGTGCAGAGAACATCCTTCAAGAAATATTTGAAATTTTCAATGAAACCCTCGTCCTTTCCTTTCAGAAATAGTTCTACGTCTGGCTCATAGAGAAAAGAGACAGCTAATTTCCGAGCCGCTTCATCGGCAGTGGTGAGGGCAGGCGATCTCCACGTATCGAATTCCCTGTTGGTTTCTCCCCAGAGAAATTGTCTGCCACACTTAATGCAGTAACGACTTTTTTCAGCAAGCTCAGATAGACAGGATGGACAGGTGTTCATGGGTGAACTCGCCAGAGCGGCAGATTCTAAGAAGGAACGGCTTTCTGTTGCAACAGAGCTCTAGGGGAGGTTTTGAACAAGTGAGGATCGTCTTCGAGGTAGTCTACTTTTGCTTCTGATACTTCTTGAGCAAGTCGCGTATTGCTTCGTCAACTAAATCATTGACCCATCGTTCCTTGTCCACGGCTAGGTGGGACAACTCCTTCATGAGTTCCTGATTCAGCCGTAAACCGAAGGTCTTCTTCTGCGCGGTTGCTTTCTCTCGTGTCACGCCGGGAACGGTACAGCACACCAGCTAGACAGTCAACTCTCTAGCTTGCCATATAACTATATATCTTGCTATACTGCTAGCACATTAGATGGAAGGGATTTCTCATGAAACAAACGAAGGTGTTGATTCGGCTTCCCGTCTCATTGAAGGCACAGCTCGATGCGCTACGGACACAGGGGTACACGGTATCTGGGTACATCCGTTCTTTACTAGAACGGGAACTCAACAAAGGACGGTGAACACATGGCACGGTCAACGCGAGGCCTCTACAAGCGGGGAAACATCTGGTGGATGACATATCGTAATGCCATCGGCAGGCAACAATTTGAATCCTGCAAAACGAGCAACAAGAAGGATGCAGAACAGCGGCTCATTGATCGGCGGAAAGAAGCGATGGAGGGCATCGTTCCGGCTCCGACAATCAAGCCGGTTGCACTGGAGGAACTGAAGGAGCGATATCTCGCCTTTGTCGGGCATCAACGCGGACTGGCGACCAAGAAGATTCATTTTGCCCACTTCGCCCGAGTATGGGGCAATCCACCGATTCACACCCTCACTGTGGAAATCTTAGATCACTACAGGGCGCTGCGCTTGGGTGAGAAGGTTGGCCCTGCCACGATCAACCGGGAAATGGCGACGCTGAAGCATGCCTTAAGTAAGGCCGTCGAGTGGAAGTTGTTACGGAAGGCCCTTCGGGAAGAGCTGACCGCCATACGCAAGTACCAAGAACCAGATGGCCGGTTGCGGTACCTCTCAGGGGAAGCTGAGGCAGAGCGATTGCTTCAAGCCTGTGAGGACTGGCTGAGGCCTATCGTGCTGACCGCTCTTCATACTGGCATGAGAAAAGGAGAACTGTTAGGGCTTACCTGGGACTGTGTCGACATGACACATGGGTTTATCCGGCTGAAGCAGACCAAGAATGGGAAGGCACGTGCCCTCCCCTTCAACGAAACGCTCTGGGGCCTCTTTAGTGGTTTACGAACCCGGCCCGATGTCCCCTGGGTCTTTCACGATCCTGCCGGGCATCGGTGGGATGATGTGAGACATGGCTTTGAACGGGCCTGTGAGGCTTCAGGACTAACCGATTTCCACTTTCACGACCTCAGGCATACCTTTGCGTCCTGGCTCATTATGCGAGGTGTCCCCCTCGCCACGGTGAGCAACCTTCTCGGACATACTTCGCCGACGATGACACTTCGATATGCACACCTCTCCCCGAAGCATCTGACCTCAGCTGTAAGGGTTTTGGACTTCCCATTAACTCCAGAACCTAACCTTATTCTACAATCCTAAAAGTATAGATAGATGCTTAGTCAACGTCTCTAAGCTGAGAAGAAGTAAAAAAACTAAGCTTATCCTAAGAAACTTTTTATAAGCCTATAAGAATTGGCTTAGCCTGGTCTCTAATCTTCTAAGCTAATACTTTGCTTAAACTGTCCCCTTATAATACACTATGTGGTCTTAAGCGACCAAAGCTACCTTCTAGAGGGAAAGTTAGCAATGAAACAGGAAGACTTCCTACCATCGGCGCCTGGGAGGCTTGTCCCAATCCCGGAAGGCTGTCTAGCCTTTATTCCCAACCCTCTTCCTCCCCTCTTGAACCTTAATTGGGAGATTGCCGATAGCCTGAGTGAAGCGAGGGGAGCATTGGGGCAGCTTTCTGGTGTGGGTCGCATGCTCCCGAACCCACACCTTTTAATAAAGCCTTTCCTGAAGAGAGAGGCCATTATATCAAGCCGGATTGAAGGAACCATAGTAACTGAAGAGGAGTTAGCTCTATTCGCTGCGGACAGCCCTGGGAAGGTAGTAACACCAGACGTTAAAGAGGTAGCCAACTATGTTATTGCCATGGAACATGGAATTCAAAGGTTAACCTCTTTGCCCGTCTCATTGAGACTCATTCGAGAACTCCACGACAAGTTACTGTCAGGAGCAAGAGGGGGGGAGCGCCGACCGGGGGAATTTCGAAACCGACAAAACTTTATAGGATTAGCAGGTCAGACTATAAGAGACGCTAGATTTGTCCCTGCCCCTGTTGATGATATGAATGCTGCCCTTGATGCTTTAGAGCGCTTCATCTCGGAGCCAGATCAAATTCCTATTCTTATTAAGCTGGCTCTAATCCATTACCAATTTGAAACGATCCATCCATTCTTTGATGGGAACGGTAGGATAGGAAGACTTCTAATTATCTTGTTACTTGTCGAACGCAAGCTGCTGCCGCTACCTCTGCTCTATTTAAGTGCGTACTTCGAGCGGTATAAGCGCGAGTACATGGACCATCTGTTATCAGTCAGCCAAAGGGGCACTTGGAATGATTGGATCAACTATTTTCTGAAGGGTATTATTGTCCAGTCTCAGGACGCTATAGACAGAGCTAACAATATTCTGGGGCTATGGCAAAGCTATAGAAAGCGGATTCAGAGCAATCATTCTTCAAACCTTGTTTTAAAGCTTGTAGACGAACTTTTTTACTCGCCAGCTCTCAGCGCCCCAACTATGGCCAACAGACTAGAAGCTTCTACCGAAGGAGTCCAAATGGCTATTAACAAGCTAGTCAAAGAGGGAATATTGAAGGAAGCAACGGGCAAGAAGCGTTATAGAATCTATCTAGCGACTGAAATTTTCGACATAATGAGAGCAGATCGCGCTACACCCCCGGCTAATTAATCCCTTAATCTTCCCCATAGCCTTTCTCGCGCTCACTTGACAGTTACTTGACAGACTGGCCCGAAAAGAGCCTAACCTGGGTTTTTCCTGGCCTTGCGGAAAAAAGGCAAAAAACTATGTAACTTATTAATAGGATGGATAAAAACAGTTGGTGCCGAAGCCGGGATTTGAACCCGGACACCCGTGAGGGCGCTAGACCCTGAATCTAGTGCGTCTGCCAGTTCCGCCACTTCGGCTCGAGGGGATGTTGAAAAAGGCCACCAGCTTTATTCTCGTTTCGCTCATGGTCTCGACGTACCGGCAAAGAGTACGCCTCAACCATTCGTTCACTGTGGCCTCGCTGAAGGGCCTTTTCAAACACTCCCGAAACCTGCGAGAAGACCGATTATCCTGAATTCTCCTCACTCACGTCAAGCAAGTGGTACGGGAGCGGTTTCCGAAGCACTTCGGGTGCCTGCCTGAGGCATCGCCCATTGCCCAGCTGCGCTGATGTCTCTCGGATCGCCACTGACCAAAATGCGTTCACGGACAAGTCCGGCCGCAGCCAACAACGATGGCACAGCAATCTGTGGAGCATCATCGACCATGAGCACATCGAACCGCACACGGCTAAACAAGGGGTCGGTCGCGACTCTCGTGGGAGTTGCGGCAACCAGCCGTCGATTCTGGACGAAGGCCTGACGATTCGGATTCTCCTCAGCCGCGAGGAGTTCACGGACTTTCTTGGTTCCACCGAGTTTCGCGATCTGCTCCTTGAGATCTTCAAACTCAGCACGCTGCCCTCGGGGCACTGCCGCTTCCGGAACAAGTTGCTGAATTCTCCCTTTGGCCACATCGATCTCGCTGTCCAAGCGATCCATCTGACTCTGATACAGCACACGGTACTGCTTGAGCGAGTCGACATTTTTTCCAACGGCCTGCAGCGCGAGGCGTTGAAACAGCGGGAGCGTTTCAAATTCTTTGAGCGTTGTGTCGACTCCTGCCAGCTTGACTTGAAGCTCTCGGAACTGCGTTACCAGGCGCCATTCCAAAAGCCGGACTTCGTCCAAATCTCTTTGTTTCGCTTCCTTCTGAGACAGAAATGGAGCCAACTCGCGAAACCGGTCATACTTCTGCTTCAACGAAGCCTTATCGCCCTGGGACTTGGCGTAGAATTGATGCATCTGCGCTTCAAATCCCAGATCCGGAAGATCGAGGCCTGCAGCTTGTGAGATCATCGGGAGTTCATAGCGCGTCACCCACGTCTTGGGATTCAATCCGCCTGCTTTCATGGTCTGCCCCACCACCCCGACAAGCTCATCACAGTTTGTATGGTCTGGGCTCAGCAACAAGATACGCTTATTAGCGCGAACCAGGTCCATCGCCAGGCTCCCAAGTCTCTGTCGACGGAGCGCTCGATCATCAGACCACAGGGTCGTGAAGACGGAGGAGCTAGCAGAGAACGTTTCTACTTCCCCGGTCGGCATTTGTAGAAGCGCCGCCAACCGCTCGGCTGGCCCAAGGTGGTACAGGTCGGGCTTTGCCAGAACCTCCTTCAGGCGGGCCACTTTTGTACCAATCAATCCCTCTTGATCTGGAACCAAGGTGACAGAGGGGACTTCCCGTCCGAGATGATCGATCAGCTGCACCAGAATCGACTGTCCCGTTTGCGCCAGTACGATTCCCTCTGTCGTCTCCGTGTCATCGCCAGGGACAATTGAGACCGGAAGGTCGATCGACAGCTTGACCCCACCGGATACAACGAATTCGTACAGATGGAGCCCCCCGGTCGTCCGGACGAATCGCCCTTCTGGTGCCATAGCCGGAGGATCCTGTCCCACTTCCGCCAGCCGAGCTTGCTCGGCTTCAAGGTTCGCAATCCATGATTCGATCAGTTCCACCGCGGTCATCACAATTTCATCCCACCAGTCAGTTCAATCAAGAGGCGATCTATGATAAATGCCCCCCGTCATGACTGTCCACCACCATGGGCTGAAGGTTGCCCTTGTCTTCACGACTCGACCTTGTCTAAAATGAGCCGGTTTTTATAGCACTTGCAGGATGTTCGTAAAGACCGTCCAGCGAGGCCACAGTGAGCGCGAGATGCTGAGGCATACTTCTTAGTATGTTGAGGCATTGAGCGATGCGAGAACGAATCTAGCGGGTTTTTTCAACATCCTGCCGAGGAGGATCTGTGAAGGGCTTGAGATTCGAGCGGATAGCGACAGGACGCCACTACAACGTGGTCTTCCATATCGGCAGCACGTACGTCCCCGTGAGTGATGAGACCATCGACGAACTCAAGGAACAAAGTCTGTTACCGACCGAGCGCTTCCTCGACTTCCTCATCGACCGCGTCGGCTATTCCTCCTACCTCAAGGACCAGATCCGTAACGAACTGCAAGCGACGGGTGATCCGACCACGCAGATTACCGTACTGCAGGGGGCGATTCGAGAACTGTAAGTTTCGTCGCTCGTCGTCCGTGAAGCGTATCTCGTCCAAAACCAATGACTAGAATCTTCTCTTGTGTTTCTCCAGAAGGTCCTCTGTTGTTATCCCTTTCAACTGCTCTCTGAGAAATCCGTCGTTCTGAGCAATCCCTTGCATGGGGTCATATAGAGAGGGCACGACCCTTAATCCCCCACCTGTCCCTCCTGGAACAGCTGATTCATGATCTGATTTCGTTTTTCGGGATCGCGGTAGTACTTCAGCGCTTTGGTGTAGTTTTCCATCGCGCTTTGGCGTTTGCCGCGGATCGCGTAGATTTCGGCAATGCCGTGATAGGCGCTAGCGTCTTCCTCATTGCACTTGAGTGCCCGGCTGAAAATGTCCGCCGCCTCTTGAAGCCGCTGCTTCCCTAACGCGAGCCACCCAAGTGCAGAGTGGGCTGCGCCAAAGTCCGGATTGGCATTGAGCGCATCGTGATAGCTCTTTTGTGCCAGGTCCAGGCGACCACGCGTTTCATAGAGGCCACCCAGCGCAAAGTGCACTTCGGCGTCCTGGGGGTTCAGCTTCAATGCCGTCTTGTAGGATTGCACCGCCGGTTCCATTTTCCCTTGCTCAGCCAGGGCGCAACCGAGATTGGAATGAGCAGCTGAATCATTCGGGGTGAGCTTGATCACCTCACGGTATTCCTTAATCGCCATCTCCAGCCGCCCCTGGTCTTGATAGGCCACGCCCAGATTCATACGGGCCGGCGCATAGTCCGGTGCCAGTCGGACAGCTTCACGATACTCCTTAATCGCCATTTCGAGATGGCCGGCCCGTTCGTGAATCTGCGCCAAGAAGTAGTGCGGATAGGCAGACTGTGGAAGCAGTTTTGCGGCCTCCGCGTAGGGTCCCATCGATTGTTCGGATTGCCCAGACTGGGCGAGAAATAAGCCCATGACAAGATGGGTATAGCCATTGTCCCCCTGCCGCTCGAGCAAATCCTTTACCCACTCTCCCACGGCCGCGATATGTTCCGAGGCTTCAAGACAGAGCGCATGGGTTTTCCAAGCCTCGGCAAACCGACCTTGCACGAGGTACACCACATTCCTGGCAAAGAGCGGGCGCGGGTCCTTTGCCCCATCCGGCTCTCGGCTCCACGCCATGGATTCGGTGAACAGCGTATCCCATGCTCCGGCCGCGAGCGCGGCTTCACATGCTTGCTGATGGGTGTTCATGAGCAGTGCGAAGATTTTATCGTGTCAACACATCTTCGACATCGGGTGGTGTCGCCTGGATGCTGTCGCCGAGGAAGGGATATCTCTTGGCCAACTGTTGTTTCATCTGCCACGCCACCGTCCGGTACGACCAATGACCCTTCACACCCGATCGGAGCTTGGCGATGTACTCTGCCTCGGCATAGTCCATTTTAAACAAACAGCGGACTTTGAAGCCAAACGGAATGGCGTAGAGAGAGGCTTCCTGATCTTTCTTTCTCAGTGATTCGATGTCCTGTTGGACGGCACCCATCGCCTGCCGATATTCCTGATCCAAACCAGCGTCGACCAACGACTGCGGGACATCGTAACCATGGACGGTCGTAAAGTTCTGTTGCACTTGCTGGCATCGTCGATGACGGTGCATGTCTCGCCAAGCACCAATGTCCATCAAAATATCGAATATGAAGGCATAGCCGCTGCGGAATTCCTTGATGAGTTCATCGTACGGTCCACGCTGTCTTGTGGCCACTTCGATAGTCGCTTGTTTCTCCTTCTCCGACCACTCACTCACAACCGCCAGGATCTTGCGATAGGGAGCCTGTGAGACACGATACAGCAGCGTCGTCACGATTTCATCGAGGGGATGATGGGAGTCAATCAGCTCAACCGACTCCACCGCTCCCCAACTCCCAGGCTGATCCAACCCTGTGCCGCGTAAAGCCTCCTTCGCATGGCGGGCAAGATCAGCATAGACCGTTTCTTGGTAGGCATTCGCTTTGGCATGCCGGGAGAGGGTCGGCGCCAGAGGATCGTTGAGGGCTGCGGACTGACCACAGAGTTCACCCCACAGATTCACCGGCTGACGCTGGCACGCGTCCTTCAGATCCTCCCCGATCGCTCGTAACTCAGGGAGCTGAGATGACAAGAGCCGAGTGATCTGCTTCTCCAAGGTTCGGATACTGACGACCTGCCCGACATTGGTCTTCGCCGCGAGGGGAAGCAAGTACCGTGTGACATCGAAGGCCCGTGCGGCAATTGTCCGATCATAATCGGCCTGCTTCATTGACTCAGGCCTTGGCTCGCGTTCGGCCAGGAATTGTTTCAAGGGCTCATGGAGAAGTCGGTACACGTCTCCGAGACTTCGGAGAATCCCCTCGTAGAGAGCTTCGGTTTCGCTGCCTCGAATCCGGCCCGGCACAAACCATCGGTCTGAGGCAAAGCTCTGATAGCGGCTTGATTTCGCCTGGCCATCCCACAGCGGCTCATCTTCCAAGCGTATTGCGGCGAGTTCTGAAATTTCTTCGAAGCAGATGATGACGTGTCCAAGATCAGCAATCGAAGCATGTCCGTAATCAAAATAAAACTGTTCCCAGAATTTGCCCGACGAGTGTCCGTGCACCCATCGGATGCTCTGCTCGATGGAGTCCGGCGAGCGGCTGTACCGCGCCAGCGCATAGGCGGACTTCTCGGGGGGCATAGGAGCCAGGGCCAGGACCCGACGGCCTGATTGATCTTGGTTCATAGCTGGTTGAGGGACAGATCCAGGGTCATATGCTGGGCACTATACCTTCCGATGTAGGGCGGCGCAAGCTTCACAACGTTGACTTGCCGCAGAGGCCGCCGCTATAGTCCGCGCGAACTCTGCCGTATGACAGACACCTTCGTAAGGAGATGAGTCCGTGTCCGTGATTAAAAGTATCAAAGGCGTCAAAGACCTACTACCGGAAGAGACCCCCCGCTGGCGGTTTATCGAGGAGTCTGCGAGGCGGTGGGCGACCCGATATGGGTTTCACGAAATCCGTATTCCAATTTTCGAGGTGACTACCCTGTTTGCACGGAGTATCGGGGCATCTACCGATATTGTTGAGAAAGAGATGTATACGTTCCAAGACCGGGACGGCACCTCATTGACTCTACGACCGGAGGGGACTGCCGGCACCGTACGGGCCTATATCGAGCATAATCGTGCGGCAATCCCGGTGCCTCAGAAGTATTTCTACACTGGGCCGATGTTTCGTCACGAGCGCCCGCAGGCTGGACGGCTACGACAGTTTCATCAATTCGGGGTGGAATCGTACGGAATGGCAGATCCTCGCGCTGATGTAGAGGTGATTGCCCTCTTGTGGCGTCTTCTCAACGAGCTCGGTCTTCCTAGCCTCACGCTCGAAATCAACAACCTTGGCCAGGCAGCCGATCGAGAAGCGTATCGTCCTCAACTCGTCGAGTATCTCAAGCACCACCATGCTGATTTGTGCGGCAATTGCAAACACCGCATCGAGGCCAATCCGCTTCGCGTCCTCGATTGTAAGGTTCCAGAATGTCGTAGCATTACGGAACCTGCACCCCGCCTCTCTGAATCTTTGTCGGAGGCCGCTCGCTCTTACTTTGCCCAAGTTTTAGCCGGTCTCGATCTCATTCATATCCCCTATTCCCTGAACCACCGGCTTGTTCGCGGCCTTGATTATTACAACCTCACGACGTTCGAGGTCACAGCAGCCAATCTTGGTGCCCAGAATGCTGTCGGAGCAGGCGGACGATACGACGGGCTCGTAGAAACGCTCGGAGGTATCTCGACTCCGGCAGTCGGTTTTGCTGTGGGGCTTGAACGTATAGCCATGTTATTGCCGGACTCTCAAAAATGTCTCTTTTCCGGTAATAAGACGGTCTATGTGGCCGGTTTTGGAGAAAAAGGTTCCGTGGCAGGGCTTATCGCTCTTGAGGAGCTTCGTCTCTTCGGTATATCAGCTGTCTCTGATTTCCGTTCGACAACTTTAAAAGCTCACCTACGCCAAGCCGACCGGATTGGCTGTCAGTTCACACTCTTACTAGGTGATGATGAGGTTGCAAAGGGATTCGCAGTGCTTCGAAATATGGAATCCAAGAGCCAGCATGACGTGCGTTTAACATCTCTTCCAAGTCAGATAGAGCCGCTTCTTTTGCCTGCCTGAGTGCTGCTTTTAGCCATTGACTTTCCCCTCAAAACCACTTAGTCTCCCACTGGTGAATAAAATATCGAATGCGCTGAATATTCACATAAATTCCTGTGAATTAACCTGTGAAACAAAAAATTGGATTCCTTCTAGCCCTTCCGCCGACACACCAAAGCTCCGAGACAGTTATTGGGCTTGCCCAAGCAGCATTGGATACCGGCCATGAGGTGTATCTCTACCTCATTGATGAGGGGGTTAAAAATATGACATCCCCGTCATATCAAAAACTTGCCCAGGCAGGGGTCAGAATGTTTGTGTGTGCATATGGCTGTCAGCAGCATCATGTTTCAACGACTCATCTTGAAAAGGAGTTCACCCTTTGTGGGTTGGTTGTTCTGTCCGGACTCATTGATGCCTGTAAGCCATTTATCTCTTTTACGTAACGCGTGACAAATCGCTAGTGTCAAAGAACGTCGCTGTTATTATTCAAGAAGATCCACGAACTACGCATAGGCCGGTTGAGGCTCTGCGCATTGCTCTTGGACTTGTTGCTGGATCTCATAACACCACGGTTATATTGATTGGTGAGGCTGTTCGCTTGTTGACGGACGATACGGATGACATCATTGATCTTGATATTCTTGAGAAATACCTTCCCTCTATTGAGCAGCTGAATATTCCATTTATCCTCCCTAAAACATTTGATCTATCAGCATTAAGTGGTGAGTTTTCCGTTCGGTGTGAGACGGAAGCCATTGTGGCTGCTCTGATTGAGTCGATGGATTGCACACTTGTGTTTTAAATGTGGAGTTTTCGGTGGAATCAATAGTTTATTTAGTTCGGCCTCCGGTAGATGAAAGCTCGCCTCTTTTGTCTTCTGGAGACAAGAGTGCCATTGTTATTGCAGTTGAAAAGTCTTTATCGGCAGGAAAAGTGTTGAAAAGTGCAGTTGGTTTCCCTTGGGAAAAAGGGAATCTGTTGTCATACAAGGAGTTGCTTGAGTTACTACTGAGAAGTCATCGCGTTATTACTCTGTAACTCCGATATTCTGGAATAAAGAAAATTCGTCGTCGTCGGATTAGGAGTAGGGAAGTGTATAGAGGGAATAGTGTGGAAGTGATTGATAATATTCATACACTTTCTAATTTTCAGTATGAATAACCCTGTGGAAATACTCTGTATAGGGATATGGAAATAAATGGGCAGCTTGTTGATAGATTGCCGAGGGGGAGGAGAGTAGCTCGACTGAATGTGGCCAAGTGTGCTCTTAACCACCCATTTTTTACTAGAAAACGACCAAGAAGGAGTAGTTATCAACAGGTGTGAGTAATCCTGTGTATAGAGGTAAGTGAGACGTATGAGTATAGAGATTGAGTGGGATGAAGCTCTTGAGTACATTCAGCAGAAAGTGCCTAAACAAGTCTTTGACACGTGGTTCTTGCCGGTGCAATTCGATAGGGTTGAAAATTCAACCGTTTACATCGGAGTGCCCAATAAATTCTTTGGAGAGTGGTTGGATACTCATTATGGTGCACTCCTTGCTGAAGCCGTAGCCATAGCAGGTGCGGGTGAACCTCTTACGGTTGCATTTGTTGTACGAGACAAACCAGCATCCAGTCCTGCTGAGCCGCAGTCTAGTCCTCAAGGAGTAGTGAAGAGTCAGCCGCAACCGAAGCCACGACGTGGCATTCTCCTCAACCCGAAATATACGTTCAGGAACTTTGTTGTCGGAGCTGGAAATCAGTTCGCCCATGCGGCTTGTATGGCCGTGGCGGAGCAACCCGGCCAAACATACAACCCTCTCTTTATCTACGGAGGTGTGGGACTCGGAAAAACCCATCTCCTCAACGCCATAGGGAATCATGTCGCTGAACAAAGGGATCTCCGAATCGCGTACTTAACGACCGAACAATTTACAAACGAGGTCATTAACTCCATACGCTACGATAAAATGATGGATCTCCGAAAGCGCTACCGCCACATCGACATGCTGATGATCGATGATATTCAATTCCTGGTCGGTAAAGAACGGACACAAGAGGAATTTTTCCATACATTCAATGCGCTTTATGAAGGCCATAAGCAGATCGTCCTCTCAAGCGATCGCTTTCCCAAGGACATGCCGGATATTGAGGAACGCTTACGCTCTCGATTCGAGTGGGGGCTGATCGCGGACTTGCAACCCCCGGACGTCGAGACGCGAATTGCCATTCTGAGGAAGAAATCTGAGGATGAAGGAGTCAAACTCCCGGAGGATGTGATTCAATTTCTTTCAACCACTATGAAGAGTAACATTCGAGAACTTGAGGGGAGTCTCGTTCGCCTTGGAGCCTATGCTTCCCTTACTGGGCAAGTCATCAGCCTCGATCTCGCAAGAAATGTCCTGAAGGATATTATTGGAGACAAGAAAAAGGTTGTTGCGATGGACGATATCCAGGAAGCCGTCTGTGCGCAATTTCATGTCAAGCTCGCGGAGCTTAAATCGCGCCGACGAAGCAAGACACTGGTTCATCCTCGACAGATTGCCATGTACCTCTGTCGAGAACTGACGGACGCCTCATACCCTGAGATTGGACGGCAATTCGGTGGGAAAGACCATACGACCATCATTCATGCCTGCCGCCAGGTGACAAAGGCAAAGGAGACTGATACAGGATTGCAGACGACGATCGAATCATTAAAGGAACAGATTCTTCGCAGTTAGCGACCTCGATGGGGGAGCCTTCCATGAAAGTACGGATCGGGCGAGATGAATTGTTGACGGGCCTTCAGCGGGTGCAAGGCGTCGTGGAAAAGCGCAACACCATGCCGATTTTGTCGAATATCCTCCTGGAAGCCAAACAGGACGGAGTTGAGATCGTCGCGACAGACCTTGAGCTCGGCATGAGAGGGTTATACAAGGCAACGGTGTTATCGACAGGGGGAGTCACGATCTCCGCACGAAAGCTGTTTGAGATTGTGAAGGAATTACCGGCTGGTGACATCGAGCTGACGGCGACGGACAATAACTGGACGACGATTCAGGCCGGGAGAAGCCAATTCAAAGTCGTGGGCCTTCCTAGCTCCGATTATCCGGCGTTGCCGGCCATCGAACGGGAGGGATTAATGCCTCTAGCCGGAGACGGGCTTCTCGAATTGATTCGGAAGACACTCTTTGCAGCCGGAGACAACGATGCCCGGTACATTCTCAACGGACTCCTCGTCACTATGATCATGACGGAGAAGAAGACCACCCTCCGACTAGTCGGCACGGACGGTCACCGTCTGGCTGTCGCGGAACAGGAGGTCGGCAAGGCTGGGGCCAAGCCGACGGGCGCTCCTCAGGAGATGAAGGCGATTATTCCCAAGAAAGCCGCTCACGAGATTCGTCATCTCCTGGAGGAAGGGGAAGAGGGGGAACCACTCATCGGGTTTTCAAAAAATCTGATGATCTTTCGGAAGAGCGGTCTTCTTCTGACGTCACGGTTGATGGAGGGGAGTTATCCCAACTACCAACAGGTCATCCCCAAAGACGGGGGCAAGCATATCAGCGTCAATCGCACGGATCTGGAGAGTGCCCTGCGTCGTGTATCCGTTCTGTCAAAAGACAAGGCCAGCGCAGTCAAACTTTCCTTTGGGTCCGGCAAGTTGACGCTCTTTTCAGCAAGCCCGGACTTCGGTGAAGCGACCGAAGAGCTACCCGCGCGTTATGAGGGGGAAAGTCTGACGACCGGCTTCAATGCCCGATACCTTCTGGATGTCTTCAGCGTGATGGAGGGTGAAACGATCTCTCTCCAGATGGAGACCCCACTGAGTCCATGTCTGATTCAGGAGCCGGAGAGCCCTGGTTTTAAGTGTGTTGTGATGCCGGTGAAGATTTAACAGGATGTTGAACGCATTTACGGGCATGGCTCCACCATTGCCGGGTGCCTCCATGTATCGAAGCCTCGCTGCCGATCCATGGACGAATGCTATGCCTCAAACAAGAATAAGTCCTCTGATCACAAGAGTGGAATAGGTAGCGGATGGCCACAGAAGAACAGTTTCCAACCAAGTCTGATAGCTACAGTGCCGATCAAATTAAAGTCCTTGAAGGGCTTGATGCCGTCCGGAAACGACCGGCAATGTACATCGGAAGCACCGGAGTCGACGGATTGCATCATCTGGTCTATGAGGTCGTTGACAACAGCGTCGACGAACATATGGCTGGATTCGGGGAAGCCATCGAGGTCACTATCCACATCGACGGAAGCGTGACGGTCACCGACAACGGGCGTGGGATTCCGACAGGGATGCATCCCACACAGAAGAAGTCTGCGGCTGAAGTTGCTCTTACTGTTCTGCATGCGGGGGGAAAGTTCGAACAGGGTGCGTATACCGTCTCCGGCGGTTTACACGGGGTCGGGATCTCCGTCGTGAATGCGTTGTCTGAGTGGCTGGAACTGGAGATCTGGCAAGACGCCCAGGTCTTTGAGCAGCGATACGAACGAGGAAAGCCCAACGCACCTCTCAATGCGACAGGTAAGACCAAACGCCGAGGGACCAAGGTTCGGTTCAAGCCGGACGGCCAAATCTTCGAAACATTGGAGTTCAGCTTCGACGTCTTGGCCCAACGCTTGCGAGAATTGGCCTTTTTAAACAAGGGCCTGTCCATTACCCTGCGAGATGAGCGAAAGGAGCCGGCCAAGGAACAGGTCTTCTTGTACAAGGGCGGCATCGTGTCCTTTGTCGAGCACCTCAATGAAGCCAAAACCCCGTTGCACAAGCCAATCTATGTCAAGGTTGAGAAGCCGGAAATGATCCTGGAGGTCGCGCTCCAGTACAACGACAGCTATGCGGAGAACCTCTTTTCCTTCGCGAACAACATCAATACCAAAGAAGGCGGCACGCACTTGGTCGGGTTCAAAGCCGCTTTGACGAGAACCATCAACAACTACGCCAATGCCAATGACTTACTCAAGAAAGAAACCGAATCACTGACAGGTGACGATGTACGGGAGGGACTGACCTCGGTCGTCAGTGTCAAGGTGCGCAATCCGCAGTTCGAAGGGCAGACGAAAGCCAAGCTAGGAAACAGCGAGGTGAAGGGCGTGGTCGAGGCTGCGGTCAATGAGGCCTTGGGCAATTACTTTGAGGAAAATCCGCCGGTCGCACGAAAGATCATCGGCAAGGCAGTGGATGCAGCGCGGGCGCGCGAAGCGGCGCGGAAAGCCAAGGATCTGATCCGGCGTAAGAGCGCCCTGGATGGTGGCTCGCTGCCCGGAAAGCTAGCGGATTGCTCGGAGAAAGATCCTGCCTTGAGCGAACTCTACATTGTGGAGGGAGATTCAGCAGGTGGGTCTGCGAAACAGGGACGAGACCGCAAGTTTCAGGCGATCTTGCCGCTCAAGGGAAAGATCTTGAACGTGGAGAAAGCGCGGTTCGACAAGATGCTCTCCAGCGATGAGATCCGAACGCTCATCATGGCGTTGGGCACCGGGATCGGTCGCAAACGAGAAGAAGGAGACAAGTCGGAGAAGGACGCCTTCGATATTGCGAAGGCCCGCTATCACAAGATCATTCTGATGACCGACGCCGATGTGGACGGTAGCCATATTCGGACGCTGCTGTTGACGTTTTTCTTCCGCCAGATGCCTGAATTGATTGAGCGGGGTTACATTTATATCGCTCAACCACCTCTATTCAAAGTGAAGAAGGGGAAAACCGAACGCTACCTGAAGGATGAAGGGGCGCTGAACGAATACTTGGCTGATTTGGCAGTCGAGGATGTTGAGCTCTATATGGAGGGAGCTCAGACCTACATGAGTGGACGCCGACTCATGCCCATTCTGAAGAAAATGATTGCATTCGAAACCTTACTCGGTCGACTCAATAAAAAATCATATGAGGCCGCCATACTCCGTGCCTTTGTGGATGAACCCGGACTGGATCGTGAACGGCTTAAGGATCGAGCAGCACTCCAACGATTGGTCGAGAATATTGGACGATCCCTGGCCATGGTATTTCCGAATGTGACTCCGACCTTTGACATTCACCTGGACGAGGAGCACCAGTCTAACAAGGTCGCATGCCGACTGCACATGAATGGGGTCACCCATGAGTTGGAGGTGACACATGACCTGGTTGGGTCCGCTGACTTCCGGGAACTCCAGAAACTGACGCCTTCTGCGATCGGACTAGGTCGAGCTCCGTACAAGTTGAAGACAAAGGGACAGGATAAGCCGTACCAATCCACCGATGAGTTAGTCAAGGCGATCCTGGATATGGGAAAGCAAGGTCTCAGCATCCAGCGCTATAAAGGGCTTGGAGAAATGAATCCTGGACAGCTCTGGGAAACGACCATGAACCCTGAAATACGCACGCTTCTGCGAGTGACTCTTGAGGACCTCACCGGCGTGGATGAGATCTTTACGATCTTAATGGGCGATGAGGTTGAACCGCGTCGCAACTTCATTCAGACCCATGCCCTGGAAGTGCGCAATTTGGATGTCTAGCGAGGAAGCCGTCAGCCTGCAGCGATCAACTTCCTGAGCTGATGCCTGAACGCTCATGGCTGTGCGATTCGAGGAGAAGAAATGCCCCAAGATGAACGGTTAGGTCTGATCGCGATCGAAGACGAGATGAAGTCCTCCTACCTCGATTACGCCATGAGCGTCATCGTGGGGCGAGCATTGCCTGACGTTCGTGACGGGTTGAAGCCGGTTCATCGCCGGATCCTCTTCGGCATGAGTGAGATGGGCTTGGCCTCCAATCGAGCCTACCGAAAATCAGCCAAGATTGTCGGCGAGATCATGGGGAACTACCATCCTCATGGCGATTCGGCGATCTACGATACCCTCGTGCGCATGGCGCAGGATTTCAATATGCGCTATCCACTCGTTGACGGCCAAGGCAACTATGGGTCAATGGACGGGGACTCACCGGCGGCCATGCGGTATACCGAAGCCCGTATGACGAAGCTGGCTGAGGAGATGCTGGCCGATATCGACAAGGAAACCGTTGATTTCGGCCCTAACTATGACGAGTCACGGCAAGAACCACTGGTTCTTCCGACGAGAGTTCCAAACCTCCTGGTCAATGGAGCGGGAGGCATTGCGGTCGGCTACGCAACCAATATTCCCACGCACAATGTCGGTGAAATCATCGATGGATTGCTTCTCTTGTTGGAGAATCCCGATGTGACGATCGCCCAGTTGATGCACAAGATCCCTGGACCAGATTTTCCGACGGCCGGTTTCATCTATGGCATGGGTGGGATTAAGGATGCGTATGAGACCGGACGCGGTCTGTTGAGGTTGCGGGCAAAAGTCGTGATCGAGACCGATGAACGCACGGAGAGAGAGCGGCTCATCGTCACGGAAGTTCCCTATCAAGTCAACAAGGCCAAGCTGATCGAAAAAATAGCCGAGTTGATTCAAGATGACCGGATCAAGGGCATCTCCGATCTCCGCGATGAATCGTCGGATCGAGAGGGGGTGCGAGTGGTGATCGAACTCAAGCGGAACGAAATTCCTCTGGTGGTATTGAATAATCTCTATAAACATACCCAACTCGAGACCACCTTCGGCGTCATCATGTTGGCGCTGGTCAACAATCGGCCAGAAATCCTCACTCTCAAACAGATCCTCCATCATTTCCTAGAGCATCGACGCGAGGTCGTGGTGCGGCGGACTGCCTTCGAACTTAGAAAGGCGGAGGAACGGGCGCATATCCTGGAAGGACTCAAAATCGCGCTCGATCATCTCGACGCCGTCATCGCCCTCATCAGACGGTCGCAATCGCCTGACGAAGCCCGTGCAGGGTTGATGCGGGAATTTGGCCTGACCGAGATCCAAGCCAATGCGATTCTCGACATGCGACTGCAGCGCTTGACACAGCTGGAACGAACCAAGCTCGTCGAGGAATATCAGGACGTGCTCAAGCAAATTGAATATCTAAAATCCGTGCTGGCCAGCGAGTCGTTGGTGCGCACCATCATTAAGAACGAGCTGACTGAGATCCGTGAAACGTACAAAGACGACCGCCGGACACAGATCGTTAAGGAGGAAGCCGAAATCAGTCTTGAAGACCTGATTGCAGCGGAAGAAGTGATCGTGACGATCTCTCACTCCGGGTATATCAAGCGGAATGCCGTGTCTCTCTACCGGGCTCAGCGACGAGGAGGGAAAGGCAAAATCGGCATGGGCATCAAGGATGAGGATTTTGTGGAGACGCTCTTTTCCGCATCCACCCACGATTCGTTACTGTTTTTTACCGACGCGGGAAAGGTCTATTGGTTGAAAGTCCACGAGATTCCTGAGGCCAGCCGGTCAGCGAAAGGGAAAGCACTCGTCAATCTCCTTGCACTATCCGGGAGTGAGAAAGTGACCGCGACCTTGCCGGTCAAAGAGTTTCGTGAGGATCGCTATGTCGTGATGGCGACGAGAAAAGGAATCATCAAGAAGACGGAGTTGTCCGCATTCAGCAACCCCAGGCAGGGCGGGATCATTGCATTAGGACTTGAAAGCGGAGATAAATTGATCGGAGTCCAACTGACCGATGGGCAGCGCGAAATTTTATTAGGGACGCGACAGGGTATTACGATTCGATTCAAAGAAGAGGAAGTGAGGCCGATGGGCCGGATGGCACATGGTGTGAAGGGAATCACACTCGAGGAAGGGAATGAAGTCATCGGGATGGAAACCATGACTCCGGATTCGACCGCATCAATCCTGACCGTGACGGAAGGTGGCTATGGGAAGCGGACACCAGTGGGCGAGTATCGGGTGCAAGGTCGTGGTGGAAAGGGTATTATCAGCGTCAAGACCACCGAGCGAAACGGGTTGGCCGTGGGATTCCTGCAAGTACGAGATGACGATCAGATTATGCTGATGGCCGCCCAGGGGAAAGTGCTACGGTGCAAAGTGGATGACATTCGTGAAATCGGCCGGAATACCCAAGGTGTTCGGATTCTGGATCTCGACGGCGACGGCGACCGAGTCGTCGCCGTCGCCAGATTAGCGGAGGCCGCCGAGCGAGAGGACGCCACGTCGGAGGATACAACCGAGAACCAATCGGATTAAGCCCGCCGATCGTTCCATGCCCAAGCTGCTCGCTGCTTCTATGTCTCCGAGTGACCCAAAGACCAAGAAGCCCCTCGACATCGTCGTCAAGTTCGCGCTCAGTGTCTTTGTCGGGTCGTTTGCCTTAATTTGGGGAGGCATGTATCTGAGCCGTCCTGATCGATCGATTCCCCCCTATACGGTCGGTGCACAGTCAGGCTTTCTCGTTGTGACGGATGTTCCTCGCGGTACAACCGATAAGGAAGTTGAGTCGTTGATCAGGCGTTTTCGAAAGGTCGGTCACCAGACGCATGATTTCGCTCGGATGAAGATCTATCCCACGACGCCTGGGGATTCCGGTGGGCCATATAAACAGATCATGATTTACATCTTTGATGACCATGGCTGGACCGATCCGGAGGTCCTGGCTAAATACATGGCTGGGGACGGAGCCGTTGTGAAGGACTATCAAAAGTCCATGCGCGGATATTATCGTTTGCTGGATCAAGAGGAAGACGGTGGTCTTGGTTCAATGCCCCAAGACGGACCTATTCCCAGCGAGACCCGGGTCCTGTTCAGGGGGCGCGTGACGGATCCCTTGCCGGTTGAGGCGGAACCTGAGCAGGGTATCTCGATATCACCTCTCTAAATCGATCACGAAGGGCGGGATCTTGTATGGTCGTGGTATGTGTGACGACCTCGGCCCATGAGCCCTCGGATTGCAGCGCTTGGGTATCTGGATTGAGATCAACCGGGGGTGGCGCCTCTAGATCACTCGGAAGCTCTCCGACGCGACCAACAATGTCCGTTACCAGCTCCTGACCCGCCTCTGCCTGTAGCTTTGTCAGGAGAGCCGGTTTGAGAAAGGTCAATTGTTGAAGCCAGACGGAATTCCTGACGATCAAATAGAGTTTTTTGAAGCGAATATGGGCCGGCCAGGTGTGGGACGCCATGGGTTCGCCGACGAGGTTACGCCACTGATGCTGCAAGCGCAGCTCCACCAGTCTCGATTCAAGGCCAAGCCGTTTGGAAAGACCGGACAGAATCGTGCCGAAGGAATCAAGTGTACCGGGCCGAGCCATGTGGCATCATAGGCGCTAGCGCAGACCAGATCAAGGCATTGGAGCCGGGGTATGGCAAGAGACAAAGAGGACCAACAGAAGATCGTGGCCACCAATCGGAAAGCCTACCACGACTATTTTATCGAAGAAAAGTTCGAAGCCGGGATTGTACTCAAGGGCACTGAGGTGAAATCGCTTCGGGACAGACGAGTGAACCTACAAGACAGTTATGCAGGGGTCAAAGACGGCGAAGTTTTTCTCTACCACTGTCACATCAGTCCCTACAGTCACGGCAATATTATGAACCATGACCCTGTCAGAACTAGGAAATTGCTACTCCACCGAAAAGAGATCAACAAGCTCCTAGGAAAGACGCAGCAGAAAGGACTCACGTTGGTTCCTCTGCGGATCTACTTCTCAGAGCGTGGTCAGGCTAAGGTGGAAATCGGATTGGCGAAAGGGAAGAAGCAGCATGATCGCCGTGATTCGATCAAAGCCCGCGAAGCAGGGCGGGAAGTTGAACGGGCGATTAAGGAGAGAAAATAATAAGGACAGAACGACCTCCGTTTAGACTGGGAAGATATTAGGTCAGCGAACAGCGTGCTGATGAGTCATTGTTGGGTCAAACGCACAGGCGGAGGAGAACCGGATCTGGAAGACGATTCCTACGGCGAGCGAGCAACATTCACTCCCAAGACGGCATCCCCCCCCTCACTGCTGCCTGCCCGACACGAGACTGCGGGAAGGTCCGAAAGGATTCGGTTCTACGCAACCCAACCTCTCCCCAGGTAGCCCTGACTAGCTTCTACCGGTACCTCCAAAGGAAGTAGACCTCCCCAAATCAATATAGCGCTCTCTTGCTTAGACTGGGTCACTATCCAACAACTGGATTACTCCGATTCCCCGCGCGAGAGCTGCAGCATTGCGTACAACACGCCGAAGATGCTGACCAAGATGAACACTTCAATAAAGGAGACCATGATCGTTCTTCACCCCCCTTCTCTTTTTTATAAGGATACGCTGTCAAGATGAAGCTACGGTGAGAAGATCATGAAGAGTTCTTCATATAGGCAGGAGCTAGTTATGTTGCTGGAGCATATTGATAAAGCCAAGAATTCGGTGAGTTCGAGGGAGTCTCGTTGATATGGGCTTAGCCAAACAGACTGGCAACGAACTGTCGTCATCGCTATCGTGACCCTTGAGGCATGCACAGGTACTGCGCGAGTTACGAGGCTAGGCCTCAACCATTGACACCCTGCGGCAGTGCCAACCAGCTTACGGGAAGTTGGGAAGGTGTACGGGGTTGTGCTACTCGGGCCGAAAAGCCGACATGCTCTTCATTCATAGGGTAGGGGTCCGGCCCAGCTTTCTGAGAGTTTGCCTGGCAAGTCGATATGGGGGAAGGAGAATTCGATTGTGGATCTACAGCCGCAACATTCTATCAGGTGGGAGTGGATTGCTCTGCCAGTGCCGGTAGCCGCAAGGTGAAGATGGATCCTTTGTCCACTTGGCTGGCGACGGAAATACTCCCCCCATGGGCTTCCATAATTTCCTTCACAATGGGTAACCCCAGACCAGTCCCGGCGGCATCTTTCGCACGGGCCCAATCGGTACGGTAGAAGCGCTCAAAGAGATGCGGGATATTCTCCGGCTCGATACCATGGCCCGTGTCTTCGACGGCGATGGTGACTTCACGTCCAACCGATAGCAGACGAACGGTGACGGACCCGCCGGATGGTGTGTATCGTAGCGCGTTGTCGAGCAGGTTGATCAGGGCTTGTTTGAGCCATTGGGCGTCGCCAAGTACCGAGGGTACCGGTTGAGACTCGAACGTCAACGTGATTTGACGGTCGTCCGCCAAGAGCATCAATTCATCCGTGATCTCTTGAATCAACGGTTCCAATGCGAGTGGAACGAGGCTGACCGGCGGCTTGCTGCTGGTGAATTTCGCCAGGGTCAACAAGGGGCGGGTTAAGGCGATGAGCCGGTCGACCTGCTGGAGGTTGTTGAGCAGTACCTCGCGATATTCTTCAGAGGTCCTAGCCTTCATGAGTGCCACCTCTAGATTACCCTGGAGGATGGTCAGGGGGGTCTTCATTTCATGGGCAGCGATCTCACAAAAGTTCAGCTGGACTTCACTTCCCCGCTGAAATCGATCCAATACAGAATTGACCGCCTGGGTGAGTCGCCGAAATTCTCGGTAGGGTGAATCAAGCGCCAAGCGCTTTCCGAGATCAGCTTCTGACATGGTCTCGGCTCCTTTGCATAGGGTTTCGATCGGAGCCAGTACCTTCTTGGCCAACCAAAGGCTTCCCACCCAAGCGACGAATAACGTGGCCCCGGACCCAAGACTGAGCAAAAACACGAGCCCATGAAGCGTTTCCTGGTAGTGCAGTAGGGACGTTTCTGCCTGTAAGACGTACCGGATCCGACCACCCTGTACGACGAGGGGCAAAAAGAGATGTCGGGCGGGAGTGCCGTCCGGAGCGGTCAGCGTGTCGAAGACGAGCGTCGAGATTCGGACTCGTTCCAACACGCGTGGCGACAACGAGTCCTGAGGGGCGGCATGCGGGCTGCTCCACAGGAGTCGGCCGTCTGTCGAAAAGATGCGAAGGGCATGTGTGACATCGGGCAACACATGTTGGTCCGTCAGGTTTTGGGTCAATTCATTTGTGGGAGTGACGGTGCGGTCATGCTTTTCGAGGATGTCCGGATACTGCTCCACAAATTCGGCGAGGGTCTCCGCCAATACCAGCAGGCGTCCGTCGACGAACCGTTGCAAGAGAGTTTCACTGGCGGCATACACGAGTCCGGAAAACAGGAGAAGGCCGGCCATCAGGACGAAGGCGGACCAACTAATCAGACTGCGCAGAGATTTCATGCAGAGGCATCCGGGTCTTCGAGCATGTACCCAGCGCCTCGAACCGTGGCGATCAAGGGGGGGGAATAATCTCGATCGATCTTGGCACGGAGGGCGCGGATATGGGCGTCCACGATGTTCGTCATTGGGTCATAACTGATGTCCCACACATGTTCGATGATCGCCGTTCGTGTCAGCACGCGATTCTTGTTCCGCAGGAGAAATTCCAGGAGAGCGTACTCCTTATTGGTGAGCGCGATTTCGTGGCCGGCGCGCCAGACACGGTGAGCAGCCGGATCCAACCGAAGATCAGCAGCTTGAAGGTGTGCAAGCTGCTGGGAGCTGCCACGCCGCAAAAGCGCCCGGACTCGTGCGAGCAATTCCACGAATGCGAACGGCTTCTCCAAGAACTGATCCGCACCCGTATCAAATCCGGACACCTTGGTTTCGAGCGTGTTGCGCGCCGTCAACAGGAGCACGGGAGTGGAGATACCTTTGTCACGGATACGTCGGCAGACCGTCAGGCCGTCCAACTTCGGCAGCATAATGTCGAGAATCACGAGGTCGTAGGGGTTGTCCAACGCCAGGGCCAAGCCCGCTTCGCCGTCGTTGGCCACATCGACAGCGTACTGCTCTTCTTTCATCCCCTTCCGGATGAACTGAGCCAGATCCGCATCATCTTCAACCAGCAGAATTCGCATGGCCTCCCTCATGTCTGGATCAGACAGACCGGCGTCGACGGCGGCGGTCGTTCAACAGAGACTGCTTTTGCAATCGGTGACCACCAGATTGGTCGCCTTTTCATCAGCCTCAAGCTCAAGGGTCAACCAGGCGATACCCACGGCCCGCTCATCTTGGTGGGCTCCGCCACTGCCTTCCAGCAGGCTGACCACATAATAGCGGCCGGCGGGAACTTTCGTGAACCAAAAGTGTCCGGTTGGGTTGGCCCGTGTCACACGCAGATACGGAAGCAGACGCTTCTCCGACAGCAACTGGTCCATGACTGCGCGAAGGCACTCGATTGTTGAAGGTTGAGCCGCAGGAGCCTCGGCGGACGACGTCCCACCCTTTGACGGGCACGAGCTCTCTCGTACCTGCTTGTCGAACCATGCGCGAGTGTAGGAGGAGATGGGAATCAAAACAATCGATGCCCCAGCCTGCGTGACGGCTTTGCCAGACACAGCACGCAAGAATACCTGTCCTGCCGCACTCCCATGTCCTTTGGCTCTGTAGGCGAACAGCTCTTTCTCGTTGAAGGCCGATGGATTCGGAGGGGGAGGCGCTGCGGCTTGCGCTGGGAGTACCAGCGAACAACTCATCAGCAAGAAACCGGCGAGCCCTCGTCTCCAGTCGTGATGAGGTTGTATCATGATCAGGACGTCGTTGCTGTGGTCGATTCGTCTTGAGGGGCGGAAGCTTGGCCGGCCTTGTGTTTGAGGGCGCGGCCTTTATCGGGTGTTGGGTCGGCGATCAGCCCGTATACCTCGCGGCCCTCGTGTCCTTCCGGCAAATATTCCGTGATGGGCATCCCATCTTCCCGCACAAACAGGAGACAATGGCAGTATTTGTAGATCTGCATTTCGTCACAGGCGCAGATCCAGCGCCGAAGCTTGGCTTCCGCTTCTTTGTCCTTGTAGAAGTTGCATGGACAGAGCGGTTTCCCAAGTTCATCGATATGAGAGGCCAACCCCTTGACGACCGCCTCTGTTACCGCGGCATTCGGATGCATCGTAGTTCCACTTTTCTCAGCAAATCCCGTGATGAACTTCCGGATTTTCTCGAGGCTTTCCTCTGTCGGTTCAGCCATGAATCTCCTCCTCAGGGCCACAATGGGCAGAACCGCTAGTTTACAAGGATAATTCGCTCCTTTACAATCCGTCCCTTCACGCTGATCGTAGTTATCCTTCATGACAGATATGTCGAGTCGACAGATTTTGCGAGACTGGCTGGTGTCGGAGCTGAGTCCGACGCTCGCGGAGACCCTGGTGGCGCGCTTGACCCAGGAGACGGGAAAATCGGACGCCCCCGCGCAGGTCCTGACCCTATTGGACGAACTCGAGGATCTATCTGAAAAAGCCGCATCTGCGGCAGTGGACGCACTCCCGGAGCTGGACCGGAGGGGCGGACTTTCACACGTCGTCTTGTGGCTGGACCTGGGCATCGCATTGACCGAGTCCTCCGGCGCATCCGCGCTCAAATATTTCAAGGATAGCCCCTTGGTTCTCGGGCTGATCGATTCTGTTGATGTGCGTACCGAGGTCTTGACCATCGGGCTGGACATTGCGGAGGAAGATGCGAACGTTGCGCTCGAATTCATACGCCAGGCTCCGCAGATTCTGTCGGACGTGCCGTTGGCACAAGTACGATCCTGGCTCGACATCGGCATTGAGCTGACCGAGGTCAATGTGGTGGTCGGGCTTGAGTTCGTTCGACAAATTGCCAAATTGGCCCTCATTCTGTCTCAGGAGAGTGCTCGTAGCTGGGCCATGGTGGGCACGAAGTTGATTGTGCCGAATAGCCTTGGGAAGCCCGATTACGTGGCGACGATGGAGTTCCTCAGAACCAGCCCGTCCATTCTCGAACGAATCGAAGACCTTGCCGTTCGAGAGAAGGTTGTCTCGTTATGCCGCGTATTAGCTGAGCATTCCCCTGAGTCCGGCATCACGTGGCTTGCGGAGGCGCCGCAGCTCTTGGAAGTGTTGCCATCAACGGAATGGCGGATCCGGCTTTTGCAGTACGGCTCGTTGCTTGCCGAACTGCATGCGGAGGTGACGGTCGAATACCTCCGTCGTGCTCCGGAACTCGTCGCGCTCATCGGAACGGGCCCGGATGCACTCACACGCTTTGAACGATGGTTTCAGGCCGGGATGGAAGTTGCTGCCTACGGCCTCGATGGAGC
>JAEURV010000013.1 GCA_016788465.1 Nitrospira sp. | reverse complement strand
CTGTTCATCAATAACCGATTTGCCCATCGGACAAGGGGAATCTTCCGCAATGTCCTCAATAGCGAAAGCCCTGATGACATCAGAAAGTTACTGGGCAAAGAAGAATACGGTGATGAGAACGTGATGGGGGCCATCATGGCCTATGATTCGAAGGGTTTCCAAGTGAACTACCTCGGCAAGGACATCAATATTGAGTTTGTTCTTCCCCGCTAGCGCTACCACTCGGCTCAGTTTCCTCCCTGGCGGACCTAAAGAGATCACCTCTTCCTATTCCCACACATAGTATTTCCAGCACCTGAAGAGGCTAGCGGATCGGATTGGTGAGACGAAACCCATAATCGATCAGGCTTTTTGCAGTCGTCCACCGGCGGTTGGAGTTCAAAATCACCAGCAGCAGATCGCTGCCGTTTTGGGAAACTTTTGCAATCAGACACCGACCTGCCTTGGATGTAAATCCGGTCTTCACGCCTTCCACGCCGGGAATTCGGCCGAGTAATCGATTTGTGTTGTGCAAGACATAGGCGCGGTAGCCGCTGACCGGCGTGATGATCTCACGCTCTGCTTTCACCAAATTTCTGAACGTTGTATTTCGCATGGCGACTTCGCTCAGTTTGGCGAGATCCTCCGCCGTAGAGTAGTGATCGGGATTGTCGAACCCACAACCGTTACTAAAATGCGTATCTGACAATCCAAGCGCAGCCGCCTTGGCATTCATTAACGTGACGAACTGTTCTTCGTCACCACCGACATGCTCGACGGCGGCTAAACAGGCATCATTCGCCGATACCATCATCATGGCCTTCAGCAGGTCGCCCAAGCGGAACACCTCACCGACTTTGATCCGCAAGTGTGTCTTCGGCGCCCGTGCGGCATTCTTGCTCACAGTTGCCAGTTCATCAAGTCGCGCCTTTTCAAGAATCACCAATGCCGACATGATCTTGGTCAAACTGGCAGGCGAGAGGCGCTTCTCAGTGTCATGCTCGAAGAGTACGCGTCCCGATCGTAACTCCTTGAGCAGAATGCTGTGAGCAGGGATATGCTTCCAGTGAAGGGCATGCGGGGCGTAGTTGACGTGTCGAACAGCCTCGTCGGCAGCGCTCTGAACCTTTGCTGAGGCTGTCAGGGGATCGAGGGCGCTCCATATGAATGAGACCACTAGCAGGAAAGTGCCCCGATACAGGTTCCATTTGCCGCTGCTCAGACGATCAGGAAGCTGGATATGATCCACGAATACCAAATTCCACCGCCCGGCTAGAACATGTACGATTCCCGAACCTTGTCCCCTTTTCTCCCACTATCGATGACTTTGTGAAAGAAGCGAAGAAGGTCGGCCAGATCAATCCAGAATCCGCAATTGAGGCATCGGGCATAGATTCTGCGGTTGAGGAGGGTGTAGTGGCGTTCGACCATCATGAACCCTCGGCACTTGAGGCACTTCATACATGTCCTACTCTCTCTAACAGGCCGTAGAAGGATTACTTCGGCCTGCCTGAAATGGGCAACGATGAAAAATCACACATGGATTGACACGTACCCGCAAGATGGTCAGAAAACCCTCCAGCAAGGCTGGCAGCAGGTGAAAAGGCGAGGAGGTGTACACCAAGATTTGCCAGACCCGCTTGCCCATGATCTACGCAAGCGGATAACTATTTTATGTCCTCTGTTCCGCGTTGAGGCTCTGAACGGTACGAGGACGACGCTTGTGGCCTATCTCAGCATCCTCCGAAGTTATCGAATGCGATTCATAATTAATGCGACACACCCGGCAAGTAATCCCCCGCCGATGAGCGTTGTACCAAAATAGACGAACACATTCGTCCCCCCGGAAGGCTGGGTGCCTTCCCATAAGTCGCGAACTCCGCCCTGGACCATCAGGACCGAGAGCGTCAACAGAGCACCGATCATGAACCACCATGTGAAAGATCGAAGCGCCATTCTTCTGCTCGTAAGTCGTGTTCTTCCAGAACTTTTCAACTCTAGCGAAGGCCCCCAAAGCTGTCAAGAAATAGACTGGGATCGCGCGTCGTTTATCCTCTTGGATCAGACCTCGCAAGGGACTTGAGCCCACGGTGAAGAAAAATTGATACGCTGCCGCTCCCATTGTCTGCAATGGCGAGTCCCGGTTCTTCCTCCCCTGTCGTAGTGACACGGAATGAGGAGAGCGCGAACGGACCGGACTTTGTCCGATAGTTTCTCGGCGGATAGTGAAAGGTCCCATCGCCTTTCCCGAATAGGATGGACAGGTCGTTCGATTGGAGATTCACGATCGCCACATCGACAAGCTGATCGCCGTTAAAATCTCTGGCCAGACCAAAATTTGGCCCGGCATCTGCACCGGCATCTTTCCCTGGGCGAAACGTCGCGTTGCCGTTTCCTAAAAATGTCGTAAAACTATCCTTTTCCCCATTGATGACCAACAGATCACTATTGTGGTCGTTATTAAAATCTCCGAAACTCACACCCAAGGGCCTCCGTCCAGTGGAATAGTCCTTCGGGTCTCGAAATGTCCCGTCCCCGTTGCCGAGCCAGACAGACACCGCATTGGACATCGGCCCTCCGTTGGTGACGACGAGATCCACCTTGCCATCGCTATTGAGATCGGCCAGAGCCACAGACGTTGGCGTGTCTCCATGCTCATATTGCACACCATGCTGCAACTCACCCTTTCCATTTCCAAGAAACACTTTGACCTTGTCGTTCCGAAGAGCCACAGCAAGATCGACGTGATGATCGCCATTCACATCCATGGCGGCCAGTGACACCGGACTTCTATGAACCGGATAGCGAGCCCCCTCTTCGAACTTTCCGTTCCCGCGGCCAATCAGGAGAGCAACTTCATCTCCACCGGAACAAGCTAGAACGACATCCGCATGCCCGTCCTCATTAAAGTCATTCATAGCAAGGGCACGAGGCTCCTGACAGACATGAAGCTGCGTCTGTGCTTTAAAGGTGCCATCGCCATTTCCCAGTAGGATAGAAACGGTATTACTCGAAATATTCGTCGTAATCAGATCGGTAAACGAATCGTGATTGAAATCACCAGTGGTAATTGTCGTTGGGTTCTTGCCGACTGGGTAACTGGCAAAATAATAAAACGGATCAGGTGGTAGATAGGGCTCTGCTTTGGAACAGGCCCATACACCAATCCCAACAAGGAGACCGAACCCCACCATCCTATAGATAGACCTACCCTTTTCAAATGTCATATGCGTACAGAACGCGTGGCGAACATCGTGTCAGATTGTGTAGAACTCCCATGAGGTTGATGACCATGCTCAACAGGAGGGCCATCATTCCCCGAGCGGGCGGTAAAAAGGTGACGCACGCCAAATCAAATCCTCTTGAAACTACTCTCAGGGGTCAGGGACAAGTGGAGAACTCTCGTGTCTCCGCTATACGACAACCATGGGAGCAACACGGATGGACCACGGGAAGATCTGCTCAGTAACCAGGCACCCGGTCCAGAGGTCCAGTATACCGATGCCTGATTCAGACCCGCAATCTGCAAATCACCGCCATCAGGGCTTTGAATTTCAGGATCTGTTTACGTTATGATATGGAGATATTCTTTGGAGGACCCTTATGAGCAAGATGGTGAATGTCGATATCACGATGTATGGGATAGCTGAAGTTCTGAATTGGTGCCACGATCGAAACAAAGGTCGAGTTCCCGGCGTTGATACGGCTGGCTTTAAGAAAATGCAGGAGTTATTGGCACAGAAGCCTCAGTCCGGTGATTATTTCACTCTCGACCAGTTCTGGAAAAAGAAGGTCAGTTTGCCGTTAACTGAAGAGGAAGTGGCGACCATTGACCGATGTCTCTACGACATCCCCAACTTTGATAATGAGCCGCTCCCTCAGATTCGGCATAAGTTCTGGCCACAAGAAACTGCAGCTCATTAGTCACCCCTCTGTACATCTGGTGAGTCCAGGCGCTACTTTTGTGGTGCCTGGCCCCAGCCGTACGGCTCTCCTAACTGCAACGCGTAACTACGTCTCTCACTCAGTAATCTTGTTCGTAGAGCCACTATGAGTCCGAAGGACTTTGGTGCATCCCCTCTCCCCCATTCTGAAGTATTTGAAAAATGGCCAGAGGGAATCCCCTCACAGGACCAACCGGCTAAAGAAGTTACGCTGAGAGGGATAGATGCAGATTATTTTCAGCGTGGCACTGGATATTCCAGAACCGAAGGTGAAGAGAAGAACTACATATCAGGGTTGCAGCATCCCCCACAATCAGAGAGTGCCTTCCCCTTTGAGATATTTCCGAAAACGATCCATAAGCTCAGCGCCCAGCGTTCCCCCCTCAGGTTTCTTGGTTGTCGGATCAGCAAAGTGACCACGGATCTCCTGGAGACGCTTTTCAGCTTGATCATTGCTCTGCAGACGCTTGGTTTTTTTGAGCGCGGTTTCAAACGCATCGAAGGTCAGCTCTTGATACCCGAATGAGCGAATGCGTTTCACGGCCTTCATCATTGCCTGATTTCGAAAGGTGGTCAAATGGTCGGAATCGATCTCCTTCAGTCCGAGTTTACGAGCCCTCCGCTCTGCAGCTTTTCTGATTCCGCTTCGCACAAAGTCCGGAGAGGTCTGAAGCCGTTTCCAGGCCTCATCCGTCCAAGCAATTTTAGACTGAGGGGTATCCCACATATCGCGTAGCGTGAATTCATCGATACGCGTGAGGTGTTTCTCTCTGGCCAGGTCTTCGGTGTCGCGCTTCAGCATATCCGCCACGAAGTCCATAGCGATAGGCGGAGACTCCTTGAGCTTGTCCTGAAGCAACGCCATGGCGCCCTCTGTCCACTCCATCGAAGGCTTCTCCTCTTCTCGGATATCACCGAGCGCCTCAACCTTTTCAAACAATTCGACGTTCACCTCAAGATGGCCTCGCTCCTTGGCGACCTCCTCCGCAATCTGTTTGATCATGGCCTGCATGAATTCCGGTACCGTGGCCAACCGTTCTTTTGCCGCAGCCGTCCATGGAAGCCGTCCTTGCTCCATCGCTTCAGCGGCAGCCGTCATACCGGCTTCCCCGCCCATTCCCCCCATCATCTGTCCCTTAAACCGTTCAAGGACTTCCTCTGTAATCTCATCGTAGCCCAGTTCCCGTGCTTTTTTTTCAGCGAGCCGACGGACCATGCCACGAAGAAACATCGGTGCCCGTTCCATACGCTTCTGCGCACCGTCGGTCCACCGAATAGTCGTTGCTGCAAACTGGGATGAGTCTGACATCGATCTAGGTCCTCGTGAGAACGCCGTCTCGTTATTGGTTCAGTAACTCTTTGATCTCTTTGCCGGCTTTGAAAAACGGGACCCGTTTAGCCGGTACTGCAACTGTCTCCCCGGTCTTGGGATTCCGTCCTTCCTTCATTCGACGAGCGCGTAAGCGAAAGCTACCGAACCCTCGAATTTCGGTCTTGTCTCCGTTTTTCAATGAGTCTCGCACGCAATCAAAAATCGTATTGACCACGACTTCTGCTTGCCGTTTGGTCAACGTCGTCACTTGCTCAGAGACTTTTTCGATAATTTGTGCTTTCGTCATTTATTTTTCCCTCCGCTTGATGATCACCGGACAATTCATGACACAGCTAAAATGCCATCAAGTATTTCAGGCTGACACCCGGCTGCATATCCAATTTAGGGAACATCAGGCTCAGTTTCGAATCCAACATTTCACGGAGGGAAAAACGGCGGCGTGGTTCAACGACCTTCGGTTCCCCTTGGATCCCCACCACATCCGCAGCCAATTGAATGGCATCGTCAAGGTCTCCGAGTTCATCGACCAACTTCACATCCTTGGCCTGACGACCGGTGAAGATTCGTCCATCCGCCAGCGCTTGGGCCGCCCGCAGTTCCAGGGATCGCCCTTCTGCCACAGCTTCGATAAATTGTCGATGCACGTCATCCATCACCCCTTGAAGAAGCCCTCTCTCCTCGGAGCTCATCTTACGAAGGGGAGATCCTACGTCCTTAAACTTTCCACTCTTAATGACGACCCCTTCCACGCCGATCTTTTGAAGCAATCCCTCTACATTGGCGGTTTCCATGATGACCCCGATGCTTCCGGTCAAGGTCCCAGGATTCGCCACAATCCGATCCGTCGCGGCAGCAATGTAATACCCCCCTGACGCCGCCACGCTCCCCATCGAAGCAATCACCGCCTTATTGGACTTGTTCCGAACTCGCTTGACCGCATCATAGATTTCCTGAGATGGCACGACCCCGCCCCCCGGAGTATCAATCCGAAGGACGATTGCCTTGATGGAAGGGTTTTCGCTGAATCGTTTCAGCTCGCTGACGGTAGCTTGGGAATCCATGATGACGCCTTCAACACGAATCAAGGCAATCCGGTCTTCACTCGACAAGTCAAGGTCCGGATACAGGAGATTCATCAGTACCGTTGCGCCCACCCCTGCCGCAAAGAGCCAAAAGACTTTGCGAAACAGATGGCGTTTGGGTGGGCGCGCGTCCTGTATTACATCATCCGCCATAGTACTAGTACCGACCGGTCTGGTTCAGTGAACTGCTAGTCCTGATCGTCAGCCTGAGCTCGCTTTCGGCTCTGTTTGACCGCCCGACCGAGGCTCTGATCAATCGCACCCTGCGACGAGTGGTAGTCATCGACCTGTTTACGCTCCCAGTCAAGCTGATGATCGCGAAGGCTGAGTGCGATCTTGCGTTCTTCCCGATCGACTTTAATTATCTTCGCCGTCACGTCCTCCTGCAACTTAAACTTTTCTTCCAGCTTTTGAGACGAATCGAGGCCGGATTCACTGACATGGATCAACCCTTCCACGCCGCCCTCCAGCTCAACGAAGATTCCAAAATCTGCGACCTTTGACACTTTGCCGGTCACCGAATCGCCCACATGATACCGCGCGGGGATGGCTTCATCCCAGGGATCACGCGTGAGCTGCTTATAGCCAAGCGAGAGCCGTTCCTTCTCCTTGTCGATACGTAAGACAATGGCCTCAACTTTCTGACCTTTCTTGAAGAGTTCTGAGGGATGTTTGATATGCTTCGTCCAGGACATGTCGGAAATATGGATCAGCCCATCAATACCCTCTTCCAGTCCTACAAAGACCCCAAAATCCGTCAGACTCTTTACTTTTCCCTCGATGCGGGTGCCGATCGGATATTTCCCCTCGATCATGTCCCAGGGATTCGGAGCCGTTTGCTTCATACCCAATGAGATCTTCCGGCTTGCCGGGTCGACATTGAGCACCGCAGCTTCGACTTGGTCGCCAACTGCCACAACGCGCGACGGATGCCGGACTTCATGCGTCCACGACATTTCGGAGACGTGCACCAATCCTTCCACACCTGGTTCGAGTTCTACAAACGCACCGTAGTCAGTTAAACTCACGACTCGACCACGGACCCTGGTCCCTATGGGATACTTACCGGCAACATTAGTCCAGGGGTCAGCGCTCTTTTGCTTGAGCCCGAGAGAAATTCGTCCGGTCTCGCGATCATACTTCAACACCGTCACTTCCACTTTGTCGCCAACCGTAAACAGTTCAGACGGGTGCCCAACTCGCCCCCAGGACATATCCGTAATGTGGAGCAACCCATCGATCCCACCGAGGTCGATAAACGATCCGTAGTCAGTGATGTTCTTCACCGTCCCCTGGATCAACTGACCTTCCTTGAGGTTTGCCAGCGTCGTCTGGCGTTTCTTATCCCGAGTTTCTTCCAGCAATACACGGCGCGATACCACCACGTTCCCTCGTCGGTGGTTGATCTTGATGATTTTGAGGGGGAACGTCTTTCCAACGAGTCCGTCTAAATCGCGTACCGGATGAAGATCGATCTGCGAGCCCGGCAGAAACGCTTTGACACCGATGTCCACCATCATGCCACCCTTGATGCGGGACACGATTTTACCTTCGATACTCTTCTCATCCTTGTACATCTTCTCGAGCTCTTCCCAAATCTTCATCTTGTCGGCTTTTTCTTTGGAAAGCACGAGATTGCCGTCTGCGTCTTCACATTCTTCAATATAGACTTGGAGCCGATCGTCGATCTTGAGATTCGCCAAGTCGTCCGACGAGAACTGGTCGTTCGGGATCATGCCCTCTGACTTGTACCCGATATCAACGATGACCTTATCCTTGGTCAGGGCCACCACTCGCCCCTCGGTAATGGTGCCTTCTTCCAGGTTACGGAAGGTTTCTTCATACAACGCCGCTAAGGCGTTGCGGTCTAACTGCGCGTCGCTACTGTTGGATACCGTACCCATTTGGACATCCTACTCTTCCGACTCTCGTCGGGTGCTGATGGTGAAATCGCCGAGCTCACTCAGCGTTGTGAGCGTCGGCGGTCGACCTGGTCGGTGAATCGCTCGCCATATCGTCCTTTCTTGTTGGAGGGGGCACTTCCCCCAAGGCCGCGATATGTTCAATCACCGTACGGCTGACCTGTTGATAAAACTGCTTTGTTTCCGCTCTTTCTTTCTGTGTTCCTGTATCAAATATGATCGGAGCCCCAAGTCTCACAGTCACGGGACGGCATCGAGGCCAAGAGGCCCCTGGTGGCAGCACGTCGAAGGTGCCTCTCAAATATGCCGGAACCACCGGACATCCCGTCTGCGACACAATCACTCCGATACCGGCCTTGGGCTGTCGAAGATGTCCGTCCTGGGTGCGTCCCCCCTCAGGAAAAATGACCACCACGTGACCAGCTCGGATCAGGTTAATGGCCTTTCCGAACGCCTCACGATCCAGGCGGCCTAGCTTCACCGGAATCCACCCCAGCGATTGCAACAGACCGTTCAACACCGGGACCGGAAACAAGTCGTGACGCCCCAGATACCAAGCCCTTCGATTCATCCCGCAGCCAAGGAGCGGAATGTCGAGATAACTCGCATGGTTGGCGGCAATCAGCACTCCTCCAGAGCGAGGAACCTGACCTTCGACACGGTACCGAAAACAGAGCCAGGCGACGCCGCGCGCCAGGACCCACAACAATCCGTAGACAATCCCGCTCACGACCCAGTCGACACAGCCGCGATCATCTGCTCCACAACCTGATCGGGACTCAAAGTAGAGGTATCGATGAATCGTGCATCCATTGCAGGCACCAATGGATCGACGGAACGGGTCCGATCTCGATGATCTCGAGTCGATAGATCATGGGACGTGGCTTCAATCGATTCCCCCCGCCCTGCAGCGACCAACTCCCGATGCCGTCGTGCCACTCGAACATCCGCGTCGGCTTCCAAGAAAAACTTGAACGAGGCCGACGGAAAGACCTTGGTGCCGATATCACGACCTTCCGCCACGACGGATCCTCCTTGGCCGATCTGTCGTTGAATCGGCAACAGCCATTCACGAACAGCCGGAATCGCGGATACGATAGAAGCAGCGGCCGTCACCTCGGGGGTACGCAGTTGTCCGGTCACGTCGAAGCCATCGACCAACACCTGCATCGCACCCTGGTGAAACTGCATATGGATCGAGGTAGTGAGCAAAAGCGTGGCGACTTGTGCATGGTCGGCAGGACGAATCCTGGACTGCAACGCTTTCCATGCAACGGCCCGATAAAGTGCCCCGGTATCGAGATAGAGATACCCGAGCCGCCTCGCCAGTAATTTGGCCACGGTACTCTTCCCTACGCCAGCTGGCCCGTCAATCGCAATGATCACTCATCCCTCGTGCCATCAAACCAGTCACGACGACCAGGTCAACAACTCCGTTAGCACTGCCTCAAAGTTTGGAAATGACGTCTCGACACATCCGGTATCCGCAATCGTCATACCCTGCTCCGCCGTCAGTCCGCCAATGGCTAACGACATTGCCACCCGATGATCTCCATGGCTCTGAGCCTTGCTGGAAGCCTGCAGCCGACCATTCTCCCCCCGTTGACCCAGGCCGCGAATCACCATGCCATCCGGTCGCTCTTCGATCAGAGCTCCCATGGCCTTCAGCTCACGGCTCATGGTTGCAATCCGATCACTTTCTTTGACCCGCAGTTCCTCAGCCCCTGAGATAACGGTGTCCCCTTCCGCAACTGCAGCCGCCACGCACAGGATCGGGAATTCATCGATTGTTTGTGGAATCAGGTCGTGCCCGATCGTCACCCCTTTTAAGGCCGCAGACTGCACCCGAAGATCTCCGACCGGCTCTCCGGCCGCTTCCCGTAGACCCAATACCTGAATATCAGCCCCCATCTTTCTCATGACTTCGATGAGACCCGTTCTCGTCTGGTTCATCCCGACGTTTCGGATGGTGACGTCGGACCCTGGCACAATCGTGGCACCAACAAGAAAGAATGCCGCAGCCGAGAAATCACCAGGAACCGTGATGTCCACCCCTCTCCACCCAACCGAGGGTCTTCCGTCCAAGACCAGTGTTCCAGCCTCATATCGGAGCGGAATTCCAAAGAACCGAAACATCCGTTCCGTATGGTCTCGTGATAAACGTGGCTCTCTATAATGAGTCTGTCCTTGAGCGAAGAGCCCAGCGAGGAGAAGTGATGATTTAATCTGTGCGCTCGCCACAGCGGAACGGTAGTCGATCCCATGAAGGCCTGCACCGGTAATCGCTAAGGGAGCCAATTCTCCTCCCTTTCGTCCGGCAACGACCGCACCCATCTCACGTAACGGTTTGACGACCCTCCCCATGGGACGCCGTCTGATCGATTCATCTCCCGTGAGGACGGTAAAGAAATCTTGACCGGCCAACAGCCCTGCCAGCAATCGAATCCCGGTCCCCGAATTTCCACAATCGATCGGCCCATTGGGCTCGGTCAATCCCCAAAACCCTTTCCCGCTGACGGTCAATTCGGTCGGCGTTTCGGTGATCGTGATCCCGAGTGCCTGGAACGCCCTCATCGTGTTCAGGCAATCCTCACCTCGACAATAACTGGCAATTGTGCTCGTTCCTTCAGCGAGTGCCGTGAGAATAATCGCCCGATGGGTGAGAGACTTATCGCCAGGGACTGTTGTCGTCCCTCTGAGTGCACGCCCCGGGCTGATGGTTAATGATGTCATGAGTGGCGCACCGCCGTGGTGGCAAGTTTTTCACGTTCACCTTTTGCCCGTTCAAGCGCTTTTTCAATTCCTGCGGCATCGCCGGTGTTGATCAGACGCTTTAGTTCTTCCAAAGCCTTGGTGTACCGATCGATATACGCAACGACATTCGCCCGATTCCACAAAAAAATATCACGCCACATCTCAGGGGAACTCGCGGCAATTCTCGTCGTATCCCGTAAGCCTCCTCCTGAGTGAGCGGCAAGATCCAGCGACGACAACTCCTGGTCTCTGAGCTCGGACAAGGCATTCATGAGCGCAAAGGCGGCCACATGCGGCAAGTGACTGACGGCACCAAGAATTTGATCGTGGAGATGGGGATCCATGGTCAACATGATCGAACCGGTTTCTTCCCACAACTGCCTCACCCGTTCTAATGCTGTAGCATCGGTCTGTCTGGTGGGCGTAAGGATACAGCGCGCCCCTTTAAACAGCTGATCGGACCCGGCTGCGACACCGGTCTTCTCTTTCCCTGCAATGGGATGCGCCCCGACAAAATGAACCCCGACCGGCATGGCGGCCTCCGATCGTTCGACTAAGGTCCCTTTCACACTGCCCACGTCGCTGACAATCGATCCGGGAGAAAGACAATGCGCCCATTCCCGGAGATGTCGCTCATACGTATCCACCGGTGTCGCCAGAACGACCAAATCCGCGCCACGCACGCCCTCTTGTGGATCAGCCACATATCGATCGATCGCCCCCAACGCTACGGCGGTCTTGAGATTCTCCACTCGACGGCCAATGCCGACCACGTGATCGGCCAAGCCCTTGCGGCGGATGATCATCCCGAGTGATCCACCGATCAACCCAACCCCTATAATGGCGACTTGCTTAAAATGGACCGGCATCGAGATGTTACAACTCTCTTCCCACGGCTTTCGCGATATTTCGAAGATCGCCCATCAGCGTCTTGAATTTTGACGGCTTGATCGATTCCTCTCCGTCACAGAGCGCGCATTCGGGATTTGAATGCACCTCAATGAGCAAACCATCCGCCCCAGCCGCGACCGCTGCTTTGGACATTGGTGCCACTAAATCCCACTTACCTGTTGCATGGCTCGGATCCACGATGACCGGAAGATGAGACAGCTCTTTCAATGTTGGAATAGCCGCTAGATCCAGGGTATTACGGTACTGAGTTTCAAACGTGCGGATACCTCGCTCGCACAGCATCACATTTTGGTTTCCCCGCGACATGATGTACTCAGCCGACAAGAGAAACTCTTTGATCGTGGCCGACAACCCCCGCTTCAGAAGCACAGGTTTGTCGTAGGCTCCGACCTCCTTGAGCAATTCGAAGTTCTGCATATTCCGAGCACCGATCTGGATGATATCCGCCTTTTCTAAAAACAGTTCGATATCCCGAGTATCCAAAATCTCACTGACGACCGGTAAGCCCGTTTGCTTTCTCGCCTCGACAAGGTAATCCAACCCCTCCCGCCCCAACCCTTGAAACGAATAGGGGGACGTCCGTGGTTTGTAGGCCCCTCCTCGCAAAATGGTGGCTCCTGAAGCTTTGACTTCATGGGCAATCCCAACCGTCAACTCAAGTCGCTCCACTGCGCAGGGGCCCGCCATAATCGCGAGCTTCTTGGCCCCGATCTTCACACCGCCCACGTCGATGATGGTCGGCTCCTTTTTAAACTCCCGGCTGACCAGCTTCCAAGGGGCCAGGATAGGAAGAACACTTTCGACGCCAGGAAGTGCCGTCAATGGCTGATTGTGCAAGATACGATCGTCACCGATCACGCCGATGATGGTGCGCTCCTGGCCGGTCGAGATTTGTGATTTCAGACCAAGATCCCGCAGTCGGTCGATAATGTGGTCGACCTCGCTTTCCGATGCTTCCGGTTTCAATACGATGATCATAATTCCCTCTTACAACTCTTATCTACCGACACCAAGGACCTTGCCGAGTGCCGAAAGGAAAGCCGTATTTTCATCGGGTTGACCGATGGTAATACGCAGCATGGTACCCTCGATGTGCCTCGCAATGATACCTTCTCGCAAGAGTGCGTCGAACACCGCTCGTCCGTCCCGCTTGGCGTCAAAGTAGAGAAAGTTGGCTTCTGTCGGGATAGGTGTGAGTCCGAGTGCCCGCAGCCCCTGCCCCACCTGCTCAATCCCTGCAGCGTTGACCGCCCGACTTTTCGCCACATGCTCGTCATCATTCAGCGCCGCCAGCGCAGCTTTTTGGGCAAGGCTATTGGCATTGAACGGAGGCCGAACTCGATTTAAGAAATCAATGATTTCTGGTGTACTCACACCATACCCAATCCGCAATCCAGCCAATCCATAGATCTTGGAGAAGGTTCGCAAGACGATAGCGTTCCGTCCCTGTTTCACATAGGCCATGGCATCCGGAAATTTCGGATGGCGGACATACTCAAAATAGGCCTCATCGAACACTACAATCACATCCTCCGGTACTTGCGCCATAAACCGGTCGACCGCCTCCGCGGACACCATGGTCCCCGTAGGGTTATTGGGGTTGCAAAGAAATAATAATCTCGTTCGTGGCGTAACAGCCTGAACCATTGACTCAAGATCATGAGTCCAACTGACAAGAGGGACAATCACCGGTCTTCCGTGGACAGCCGTGACCTCCATCTTGTAGATCACGAACGTGTGATCCGCCATCACAGCCTCATCGCCAGGAGACAAAAACGTTCTGGCGAGCAAACCAATGATCTCATCGGACCCGTTCCCAAGAATAATGTGCTCCCGTGTGACTTTCCACCGATCGGCAAGTGCCTGCCGGAGTCGGTAGGCACCTCCATCTGGATAGCGATGGAGCGTATCCTGTACTCCGTTCAGAGCCGCCACCGCTTTAGGCGACGGCCCGAGGGGATTCTCATTGGAGGCCAGCTTCACGACTCGAGTGAGCCCGAACTCCCGTTGGAGCTCATCAATCGGCTTCCCCGGTACGTAGGGACTGAGTGATCGGATATCGGGATGGACCTGGAGTGGCATAATTAGTTATGTGCCGGGTAGGAGCCCAAAATCTTCATAAACAGACAGCGGGCCTTCACTTCCTCCACAGCCCTATTGACTCGATCATCATTGATATGTCCTTCGACATCCACAAAGAAAATATACTCCCATGCCTTTCGCTGAGATGGGCGTGATTCGATCTTCGTCATGCTAATGCCATAGGATGCGAAGGGCCGAAGCAGGTCGTACAGGGCCCCCACTTTGTCCTTCACCGACAGCATCAACGACGTCTTGTCTTTTCCCGTCTGCTCAGATGGCTTTTGGGACAGCACAAGAAAACGGGTGAAATTATTGAGATTGTCTTCGATTCTGGCCTTGATCACCTTCAGCCCATAGAGCTGACCAGCTAACTCGGAGGCGATTGCGGCGGACGCCGGATCATCGACGCACATTTCGGCTGCCCTCGCCGTACTCGCCACCTCCACCGTAGGAACATGGGGAAGATTGGTTTCAAGCCAGTTCCGACACTGAGCCAGAGCATGCGGATGGGATTGAATTTTCTTTACGTCTTGCATGAGGCCAGACTTTGACAGCAGATGGTGAGAGACCTCTTGAAGAATCTCTCCATAAATCAGCAAGTTGGAATCGATAAACATGTCGAGGGTATGATTGACCACACCCTCCGTCGTGTTCTCGATCGGCACCACCCCAAAATTGGCCCGACCTCGTTCAACTTCACTAAAAACCTCTTTAATACTCTGGACCGGGACATACTGTACGGATGAGCCGAATTTCTGCATGCAGGCCATGTGGGTAAAGGTCGCCCTCGGCCCTAGATACGCGACCTTCTGGGGAGCCTCAAGCGACAGAGACGCCGACATGATTTCCCGATAGACCGACCGAATGGCTTCGCTGGGGAAAGGACCAGTATTCAGTTTAGTGAGCCGTTGGATGATTTCAGCCTCCCGACCAGCGGTATGAAGGTTGGCGTCTGCATCCTTCTCCTTTTTCAGCCGTCCGATTTCGATGACGCTCTTTGAGCGTTCATTCAGAAGCCGAATAATTTCATCATCGATCCTATCGATTTCCTTTCGATATTCTGACATGTCGCTGGGCATACGGCGTCTCGTTTCACATACCCGTTTACAGGAGGGCTTCATCCCATTAAGGGACGGGGATCCTAAGGAGACAAGTGGGGAATTCTACAGGATCGACGGAAACTATTGCAAGAACAGCTCGTACACTGCGGACGATGTTCGACTGTGCGGAGTGCTCCGCCCTACATCAGCAAAGGCGAGGGTCGCTTGAAATGGTCATACGCCAACTTTGTCACCTGGCGGCCACGCCCGGTACGATCCAAGAAACCTGCCTGGATAAGATACGGTTCGTATACGTCCTCGATCGTGCCCTTATCCTCTTGAACAGCAGCCGCCAGCGACTCTATCCCGACCGGTCCACCGTTGAATTTCTCGATAATGGTGAGGAGGACTTTGCGGTCCATGCCATCGAACCCGGCGTCGTCAATCCCGAGCCAAGCCAATCCTTCTTGCGCAACCTGTTTGGTGATATGCCCGTCGGCCTTAATTTGAGCATAGTCTCTGATGCGTTTGATGAGCCGATTCACAATCCGTGGGGTTCCTCGCGCCCGACGCGAGATTTCCGTGGCACCCGCGCGATCAATGCCGACGCCCAAAACACCGGCCGATCGAAGCACAATCGCCTCCAACTCTGGTGGCTCGTAGAACTCCAGCCGGTAGACCAATCCGAAGCGATCACGGAGCGGAGAGGTGAGCGAGCCGGCCCTCGTCGTAGCTCCCACCAGCGTAAAGGGTGGAAGATCGAGTTTCACAGTCCTTGCTGCTGGACCTTGCCCGACGACCAGGTCCAACTGGAAGTCCTCCATGGCTGGATAGAGCGCTTCCTCCACGGAAGCAGGGAGTCGATGAATTTCATCGATAAACAACACATCGTGTTCTTGGAGATTCGTCAGTACTGCGGCCAGATCACCGGCATGGGCAAGGACCAAGCCTGAGGTGGATCGTAACGCCGCTCCCATCTCCCGGGCAATAATGTGGGCAATGGTTGTCTTTCCAAGACCAGGTGGACCGTAAAAGATGGCGTGATCTAGGGATTCTCCGCGCTGTCTAGCCGCCTCGATACAAATCCTAAGCGATTCCTTCATCTTCTCCTGGCCGACATACTCCTCGAGCGTCCTTGGTCGCAAGACCTGTTCCAGGCCTTGCTCCTCATCCGTTGCGCTGGTGGTGACAAGACGTTCGGTCATAACCGGGTATCGACACTTACTTGTGATCTGGCAACTGTTGGTACTGTGGGGGTGGCGGAAGAGCTCCCTGACCAGGTTGGGCCGTACTCCCACAGTCTGGAGGACATGTTTTGTATCCCTGAGAAGCATCGGGGAACTTCATCTCCATTGTTCGCAGCTGACACTGAGTCATCCGCCCCCCATCAGTACTCCCGCAACGCGCAGGAACCGAGGAACTCCCGATCTCCGCATAGCCCTCAGGGCAAAGTCCACACACCCCCAGCATGTTCGCCCCAAGCGGCACGCACTGCACGAGTGTCCCATCGTTATCTTTGCAAATCTCTTGAGATTGCGTCACGCCCGTCGTCGCATAACCTTCCGGACACTTCCCGCAGGTCATCCGAATGCTTTTCGACATCGAGGACTCGTCCGCAAGGCTCATGGACGGAGAGAGAGGAGCAACCATCATCGCACAGTACATGATGAGCCGAGCAGTACCCCCCGCATGAACGAGTCCCATATATTTACCCCCTTCCGAGTTCTCTGAGCCCTTCTCGAATGAGCTCCTTCAGCGCTAGAGAGCCTGACGCGACCTTTGTGGCGCGCTTGAGTGCATCTTTGGCATCTTGAGTGCGATAACCCAAGTGTACCAGAGCGGACAACGCATCCTCGAAGAGATCATCGAATCTTGCAGGCTCTGTGACGGTGGAGCGGGGGTGGATGCCTTGGATTTTGCCGACCTTATCCTTGAGTTCAAGCACAAGCCGACCGGCCGACTTCTTGCCGATTCCCGGAACAGTCTCCAGCTTCTCGGTATCCGTAACCTGGATCGCGTGAATCAAATCCGTGACCGATAAACTCGACAGTACGCTGAGCGCCAATTTAGGGCCAATTCCGGAAACGCTGGTTAACAGCAAAAACGCCTCTTTTTCGCTCTGCGAGAGAAAGCCAAACAGCTGAATCGCATCCTCCCGCAAATGCGTGTGGATGTGTAGCGCTGTACTGTCGCCGACGTTCGAAAGCGAATAATAGGTACTGAGGGGAATATGAACTTCGTAGCCAACCCCCTGTACATCGATCGTCAGATGGGTAGGCGTTTTGACTGCCAACCGCCCCGTGAGAAAGGCGATCATCTGGTCTTGCTATCTGAGGAGAGGGGCCATATAAGCATTCCTGGAAAATCAACCCGCCGCCGTTGCAGCCACTTTCTCTATAACGTCATCCGGAATATCGAAGTTGGCATGAACTTTTTGCACATCGTCATGCTCGTCTAAGATTTCCATGAGCTTCAACATCTGCTCGGCAGGCTTTTCTTCCAATCGAATGGTATTCTGAGGAACATAGGTAATCTCAGCCAATGTCGTCTCGATCTTCGCATCCGCCAGCGCCTTCTTCACCGCTTCAAATTCGGACGGCCCGGTGATGACTTCAATCGACTTTTCTCCGGTTTTCACGTCTTCCGCCCCCGCATCCAGCGCGAGCGAGAGCAGCGTGTCCTCGTCGACCTTGCCCGCTTCGATCGTCAGCAATCCCTTCTTATGGAACTGCCAGGCCACAGCACCCGCCTCGGCCATATTGCCATGGTTCTTTGTGAACAGACTGCGGATCTCCGCCACGGTTCGATTTCGATTGTCGCTCGTAATTTCCAACAGTAGCGCCGTCCCCCCTGGCCCATAGCCCTCAAGCGAAAACTCTTCATAGGACACGCCAGGCAGATCACCCGTGCCACGCTGAATCGCTTTTTTCATCGTATCGCCAGGCATGTTGGCTTCCTTTGCCTTCGCAATAGCGAGACGCAGTCGAGGATTGCCGTCCGGATCACCACCCCCACGAGCCGCGATCGTCAACTCTCTGATGATACGAGTAAAAACCTTCCCACGCTTGGCATCTTGGGCCCCTTTATGCCGCTTGATCGTCGCCCAGTGACTATGTCCACCCATGTGTGTCCTCCTCTATCCAGCCATACGCTCGAGGCCAGCTAGAGATCTGTGATAGAGCACGAATAACTTGTGAATAGGTACAGGTAGCACAGGCTTCGGAAAGGTGTCAAATCGCATAGATCTCTGAGAGGGGACAAGTAGTCGCTATTCGGAAACCACACGCGGGAGAAGATTGTGCAGAGGAGAGAGTCACTGCATATGATCGCACCTCAGGGTGGTCATTCAAAATACAGAATCAGTTGAATTCCAATGACAATGACAAATCCAGCCCATGTCGTTTCCCAGCGTTTCATCCTCTGCTCTGAGAATCCGGAAACCCATGCGACCATCGCACTTGAGACAGCCGCTCCAAATCCAAAAATGCCGAGCACCAGATGGTGCACCATGATCCTAGGATTCGCAGGATGATCCCCATGTGTGTGAAAGAAGAGTAGTAGGGCTCCACCAAATCCGAGAAGAAGCAAAGGGATTGCCCACCAGGGATGCCGAGCCCAACTGATCCGACGCAGCGTCTCACTCACAGCAGCGGCACTCGAAAAGACTCCGTAGAATTTATGCTGAAGAATTTCAGGATCCTTCCCAAAGAAAGTCTGTTCAAACGTGAGTGACCCGATCGGCCAAGCCTCATGATCGCTCCAGATCAGCAAATAGGTCCCGATGACTCCGAGCGCAGTCGGCAGCACGAGACGAGTCCAGATAGGCACCTGATAGCGTAACGCATGCCCTAACTCTGCCAGACCAAACAGAAGGACGAACAATCCGGCAAACCGATGGTTGAACTCGGAATAGGCCACGCCCTGTGTCGACCCTTCCCATTTGCCTCCGTCCTGTACACGATGCGAATCATGACCCTGGTCCGCTGGAGCAGAGACGGTATGGTGTTCCAAGGATGGTTGGGCAGAAACATTGACGCCCACGGAGAAGAGGCAAACCGTGAGTAGCAGGACAGACAGCAGAACAGCCCACCACTTCATGCCATCGAACCGCCGACTGAGTGACCGCACATAGGGGAAAGGCCCATCCATCTGGCCGGATGGGCCTTTCGCTTCCCGAGAGGACGAGACCCTACTTACATAAACTTCATGAACTTGTCTTTGGCATCATCCATCACCTGTGCCGTGATGGTCGCCAACCCACGTTCTTTGGCCATCCGCTCGACCTCCTTGCGGGCCATGGGACGGATGAAGTCCGGAATGTTTTCCAACCGTTGTTCGGCTTCGCGTGACCAGGTCATACCCTCAGGGGAATAATTCTTGGAGTCATCCATGACCTGCAATGTGATGCTCTTAAACCCCTGCTTGCGGGCGTAGCCCTCCACACTCGCCTGCACCATCGGTTTCACGAACGCAGGCAACCGATCCAACTTCTCCTTCGCATCAGGCGTCCAGGTAAACTCAGAGGGTCCGCCGTTCGCCGGCTTACCGGAATTGGTGAGTCCCATTTCCGCTACCATTGCGGAGAATGGGCAACCACTGGCCTTCTCGGGCGCCTTCGCCGGCGACGTCGCCGTGGCAGCCACAGCCGGTGCAGGGGAATTGGGCTTTGGAGCCGGTTCCCCTTGGCCATTTCCCGCGAGTGTACGAAGCCCTTCCATGGAGGCTGCGGGTTCTGACTTTGCCCCCAGTTTCAGCCCCAGCGAGTTCATCATGTTCGTTTCACCGGCATTGGTCACCATCGAAAACTTCGCGTTACAAGACGGACATGCGAAGAAAACTCCGAGGGAACCCTCTTGCGGTTTCTCCACTTTTTCCAGACTCATATAAGTTTCACAGTTCAAACAGACAAATTTCATATGGACTCCTGTTGTAATCTCTCCGCAGAGTTTCAGTTAAATCACGCTATCACAAGGGTTTTGGGGGAGTCAAACCAGTTGGAACAAGACGGACGTGCCTGCGCCTCACCCAGAAAGGCGGTATCCTCACATCTGACCATTAAGTTTAGCAGCGATTCGACCTAGCACCGAAGTCGCGTTGCTCCCAAATGCTAGGAACTCGCTGTCGTGACGCAAGGGTATGCATTGGATGGGGTTGTGAATCATCTGCAAGAAGCCCCCGCGCTGCATTTGAACAGCAGAGACCTCGCGAGATTTGGCTTACAGGAGAATACCACCAAGTTGCTAACGATGGAGCTGGAAGTAGGTTACACCCCAGCTCCTCAGACTCGCTGAACACGATCTCCTCTCGCTTCTTCAGCGATTTAGCTTCCGGTCGATGCACCAACGCCCCAAACACGGGCGACTGTTTACTCCGCCTATCACTGATCCAACCGCTCAACAGCCCCGGCGCGGTTGAGGTCGACTACGTGCTCGCTCACCCTGTCGATCCGCACTTCCTCATCTGATACGGTGGGATTCTCGATCCGTTTCTGGATGCCCTGCTTCCCGGCCTGTGAGGATGAGGCTTGGAGCTCATCACTCCGTACAGGAAGATTGAGGCTCTCAATCGGAGGCTCGCCCTCGCCGAGCCACTGCTTATACTTCTTGTAGTATTCAACCTGCGCACTGCGTACCCAGTTTTCTCGTTGGATCCGGCCCCCGAAGTTGGGGAGGAGAAACTCGAACTTGTCGATATCCGCCTGGTTCCAGGTCGCCACCTGACTGAACCAGAAGACACCCCGCTTGTGAAGGAACCGTTCTAAGGCCGGCCCAACCCCGCGGATTTCCTTCAGGTCATCCGGCGACTCTCCATCCGCTTGCCCCTCATCCGACTGGTCACTCCCTCCACTGATCGAGGTCTCCCTATTCGGTGTAGTGGGAGCCTCAATCCGTTCCCGGACGATCTGGTCTCCGGCCCGTAAAGGCGGAGCCTGAAGGTCCGTCCTCTGCGCACGAAAATCGGGGCTCTCACCAGGAGGCTCGCCCTCACCGAGCCACTGCTTATACTTCTTGTAGTGCTCGACCTGCGCACTGCGTACCCAGTTTTCTCGTTGGATCCGGCCCCCGAAGTTGGGGAGGAGAAACTCGAACTTGTCGATATCCGCCTGGTTCCAGGTCGCCACCTGTCTGAACCAGAAGACACCCCGCTTGTGAAGGAACCGTTCTAAGGCCGGCCCAACCCCGCGGATCTGTTTCAGATCATCAGACGGCTCGGTGTCCGCTGCCCTCTCTTCCGACGGCACCACGACCGCGGACTGACCTAGCTCCCTCTTGTGTTCACTCTCCTCGATGAACGGCCACTCCCTCTTCGCTTCTGTGGAGTTCTCGCCCTGCGTCTCGGCGCCCTTCTCCATGGCCTGCACCGACGATTCCCAAAGCTCTACAATCTTTGCACGAAGCGCGGCAATCTCGGCTACCTCCCCTTCCAGTGCCTTGATCCGTGCCAGCTGCTCCAAATTGTCGACCGGCACCTTCTCGTCTTTTTCAACAGGAGGCTCAGCCTGTTTCTTGAAAGTCTTCTCCCCGGACTGTACCAACGTGTACTGGAGCTCAGCTATCTGCTCACGAAGCTCGCCGATCTCAGCCACCTCGGCCTCTAGCGCTGCAATCCGCGCTAGGTTGTCTGAACTGTCGACCGGTCGCTCTCCATTCTTTTCCGTACACGACTCGATGCTCTTCTCGGCGATCCGCTCGCCAACTTGCACAGACGTGGCTTGGAGCTCTGCTATCTGCACACGAAGATCGTCGATGACAGCCACCTCGCCTTCCAACGCCTTAATCCGGTCCAGATGCTCCGGAGTATCAATCGGCACCACGACCCGCCCTTCACTACTCCTTCCCTCGGCCTGTGCAGAAACAGTTTGAAGTTGAACGATCTGCCCAAGCAAGCGAAGGATCACCGCGACCTCGCCTTCCAATGCCTTAATCCTAGACAGATGCTCCGGACTGTCGACCGGCCGATCCACCACCTTTTCCACGGTCTTTTCAATCGGCACCTCCACCCGCTTCTCGATGATCTTCTCCACCGGCACTTCAACATGTTTCACCACGACCCGCTCGACCGGTACCTCCACCCGCTTCTCCACCGTTCGTACCTCCGGCGGCTGATTGGCGAGCTTGCTGAGCATGGCAATCTTGCTCGTGAGCCGTTCCACCTCCCGACGCTTGTCATCCATCACCGGCCCGAGCACCAGACCCTTAATTCCCCACCCAAGGCACCCAGCTCCCACCACCGTCCCCAACCAGCATGTCCAATGCACAGGCATCATGGTCGCTCGTCCTTGGGTCCAATGGAGAATTCGATTCTTCGGTTTTGCACTCGTCCCTCCTCGGTGGTGCTCTCCGCGATCGGTCGCGACGCTCCATATCCCTTGGGAGCCAGTCGTTCGGCTGCAATACCTGTGGAAATCAGATACTCGACGACGGCCTTGGCGCGCTGTTCCGAGAGCACCCAGTTCGAGTGCTCTGGTCCGACGTCGTCCGTATGACCACCGACTTCAAAGGCCACGGTTGGGTCCTCCTGTAAAATCGCGGCCACGCTATTCAACACGGTTTTCCCCTCCGGCAGCAGGATCGCGCTGTTGAGCCGGAATGCGATCGCATTTCCGATCAGCAGCGCATCAATCTTCCTTTTCAACTCAGCCGCAGCAGAGACCTGCGGCACTGATGGCGTTGGCGCAATACTGTTCGGGGTTGAGGGACGAGCTTCCGACAGGTTCTGCAAGGCAACCGGAGGCGGTGACGTCACGGCCCCTTTACCACAGAGAAAGAACGTCATACCAAGGATGAATACCCCGAGGAGCACCAAGAACGGGTCTTTACCCTGCATGACCATCACCTTCTCCTAAGGAGAGCACCCGAATGTCGCAGCAGAATATTGCTGGAGATGAAAAGAACCGTCAAGGGGTCGGTTTGTACCATAGGCCGAAAGACGGGAAACTGACCGTTTGGCTCTAACTCACAGACGACAGACTGGGGTTGCACCTTGTTTTTGCCTGCATTGAACTCGCCACCACGGTATCAGGCGATCGGCACTTCTCGCGCCAGGTCCTCCAGGCGTTTCGAACCCTTAGCAATACCCACCGTGGCTATGTGAATCTGTAATAGGTCTACAAGAACATCCGCATTCGGGTACGACTGTTCTATTGCCTTGCTTATGTAGGAAGCAACGGCGGAGTCCGCACGAATCGATGACCGGCCTGTTCGATCACCTCGGTTGCCGCTGCTCTAAATAGAATATTGGAAAACCGGCTTCGCTCCGATGGCCTGGGCCAGAACACCACGTCGTTTCAATTCATCTAGGATTCGCGCAGTAGCCGCGTCGAAATCCGTGGGACCCGCCAGGACGACATCCGTATTTGGTGGCGGCTCCTCTGCAGTTTTGCTCATGTGCACCGCAATGACCGGCACGGGATGGACGAGTGTGCGAATAGCTTGTGATGCCTCTCGAAAGGCCAGTCCGAAGGGATTCGTGGTTGAGACGACAATGAGACCGGTATCCATGAGAAGCCGTGCCACTTCACCGTAGCGTCGTGCCATCTCTGTGGTCTGCCCCCGCTCTTCTTCGCTGAGATCCGCATCCAGTCCACGGCGCAGATTTTCTCCGTCCAAGAGATAGGCATGGCGGCCATCTGCCACGAGACGCCCTTCGAGCTTTCTGGCCAAGAAGGATTTTCCGGTATGTCGGCCACCGGTAATCAGGACGATCGCTGCTCGATGGCCGTACTGCTGTGCCCGGTCCTCGACGGTAACTTCACCCTTCACCCAGGCAAAATCACGCCGTCTGGCTTCTTCACGGAGAAACTCCTGGTCGTCATGGACCAGCTCGGTGATGATCCCCCCGCCCGCAATATCGTATTCGTCGACCAGGACAAAACGTCCTGTTGCTTCGAACGAGGCCGAGAGGTCGAAGGCAACCGGAGCCTTCGTGCGCAAAGTCAGTTCGGCCACTTGGTTCTTACCGACGCTGTTGCTGCCCTGCTGCTGAGCCAGGTCCATCGTATCGATGATCCGGTGGATCGATGCCACTTCGCAATCCACCTCCTTCGTGGCTACGCGCAACAGATACTTGCGGCCTTTTTCCAGCGGCCTCTTCCCGAGCCAGAACAAGTTGGCTCGAAAGGCAGTCGAGACGCTTGGCAGGCTTTCTTGGTGTGACGCGATCTCGCCCCGTTCCACGAAGATCTGCTCATCCAGTGTGACCCCGATCGATTGACCGGCCTGGCCCTCAGTCGGCTGGGGCTCGATATTGAAGGCCTCCACCGTCCGAATGTTTGCCCGTTTATTCGACGGGGAAAAAACAAGATGGTCACCAACCTTGAGGCGGCCCGCAGCAATACGTCCGGTGATGATACGACGGGCATCGAACTTATAGACATCCTGCACGGGCAGCCGAAGCGGTTGCTCTGCACGAGCCGTTTCCTTCCGGAAGGCACTGAGTGTGTCCAGCACGGTGGGTCCGCTGTACCAGGACATCTGTCCGCTGCGATTGGCGATGTTATCGCCGAGCTTGGCGCTTACCGGAATGAACTGCGACGGCACAGCTTTGAATTGCCCTAAAAATTCTCGGTATTCCTTTTCAATCCCGTCGAACACATCCTGCCGATAGCCGACCAGGTCCATCTTGTTCACTACCACGGCAAACTGGCGGACCCCCAGCAGCGACAGGAGATATCCATGTTTCTTCGATTGTTCCTTCACTCCTTCCAGCGCATCGATCAAGAGCAAGGCTGCTTCGGCGCGGGCGGCGCCGGAAATCATGTTCTTCAGAAACTCTTTGTGCCCCGGTGCGTCGATGATGATATACTGCCGGCCCTTCCACATAAAAAACGTACGGGCCGTATCGATCGTAATCCCCTGCTCCTGTTCCTCAAGAAACGCGTCAAACAGAAAGGCATATTCAAATTCCTTTCCCTGCTGCTTGCAGATGGCCTGGACTTTTTCCAACTTCCCGTCTGGGAGCGAACCGGTGTCGGCATAGAGCCGTCCCAGCAGCGTGGACTTGCCATGGTCGACATGGCCAACGATGACGATGTTCAAATTTTCAGATGGCTTGGCTTCAGTCGCTTTCATGCTCTCTTCATCTCCCGGCATGCTCGAATTGGCAGTCCAGCGAGGCCGCAGGTGAGAAACAATCGGAGGCGTACCCTCTGGGGTACGTGGAGGATTGTTTCGATCCGAAAACGAGGCTGGATGCTTATTTCAGCATGCTGCTTACATGTACCCGTCTTTTCTGAGTAACTCCATTCCTCGGCCTTCATCCTGTGCTCGGCCTGACCGTTCCGCCACCGTCGTATGGCGAAGTTCTTCGATAATGTCATCCACTGTCTTCGCGGTTGACTTGATCGGCGTCGTGCAGGGCGCGCAGCCCAAACTCCGATAGCGAGTGCCGTCGCCTTTATCGAGATACAAATCGATGAAGGGAATGCTTTCGAGTTTGATGTATTCCCAAATATTAATCTCAGTCCAATCCAGGAGCGGATGAATGCGAATATGGGTGCCAGGTGGAAATGTGGTCTTGTACTGGTCCCACAGCTCCGGTGGCTGGTCCCGGAAATCCCAGTCTCCATGTTTGTCTCGCGGCGAGAAATACCGCTCCTTGGCCCTCGTCCCTTCTTCATCGGCACGGACACCGAGGATCACGCCGGTGTATCCCTTATGCTCTAGCAGTTGCTTCAGACCGTTGGTCTTGAGCGCCGTGCAACAAACCACGCGGCCCATCGTGTGATTCATTCCCGCCGCCAAGGCTTCCTTATTTTGACCAACGACCAAATCCAATCCCCATTCTCGCGCGAGACGGTCGCGGTACTCGATCATCGATGGAATCTTGTAGCTGGTGTCGACATGGAGCAGTGGAAAGGGCACATGCCCGAAGAACGCCTTGCGGGCAAGCCACAGCAGTACCGTGGAATCCTTCCCCATGGACCAGAGCATGGCAAGATTATTGAAGTGCTTATAAGCTTCTCGAAAAATATAGACACTTTGATCTTCCAGTTGACGAAGGTGTTTCATAACGTAGGTTCTTTCCGGCTCCTATTCCTAGACTGCCGCCGACTGCCTGACGAGATCCTCCAGCTTGCGAGCCGCAGCTCCTCCCTCGATTGCGGCGCGAGCTGCCGGGAAACAGGCGGCCAGCGACGCCCCTTTCCCTGCCGCATACAGCAACATCGCTGCGTTCATCACGACCCAATCCTTTTGACCACCCTGCACTCGATTCTGAAGAATCCGCCGAAGAAGATCTGCCTCCTTCTCCCGCTGATCCGGTGGAAATCCTGCCATCTCCCGTGATGGAGCAAAGGCTAAACCGAAGTCCTTCGGCGCCACCCCAATCGGTGTGATCCGCTCCTCACGCAACTCCAGTACTCTGGTCGCCATCGAGGCCGACAATTCCGGATCGCCCTCGACTCCCCGCACGACCAGAGCATGAGGACAACCAAGAATGCGCAAGGCTTCCGCGGTCTTTTCAAAATGAGGTGGATGTGACAAACCCACCACTTGCACCTTCGCTCGAGCGGGATTCAGGAGCCTCGCGATTGGGTGGAAGACGTTCCTGACACCGAGAGTCTGGCGCATTTCCAGAAACCGATAGACGGGTGGGTGGTACAGGCCGATGTCCAAATAGGCGAAGCTGTTTCGGTTGACCTCTTCGGCAACCTGCTTGGGTTCAGCATCCACCCGGATCCCGAGCGCTTTCAACACCCCTGCCGCACCAGGTCGTCCCGGGATACCATCATAGCCGTGCATCAAGACGGCTACCCCAGCTGCTGCTGCCACGATGGATGCTGCGACGATGGCGTGAAACGTGTCCTGTTTCCCCGCGTATGTCGGGACATCCACCAACGCCACCTCCCGGGAGACAGCAAGCGGGGGCACATATTGCCGAGCGGCAGCGGTCAATCCCGCTAATTCCGTGACGGACTCCATCTTGAATCGCATGGCAATGAGGAACGCCCCGACTTGGGTTGGGCTTGCTTCACCCTCGACTAAGGCCTTCATCGCCTGCTTACACTCATCCCATGTGAGGTCTTTTGAGGCTCTGGGGCCCTTGGCAATTTTTGCAAGGATCTCTTGAATCGGCATGTTACGACTTGTGAAGCCCGCACTCCGTCTTGGCAAAATTTTTCCACCGTCCGGCCCTCGGATCATCGCCAGGTGCCACCGGGGCGGTGCAGTAGGTGCAGCCGATACTAGGATAATTCTGGTCATGCAGTTGGTTATAGGGGACTTCGTAGATCTTGATGTAAGTCCACACATCAGTCGACGTCCACCTGGCCAATGGATTGATTTTCACTAACTCGAATTTCTGATCCCACTCAATCAACCCCGCATTTGCACGCGATGGAGCTTGGTCACGCCTGATACCGGTGATCCAGGCGCTGTAGCCTGTGAGCACGCGAGTAAGTGGCTCAACTTTCCGAAGTTGGCAGCACTGATCCGGCTTGCTCGTCCAGAGGGCCTCGCCATAGGACTCTGCTTGTTGGTGAGGAGTCAGCAAGGACTTCATCTGGATCACCTGTGCCGGTTTCAAATCGTACCGCTCAATTACTCGATCTCGAGTCGCATACGTTTCCGGAAACAAGAAGTCGGTATCGAGATAGAACAACGGCACCGTGGGATTGATGCGATGCACCATATCGACGAGGACTACATCTTCGGCTCCAAAACTGCAGGCCAGGACGATCTTTGGATGGTACTTTTCAATGGCGTAGGCCAACATATCTTGCGGTGACTTCACCTCGAACGAATCGCTCAGCGCCTTAAAATCAGACCCCACCATCCTACCCTTCAACCTTCTCAACCAGAATCCGATAATGGGAGGCCTCCGGTTCCAGAGCCTCTTGGATCAGTACCTTATGCCCATCATTTTTGAGGCTCATCGGCACATTTTTGATCGGTTCCCCTGCATCCAACCAGACTTCCAGTTTCTCGCCCGCATCCATCATTTCCAGCTTCAACTTGGTCTTGACATAGTTCATCGGGCAGGCCACTCCACGCAGATCATACACAGGCGCGCCGGTCGGGGCCGGCTCAGCTGGTTTCACCTCGGTGCTGATCTGAGGTGTCGGCACGGCAACTGTCTTTTCAGGAACCGGTGTCTCTTGGACTGGGGCAAGCTTTAAATCTTTCCCCATCTGTTCCGTTGCGGCCCGGCAGGCCTCAACGAAACCCTTTGCAAATGCCATCTTCTCACGAGCTGAATCGGCTGTGGTGTCCTTCGGGCCGAGATCGCCGACCTTTTTATTGAGATCGCGATACTGCGCTGGAATGACCCCCTTCTGTGCGATCCGACTGTCAAATTCAATGAAAGTTTCTGAATCTGTCGACGGCTCCAGCCCTTCGGTCACCAACATCGCCTTAGCCGCCGCCAACACCGCGCGATAGGATTTATTGACCGACACGGAATACTGATGCTTTTCCACCAGCAACTTTGCTTGATAGAGCTCTTGATCGGCTTCTAGGATGCCGTTTTCTATCATCTCCAGCGCGCCGCCGGCACATTCACCGGGACCGAGGTCCTCAAGGATAAATTCATCCTCCCCTTCCCAGTCATAGTAGAAGGTGGAATCCTCCTCAAATGACGGAACGATGGTGTATGCAATCAACTCATCCTTCAGCTTGCTCTTGCCCATGCGGGCGATGAACTTCGGCAAATTTTCATTCGCTTGACGATCACGCCGATACACATCGATCAAATGGGAGAGCGCCGCCGGCACTGCTTTCGCCGGCAGCTTCACGATCATCTGCCCAATCTTGGCGGTGCCGTTCACCGACCCACCGAGGTGCAATTCATAGTGCGGTGCCACATGCTCACCGATACGCTTCCCGACTCCGTGCAGTCCGATCGTGGAGATATGATGCTGGGCGCAGGAGTTGTGGCAGCCGCTGATCTTGATATCGACTCCCGCCAACTCCTCCGGGACTCGCCCGGCAGGAAATACCTCGGCGAGCGCCCGTGCCAACCCCTTTGATGAGGTGATGCCCAGTCCACAGGTATCGGTTCCGGGACAGGCGATAATGTCTTCGACGAGTTCGGCGCCGGGATCAGCCAGCCCCTGAGACGCGAGATCCTCGTAAAGATGCGGGATCTGATCGGCAGGGATCCAACGGATCACCAAGTTCTGGTTGATCGTGGTGCGAAGATTCCCGTTCGAGTACCGGTCAGCCAAATCTGCGACAAACAAGAGCTGTTGAGAGGTGATATCGCCCATAAAGAGCTTGATCGCGGCCGTCACAAACCCGTCTTGCTTTTGTCGGACAACGTTGGTCCGTTTCCACATGTCGAATACCGTCTCCTGGCCGATCGGATGCTTTCCGTTTCCATTTCCGTTTGGACTTCCATTTCCATTGGCCGTCCTATTGCGGGTCGGCATGATGAGTGCCGGAGGTGCATCCTGATAGGGCAGCAACGCGATAGAACCATTTTTCGGAAGCGCGTGCCCCATTGAGACGTAGGCGGCTTCCCATCGGCGTTTGAATTCATCAAAGCCTAACTTGTCGATCACAAACTTCATGCGGGCCTTGTTCCGATTTTTCCTATTACCGAGCGTATCGAACACCTTGATAACGGCTTCGATGCTCGGAATCAGGTCCTCCATCGGCGTAAATTCTCGCAGCAGCTGCGCGACCCGAGGCGTAGACCCCAACCCTCCACCTGCCACCATTCGAAACCCGATAACGCCGTCGGCTCGCTTTACCGCCAACAAACCGATGTCATGGATCGGCGTGAGCGCACAGTCGTGTGCGCATCCGGAAAATGCAATCTTAAACTTGCGCGGCAGACTTTGATTCAAGGGGTTCCGTAGCAGATGATAGGCGACCGTCTTTGCGTACGGAGTCACATCAAACACCTCGCCTTGGCACACACCGGCCAAGTGACAAGCCGTCACATTTCGTACCGTATTCGCACAGGCCTCTCGCGTTGTTAGACCGACTTCAGCAAGACCTCGCATGATGGTCGGCACGTCCTTCAACTCAACGAAGTGCATCTGGATGTCTTGTCTGGTCGTGACATGCCCAACACCAGTAGCATAGCGATCTGCCAGTTCTGCCACCCGGCGGAGCTGGTTCGCAGTAATTCCGCCGAAGGGAATCTTGACCCGCACCATCTGAACCCCTGGCTGACGCTGACCATAAATCCCGTACTGCAATCGGAACGGCTTGAAGAGGTCCGTTGAAACTTCTCCTGCCAAGGTACGCATGGCCTCAGCTTCAAAGGTTTCGATTTCCTCCATGATGGCTGCCGGAATCGGCTGCGTCTCAATATGAGGGACGGCAAGAGATACACTGTCGTTCATGGCTTACTCCTTCGATCGCCCATGGGAAGAATGTTTTCTGGTCAGATGTGGTACATGGGACTGCGCTGCGCATCCACGAGCCGCTGGCGTTCCGCCAGCTGTTCCACGGTAATGCTCTCGAGGACTTTCCGTTCAGCTTGCTGAAGCTGTTCCCATACATCGCCCAAAAGAGAATCTGGCTTCCCTATCTGCCGATGTCGAGGTGAGGGATTAACACCCAGTCGATGAAAAACTGGCCCTTCAAGAGATTCGACGATCTCTGCAAGTGACAGGTCTGCCGGCTTCCGCGACAATAGATACCCTCCCTGTGCGCCCCGGTGGCTTTCGACCAAACCGGTATTCTTCATGGTATGGAGCACCTGCTCCAGGAAACGGAGCGGAATGCCCTGACGCCTTGAGACCGCTTTCGCTTGAATCGGAGCGTCTTTTGCATGAAGAGCCAGATCAATGGCTGCCAGGATTCCATAGCTCACACGCTTGGACATTTTCATTCTTTACAATTCCTGTAGGAATTAGATCCTCACACTCTACCCGTCCGAGCATGAGCCTGTCAAGGCCGATTCTTCCACGTCCTGCACACCATCCCATTGGGCATATAAGTATTTCCACTTTTCTACCCATTTCGTTGCAGCCGCTTCACTCAACGCCTCCACCAAATCCTTCAATCCCTTGTGACCATTTGAACCTTTGTGCACATTGCAACGCCATGGAAATCCTCCGGCAGAAGGCCCTGGCCGAAAATCCGATTGACATCGATTCTACCCCGGGCAATAATCCGCCCTCTTCTTCTACATGGTGCCTTCATGTCAGCGTCATCACCGACATACAACATTGTATTGCTTACGACGGATCCGGTCGTCCAAGCTCAAGTTCAACAGATTTTTACGGATGCCTCCATCAGCAGCTTCCATGATGCAGCTACTTTCCAGAGAGAGTCGCCAAACCCTCAAGTGGATGTCCTCATCGAGGAACTGCCGGACACACAGAGTCCGAGCACAACATGGCCTGACCACCTTGATTACACGCGCACGCTGTTCATTCGCGGTTCACGAGCGGTCTTGCGACAAACCTTGACGATGCTCCACACCATGTTCGCATCGAACGGTCTCCCGCTGAGCAAAGCCCGGGATGGGTCGCTCGAAAATTACTTGGAAGTGAAAATGGGTGAATTCGTCAAAGGAATGCGCAACGGGTCCGCCAGGAACCTCCACCCGATTCTCATTTCCGCCGTAGAGCGCCCCCTCATCACCTCGGCGCTGCAAGAAACACGAGGCAATCAGATTCAGGCAGCGGAACTACTTGGACTGAACCGGAACACGTTGCGAAAAAAGATCGTAAATCTGCACATCCCGCTGAAACAAACCAAGCTGAAGGCAAATCGTAGTGCGTAAGTGTGCCAATGCAGTGTCACCGGAGTCATTTTCTCCATTTCTTCACACCCAATAAGGAGGGACATTATGACAAAGGAAGAGCTGATCGCGAAGATGGCCGCTTCGGCTGGAATCACCAAAGTTGCAGCTGGAACTGCCCTTGAGGCATTTACCGGTGCGGTGACCTCCTCACTGAAGAAAGGACAACGTGTCTCCCTTGTCAATTTTGGCACCTTTACGATTTCCAAGAGGAAAGCCCGCATGGGGAGAAACCCCAGAACGGGCCAGTCCCTCCGAATCCCGGCGGCAAAAGTTCCCAAGTTTTCAGCCGGAAAAGAGCTTCGCTCTGCAGTGAAGTAAATTTTCTCGGAGGTGCTGAGGACAACAGAAAGAGAAGGTAGTGGCTCCTTCAGATCCCTGAAGGGCTACTGTCTTCTCTTTCGTTTTCTTGACAGTGTCGCCAGGGCTATATTAGCATGCCTCCTCTTCTTGATAGGCGCGTAGCTCAGGGGGAGAGCGCTACCTTGACACGGTAGAGGTCGACGGTTCAAGACCGTCCGCGCCTACCATAGTTGAAATAAGCAGTTGGTTTTTGCCGACGCGCAGCGTCTGTGTTTTTGCTTGTGCCTTCAGTTGTCTGCAAGGTCCTGTATGAGGATTGCGCTCAAGAACGGCCCCAGTACGGATGCGAAAACGGGTGACACCGTAGGAACCGCCCTTTCTTCATTGGGAGTGGCAGGACAAGATGTGCTTGCAGCCAAGGTAGATGGAGCGGTCGTTGATCTGTCACGACCTCTTGCAGGTGGCGCACTGATCGAGCCGCTTCGGTTTGATAGTGCTGAGGGTCGGGAGGTCTACCGCCACAGTAGCACCCACGTCATGGCCCAAGCGGTGAAAGAACTGTTCCCTTCGGCCCAACTGACGATTGGCCCAGCGCTGGAAGATAGTTTTTACTACGACTTTTCCTTCGAACGCCCCTTCACCCCAGAAGATCTTGAAAAGATCGAAGCTCGTGCGGCGGACATCATTCAACGCAACCTCCCCATTACTCGGAGGGAGTTCTCCAAGCAGGAGGCCATCGATTTTTTCACGGCTCGTGGTGAGCACTATAAGGTGGAGTTGATTCAAGGGTTTCCCGATGACGAACCGATCACCGCCTACACACAGGGCGACTTCGTCGATCTATGCCGCGGCCCCCATCTTCCGACAACCGGCCATATCGGTGCCCTCAAACTGCTCAACACCGCTGGCGCATACTGGCGCGGTGATGAGCGGAATCCAATGCTGCAACGGATCTATGGAACCTCTTTCCCGACCAAGGCCGAAGTCGATGGCTATTTGGCAAGGCTTGAAGAGATTAAACGTCGTGACCACCGGAAAGTCGGGAAAGAACTTGACCTGATCAGTATTCAGGATGAAATCGGTCCTGGTCTTGTGCTCTGGCATCCCAAAGGGTCTGTGGTCCGGCTGTTGATTGAGAACTTTTGGCGAGAACAACATATCCGCGATGGATACAACCTGGTCTACTCCCCTCACACGGCCCGCCTTGATCTTTGGAAAACCAGCGGGCATCTCGACTATTATCGAGAAAACATGTTTCCGTCCATGAAGCTGGAGGGCAGCGAGTACCAACTCAAACCGATGAACTGCCCGTACCACATCATGATCTATCAGTCTCACCTGCGAAGCTATCGAGATCTTCCCATTCGCTATGGTGAGCTGGGGACCGTCTACCGATATGAACGGACCGGGGTCCTGCACGGACTCATGCGAGTGCGTGGATTCACGCAAGATGATGCCCACCTCTTCTGCAGGCCCGATCAGATGGAGGTGGAAGTCAGCCGGGTGCTGGACTTTACATTTTTCGTGCTTCAAACCTTTGGATTTACTGAATTCGAAGTATTTCTTTCCACTAGGCCGAAGGAATCGGTCGGCGGCGATGAGCATTGGACATTGGCCACCAGCGCCTTGGAAGCTGCGCTAAAGAGCCATCAGATTGCCTTTCAACTGGATCCGGGGGGCGGGGCGTTTTATGGTCCCAAGATCGACATTAAGATCAAAGATGCATTAGGCCGTTCATGGCAATGCTCCACGGTCCAGGTGGACTTCAATAATCCCGAACGGTTTGATCTGAATTATATCGGGGAAGACGGGAAAGCCCATCGGCCTATCATGATTCATCGTGCCCTGATGGGATCGATTGAACGTTTCTTTGGCATCTTGATCGAACATTACGGCGGTGCCTTTCCGACCTGGTTGGCACCCGTACAAGCGGTGGTTATCAACATCACTGATCAGCAGCAGGACTATGTCAGTGCCGTTGTGGCACAATTGAAAGCAGCCGGTTTCCGAGCCGAAGCGGATCTTCGGAATGAAAAGATTGGGTTCAAGATTCGGGAGGCGGAAAAGTCAAAAATCCCGTTCATGCTGGTGGCAGGTAATCGAGAAGTCCAGAGTGGAACACTGTCGGTCAGGGGCCGAAGTGGTGCCACGTTAGGCACGATGACCGTGACTGAAATCGTGAATCTGTTGCAATCTGAGCTCAAGCATACCCAGCGAGAGCTTCAACATACCCACTAAGAGAGAGGTGGCCTATCGTCCCCAAACTACGCGTGAACCGTGAAATCCGAGTCCGAGAAGTTCGTGTGATTGGTCCGGAGGGAGAGCAACTCGGTATTCTTCCGACACCGGATGCTTTTCGCCAGGCCCAAGAGGGCGGCTACGATTTGGTTGAAGTCGCGCCCAACTCTGTTCCCCCAGTCTGTAGAATTATGGACTTCGGGAAGTATAAGTATGAGCTGAGTAAAAAGGATCATCAAAGCCGGCGACACCAAAAATCCACACAGGTGAAAGAAATCAAGTTGCGCCCTCGGACCGATAAGCACGATCTGGAAATCAAGGTCCGACAAATGAAGGCGTTTCTCGAAGAGGGGAACAAGACGAAAGTTACCCTCACCTATCGAGGACGAGAAATGGCCAACCAAGAAATGGGGCGTGCAGTGATGAATTCGGTCATTGAACAGTTGGCACAAGCCGGCACGATCGAGTATGCTCCTCGTATGGAAGGACGCAGTTTGATCATGATCGTCGCTCCGAAACACTAACGTACCGTGCAGCGATTGCTCAACTAAAGGAATCTCCCATATGAAAATGAAGACACATTCAGGAACGAGCAAACGATTTACCAAAACCGGAAGCGGCAAGATTGTTCGCCGCAAGGCGGGCAAGCGGCACATACTGACCAGCAAGCGGCACGACCGAAAGCGTCGCTTGAGTGGAACAGCAGTGGTGGATTCCACGGTTGTTTCTACATTGAATCGACTTCTGCCGTATGCATAGACGGCAATCGTGTCGTGTTGTGAATTTCAGGACCCAAAAGGAGTGATGAATCATGCCTCGCGCAAAAGGTGGACCAAAAACAAGAGCCAGACGAAAGAAGCGGATCAAGCTGGCGTCAGGTCAGTACGGCGGGAAAAGCCGATTGTTCCGTTCAGCAACGGAAAGTGTTGATAAAGGCCTGACCTACGCCTACACCGGTCGCAAAAACCGGAAACGGGATTTCCGACAGCTGTGGATTGCTCGCATCAGCGCCGCAGTGCGAAATCACGGACTGACCTATAACCGGTTTGTCAACGCCCTCAAGAAAGCCAATGTGCTGTTGGATCGCAAGGTCCTTTCAGACATGGCCATCAAGGACGCCACCGGGTTCGAGAAGTTAGTCGGCTTGGCCAAGCAACATGTACCGGCAGCAGCGTAATCTCACCTGACCGCCTCTACCAGATACGGAACAAAGGGGGAGCAATCGGCTGTTGCTCCCCCTTCGCGTAGTTCAAATTGGATATGACTCGATCGAGTCATATCCGGTGTCCGCCCATTATCCTTGATTGATCAGCTGCGAGAGGTTGAGGTCAAAAGCCACGACGGGCATAGTAATCTGCCAACGCTCGAGCACTTCCGGATGAACCTCACCGATAATACCGATGGGCTTTCCCTCGATTAAGATACGCCCTGCGCGGCCTTCCAAGAACGAGGGATGCGGGACCGGCTCCAACCGATACTCCCTCCCCAGGTGATAAAACAGCGTATCCAGGCACGAATGAATCTCTGAGAAATGCGCCGTGGCATGGGCGATCACTGCCCCCAAGACAGTCTCCGTCCGAGACCCCAACTCATGAGTTCCGTCCGGAATGGCAACATCGCCGGCTTCGAACAGGCGGTGCGGGTAAAACGCTCGACTCGACGCGGCTTCGATACGCAGCAGCGAAGGTAGCATCCATTGCCGCAGACAGGAGAAGTTCAATGTCATCACATTATCGACCTTGACCATCTGCCCCCATTCCGTATCGTCAATTCTCATCTGCCCCGAATACTGTTCCGGTGAACCAAGAATGTTGGAGATAATCTCCTGAAATCCTAAGCCGACCATCAGCTCGCGAGCGCGATCGGAAACGTGTTCTATTCGGGATAATCCACCAACCGTAAACTGGGCCGGCATGACTGGTGTAAAATCAGCATACCCACGGCTCATCGCGACGTCTTCAACCACATCCATGGTATGCATGAGATCCTGCCGGTACGGGGGCAACTTGACCCGAACCGATCCCTTCCGAACCGCCACTTCATACCCGTAGACCTCAAGCGCTTGTTTGACGACCTTGAGACCGAGCTGTTGACCAAGCGCTTGTTCAATCGTATGAATTGAAATGGTCTTGTTCTTTCTTAGATCCTGTGGCGTGGTGACTCGCTTACCCAATGAAGTCCGCGTTGCATACTCGACAAGAATCGGCTCGATCGTCGCTCCACGGTCTGCAAGATTGGCGGCAAAAATATTTAAGGTCAAGACAACCATCGGCAAGTCTGTCCCCGTGACTTCGACGAACAGCTGATCGTCGCCCACCTGCACTTCACCGACCTCGCGGCTGTTGATGATGGGGGGAAAGGACAGTGGCTTGTCCGCCGCGTCTCGCAGAATCGGAACATGGCTGGCTCCCGCCAAGATTCCTCCGTATTCAAGCCCTTTCGGATGGACCATGAGCATCTCCGAAAGCGTCATCACGGTTTCCATTCCCAAGGGAGTAAACCGAGCCTCACCGGGTTGAACCAATTCGTACGTCACAGGGAAGGTGATCTTGGAGAGTTGGTAGATACCGATGGAAACCGTCTTACGTTTGTGGCCGAAAATCTCCGCCAGTTTTTCTTGTGTTTGAATCAGCTGTGCCAACCCTTGCGACGTCACCTGATAGCCCCTGGCTGCGCAGGCAGCCACGTAGGGGCGGACCTGTTCTATCCCAGGCTTTACCATGATTTTCGCTTTGGGCTTTGTCTTCCCCGTCAGAAAGGGATACTGCGCCATCTTCCCCTGTTGCTTGATCCGAATCTGCCGTGCAATCCCCTCGCAACACCAGAGGTCCGGTCGATTACTATCTTGGAGCTCGATACGCAATTCTCCGGTATCGGGATTGTGGCCCTTCAGTTCGCCCTTCACGAGCATCAACCACTCTTCCACCTGCTCGATCGAGACCGTTCTGGTCGTATTACGAGTTCCCGCTAGCAAAAATTCGAAATCGTCTTTAAAAATGCTGATCGTAGGCATGGCGAAACTAGAACAATCCTCGGGTGGTCCGAATCAACTCCAGATTATCGGTGAAGAGCTCTCGGATATCGTGTATCCCCAGGGCCACCATCGCCATCCGATCCAGCCCAAGTCCCCAGGCGATCACAGGCACTGTGACGCCAAGCGGCATGGTCACTTCTGGTCGGAATAGGCCGGCTCCCCCAAGTTCCATCCAACCCAACCGGGGGTGCCGAACATGAAGCTCAACCGACGGCTCGGTAAAGGGAAAGTAGGCCGGCAAGAACTTGACCTCTTTCGCTTGTGCCACCTCGTGAGCAAACAGATTGAGCAGCCCTAAGAGCGTGCGGAAGTTGATGTCCTCTCCAAGCACGATCCCTTCCACTTGGAAAAAATCCGTGGCGTGGGTGGCATCCACTTGATCATAACGAAAACAGCGGGCGATCGAAAAATATTTCCCCGGGATGTTGGGCGAGGCCGCCAACGTTCGCGCTGAAACTGCAGTCCCTTGACTGCGCAACACCAGGCGTTTGGCACGCTGCAGATCAAACGCATAGCCCCAACCGGAGGAGCCAGTCTTTCCACCGTTTTCATGGACCTGGCCCACCTTCGATAGAATGGATTCATCCGCCATGGAGGCATGGGTCGGGTGTTTCACGAAATAGACGTCATGAATGTCACGAGCCGGGTGGAATTGGGGCATGAACAACGCGTCCATGTTCCAAAACTCGGTCTCGACTAAAGCGCCACGCATCTCCAGGAAACCCATGCTTACAAGTTTGGCTTTGACCGTATCCAAAAACTCCCGATACGGATGTTTTTTCCCGGTTCCGACACGGGGTGCCCGCAGACTAATGGTGTATTTCCGGAACCGCTTCTGGCGCCAACTGCCGTCCTTCAGCAGTTCGGGACTCAGTTGCGAGACTTCCTCGACCGATCCTTGGGTCATCAGTTGCTCAACAGCCCTGGTCCCGGATGGGGACAAGACGAACGAGCGCGTGACACGTTCATCGACTCGGAACGGCTCCTTGGCATTACCCCGTTTCACAGCATAATCTTCGACGACCTGTCGATCGGTCTCTGTAAAGCCGTTCAACTCCTTCGGCGATTCATGGAGCTGTCCCAGAAGGGCTCTGAGCGTATCAGCTGTCGAACTTGGTCGCCCGGTCGTCTCAATACATCCCCCTTGGATGATCAAGAGCACGCCTTCTTTCTTGAGTCGTCCGACAGCTTTGCTGACATCGGAAGGGTCCAAGCCTCCTTGCGATTGAAGATCAGGGATCGTCAGCCGTTTTCCGGTGCTGGTCGCGTCACGTGCGAGAGCCAGCACGCGCTCAATCGGTGCCGCCGCCTGGAAATATTCTTCCCCGGTTTTCGTCAAGGACACAATGGGCGTCACCGTCTCCTTGTGCACAGTAATGAGCGTCTTGGCCAAGAGCCACTCAATGGCCATACTGAGTTGAGACGGCTCTAGTTCTGCCGCCTCCGCCAGTTGTTCTCTTTCTAACGCAGTACCAGGCGGACGAGTGCCCAACGACATCAGAACTTTGATTTCGAGGGGATGCAGGCTGTCGATGATGTTGGTGATATCCACGCTGAATGGCCTATCGATTGACTGCCGCAGAGGGCAAGGATTGACCGGCTGTTTGAGCAGCCGTCCGCAGAGCGGCGATCGTTGCCTTGTAGTCGCGTTGAGAAAAGACCGCTGATCCCGCGACCAACGTCGTCGCGCCTGCAGCCACGATCTCCCTGGTATTGTCCACTTTCACACCGCCATCGACTTCAAGCAGTGCGTGGCTGTTGATCCGATCCAGCATGGCTCGCGCGTCGGCAATTTTCTTGAGAACCGAAGGGATGAACTTTTGCCCACCGAAACCCGGGTTGACGGACATAACCAAGACTAAATCGACATCGCCTAGAATCTCCTGCAGGGAAGAAAT
>JAEURV010000334.1 GCA_016788465.1 Nitrospira sp. | reverse complement strand
TGAACGCCTTCCGGTGTCGCTTCGTGCCAATCTCCTCGCGGACAACGCCGTGCGGATGGACAATCGGGTGACGGACATCTCTATGGGCGGCTGCACCCTCGAAACCACGACGAACCTCCCGCAAGGAACGTTTATTGAGCTTGTGATCAAACCGGCCTCCGACGAGGAACCGATTAAGATCGGGACAGCCATGGTCTGCTCCTCACGCCCGGAATCCATGGGCATTCGGTTCCTGGAAATGGTAACGGATGATAAAAACCGCCTCAGCCAAGTGATCCTCAGCCTGCTTGTGGGGCAAAGCCTCCATCAAAACCTCTTCGCATAACAGCGGCTCCCAGCAGACATCGATTTGGGGGGCGATCCGTTCGTGACGATCCGATCGACCGATGGTGATTCTCAATGATGCCCTTCGCTCTGCCTTCACCAATACCAAGAGAAGCAGGCCTGACGCTGCGCCAGATATCACCTAGGAAGATCGATGGGGCACGGCAACCAGAAGGTTATCGATCAAACGAACAGACCCAAGTCGTATGGCCCCCAGCAACACCACCTTCGACGTCACCAAAGATACAGGCTCAAGCGTGAACGGATCACTGACAGTAAGATAATCGATCGAAATGGTTGGTTGCTGGGTGACAACCTGAGCCATAGCTAACCGGATGGTCTTTGCATTTCTTTCCCCCGTCCTGATCACCGCCGCACCGGCTCGAAGACTCTGATACAGCGTGACCGCCCGATGTCGCTCATCCGCTGAGAGATAGATGTTGCGTGAACTCATGGCCAGCCCATCCTGCTCACGCACCGTCGGCCTGACCATGATCGCAACGCCGAGATTGAGATCCTTCACCAGCTGTTGAACCAACACCGATTGCTGAAAGTCTTTCTGGCCAAACAGGGCCCGATGTGGACGGACCATCCCAAAGAGTTTGGTCACCACGGTCGCAACCCCAGAGAAATGATGCGGGCGGGCCTCACCCTCCCATCGGCGTGCAATCGCCGGAACTGTCACTGTCGTTTGAAACCCGGCCGGGTACATGGCCTCCGCAGTCGGCTCAAAGCAGACATCGACCCCTTCCTGGCGACAGATCGCTCGATCGTGCGAAATGGGACGAGGGTACTTGGCTAAATCTTCCTGTGGGCCAAATTGAGTCGGGTTCACAAAGATGCTCACGACCAGCGCATCACACTGTAACCGTGCTTCACGAATCAGCGATCGATGTCCATCATGCAGCGCCCCCATCGTGGGAACAAATCCGATCGTGACGCCTTGGCGTCTCAGTCCCTCGCTCCAAGCTGTCATGGCTGCAGGTGAGCGAATGATCTTCATGACTCAGACTACGCACTGCAGGTCGGTCGTGAACCATACTTGGTGGAAGGTTGCGGAAAAAGCAGATTGACCTGGGATTGATCTTTGGTGTCAGCCAGTAACTGATCCACCGATTGCCTGAGCGTCGGATGGACCCAGAGCGGATCAAGTTCGTTCAAGGGCATGAGAACAAACCGTCGTTGATGCAGTCGAGGGTGCGGAATGGTCAATCCCGGTTCGTCGACCTGCTGAGCTCCGTAGAAGAGAATATCCAGGTCCATGGTGCGAGGACCAGACCGATGATCATCATCACGACCCAGTGCGCGTTCAATTTCTTGCAGCATCGCTAAGAGGCTATGTGGAGCAATGTCGGTCTCGAGCTGCACCACGCCGTTGAGAAACCAGCCCTCCCCTGGATCGGTCCGGTCACGAACCGGTTCCGTTTCATACAGAAGAGAGACGCCGACGAGTCGCGAATGTGGGAGAAGACTGAGCAGCGTCACGGCCCGATCGCAGCAATCAACTCGATCGCCGACATTCGACCCGAATCCGATAAAGACCGTCTCCATAGCAGCCGGTTAATAGTGAGAAGTGAAACGTGAAAGGTGGTAACGAGATTTCTTCCGTCTCACATTTCACTCCTTACCTTTTACCTTTCACTGTTCACCATTCAGAATCCCACCTTTTTGATCCGCTCGACGGCTTCGGCTAACCGCTCCTTGGAGGTACAGAGGGTCATACGAACATAGCCCTCACCTGGCGCACCAAAGCCGTTGCCAGGAGTCGTCACGATCCCCGCCTTTTCCAACAGATGCGCCGTAAACGATGCCGAGGTATAGCCCTTAGGCACCGTCACCCAGACATAGAACGCAGCGGGAGGAGGATCCACCTCCAGACCGAGTTTCTTCAGGCCAGGAACCAGTGTATCTCGACGCTCCTGATACGTCTTTCTCAGGTCGTCCGTGACAGCATCATCCAGACCGAGCGCCGTGATCCCAGCCTCTTGAACCGCCTCAAAACAACCGGAGTCCAGATTGCTCTTCACCTTGCCAAGGCCGGCCAGGACATCCTTATTACCCACGACAAAGCCGAGGCGCCATCCGGTCATGTTATAGGTCTTTGAAAGTGAGTGGAACTCGACTCCGACATCCTTTGCGCCATCGACCTCCATAAAACTCGTCGGTCGCCGTCCATCGTAGTAGATCTCGGAATAGGCCGCATCGTGACAGACGATCACCTGATGTTCCTGCGCAAAGTCCACCACCCGCTTAAAATAGTCCTTCGTCATGATGACGGAGGTCGGGTTGTTCGGCGAGTTCAGCCACATGAGCTTGGCTTTCTTCGCCACGTCCTTTGGGATCGCCGTGAGATCCGGCAGGAATCCGTTCGCTTTGGTCAGCGGCATGATGTGCGACTGGCCACCACAAAAACTCGTCCCGACCGGATAGACCGGATACCCAGGGCTAGGC
>JAEURV010000365.1 GCA_016788465.1 Nitrospira sp. | reverse complement strand
AGGCCGGCGAGGCCGGCACCTATAATCAAAACTGTTTGGGATGCCTGTACAGTCACGAGAATCGTGAACGGAGCCACACGCCTAGGGCAATCATCACCCGTTGGGTCGTGGTGAGACTGATCCGTGGTCCGAACACTTGATAGTTCGACCGTTCGATCCGTTCCAAAATCCGACGATAGATCCCGCGCATGATTTCGGCTACCGTGAGTGCACGCCGTTCACTTGCGGAGAGTCCTGCGAGAGCCGCCTCGGCTCGTTTATAGTAGTGATGGGCCTGAGATGCTTCGTATTCCATCAGAACCCGAAATTCCGGAGAATAGCTCTGGTTGAGCATCGATTTCTCCGCATAGTTCCATTTTCGTAGATCGTCCAAGGGGAGATAGATGCGTCCCTGCGCGGCATCAATTCCCACATCACGCAAGATATTCGTCAGTTGGAATGCCATGCCCAGGGCGACCGCATAGTCTTGTGCGCGGGCAGATGTGACACCAAAGATATGCAGGCAGATAAGCCCGACGACGGATGCCACACGGTAGCAATAGAGGGACAGCTCATCGAACGTGACATATCGATTGTTGAAGAGGTCCATCTCGACGCCCTTGATGAGTTCCTCGAAGTAGGCCTTCGGAATACTCAGCGCTTTCACATGGTGGGCGAGACTCACCATGATGGGAGTCGTCGGTGTTCCGGAATACACAGCGTCCAGTTCTTCTCGCCAGCGCTTCAACTCCTCCTTGGGGTTACTGCCGGCGGCCGGTTCATCGACAGCGCTGTCCACCGCTTTGCAGAAGGCATAGACCGTGTACATGGCATCGCGCTTGGCTTTGGGAAGAAAGAGGAACGAATAGTAGAAGTTGCTTCCGCTTTTCTTGGTATACGCCGTGCAATAGGCTTGAGCATCAGAAGTCTTCATGGAGCACTGTCTCCAGCTAGTACGGATGGGTCGAATTTGATCGCCTGCGCGGGATCGAGCGGGTGATCCAGATCTGGGTGGAGAATTGCGGACAAGAGCTCCACTCCGTCGATGAGTCGGGGGCCTGGGCGACTAAAATAGGAGCCTGCATCTACGAGGTACATATCAGACCAGAACGTCCGAGCCCGTTGCCATGCTGCTTGAAGCGGTCCGTCTTGCCGCAATTCATTGAGGGTTCGATCAACCGAGTATCCACAGGGCATCACGATGACCACATCAGGCCGTGCTGCGGCCACATCGTCCCATGTCGTCTGATAGGAGGGGCTGTCTTTGGACCCCAGTGCGTTACAGCCTCCAGCCAAGTCTATCATTTCCGGCACCCAATGACCGGCGACATAGAGCGGATCGAGCCATTCAAGACACACCACTCGCGGGCGGACGGCCACCTTCTCCGTCCTGAGGCGGACCCTCTCCAATCGATCCCGGAGATCGGCTGCGAGGTTTTCTCCTTTCGAAACAGCACCAACGGCTCTGGCAATCCGGTCGATGTCATGAATCATATCCTGCAAGGTCGTTGGACTGAGGATCAGCATCTCTGGTTGGTGTGGCAGTGATTGCATGGTCCGTGCGAGTTGGTCTGGCGTCACCGAGCAGACGTGACAGAGATCCTGTGTCAGGATGAGATCGGGCCGAGCATGACGAAAGGCATCTTCCTTCAGTTGATAGAGCTGCTGTCCGGCGGCGACAAGTTCCTTGACTCGTTGGTCGATCCCACTACTTGTGGTGTGTTCCGCCTCAACCAATGGTTCAATCATGACGGGTACACGGCGAATCGAAGGGGGAAAGTCACATTCGTGACTGATACCGACAAGTTGGTCCTCCAAACCGAGCGCGGCGATCACCTCTGTTGCGCCTGGGATGAGTGAACAGATTCTCATGATCGTGTTGAGCCTAGCTCGGCCACAAGCGTGCACGCACCTCGTCCAGGCGCGTCTCGCCGAGACTCATACTGATGGCATCGGCTTCGTGCAGATCTTGCGCCGTGTGGGTGTTCGCGACGGCCAAGACTCTCATTCCTGCAGCCTTTGCGGCTCGGATGCCCGGTCGAGAATCTTCGATGACCAAGCATGATCCGGTAGGAATCGGGGTCGTCGACTGATACCGGTTGAGTCCGGCGAGGGCCTGGAGAAACGGTTCCGGATGGGGTTTGCCATTTGCCACATCCTCGGCGCTCGTGATGTGCCCAAACGCTTTGCGAAGGCCGATCTGTTCGAGGACCAGTTCTATTTCCGGTCGTAGGGCGCCGGAAGCAATGGCAAGAGGATACGTGGCTGCAGCTTCCTCGATAAACGCTCTTACACCGGGGAAAATCACAAGGTGCTCCTTGATCGAGGCCATATAGGCAACGGCCTTCTTGGCCATCAGGTCTTCCACCAGGGAGCTTGAAATGGGGCGGTGATTGACTCGCAGTGCCTCCAGGATGCATCCGCGATCATCAAAGCCCAAATAATCGGTGTAATAATCTTTCTCGGTCAAGGTGATCTGAATTGCGGCCAGGGTCCGGCGGAGGCCTTCAAAATGCAGGGGTTCAGTGTCGGCGATCACACCGTCAAAATCAAAGATAATAGCGCGCATGGGTTCCTACCAGTTGTGATGACGTACCAGCAATGCGGACGGGCGGCATTATAGCACAGCGAGAGGGTAGTGGTAGGATTACCTACCCTCTCATGGAAGATCGTCGTAGACGATCAAGGCTTCAGCTTGAGCTGCTTCTCTGCCAGCCACCCCTTGGTGCCGAAATCGGAGCGAACGGAGTAGACCCAGCCATTGGCCTGAAGGTCGCCGTCGAGAACTGTGAGCACGGTGCCAGGGGGAATGGCCGGTCCTGGCTTCGTCCCTTCAGCGTCTTGGCTGAGCTGCACCTTCTGACTGGGTGCGGCTGGATTCGGTACGACGCTGACCCGTTGTCCTTCACTAAAGAGCGGGGCTGGAGTTGCGACAACCGGAGGAGCTGGAGTCGGAGCTGGACTGGATGTCGAAGTCGGGGCTGCCGGTGCTGGTGATGCAGACATAGACGTTGGTGGTGCGGTCGGTGGTGTTGGGACTGGTGCGGGAGCCGGCGTTGCCGTTTGCGGTGTCTCAACAGGCGAGACCGCAGGGGCTGGTGGTGGTGTCACGGCCTTAGGAGGTGCGGCTGGCGGAACAGGGATCGAAGTTGGGGGAGCCGGTTTTCTCGCGATCGGTGGTTCAGGTTGCTGGGCTGGGACGTCGCCGAGGAGCGGGCCAAGGTATTCCGTGATCAGGTCCGGTTCCATCGCGAGATAGGCGCCTCCGCCGAGTAGGAGAACCAATAGGACCACGATAACAGGACGTTTGTTTGATTGTTTGGGCGGCTTAACTGGTGACGGTGATCGAACGGTGGTCGTCTGCTCCAATTCCTCTTCGGTGAATTCCAAATCAGGTTCAGGTTGACGCGCGAAGAACAGGCTCCACGTAAGAGGATTGTCGGCAGACGACGGACCCCCAGCAGTAGCAAACATCGAGCACCTCCCTCCAGCAGACGGCATCGTAATCTCTCGAAAAGTACTTATCATCTAGCGCATAGACTGTCAATTTTGTGCAAAGATTCAGCTGTATCCGACTAGCAGGAGTGCACGTGGGAGCAAGAGAGTGCTTGGTGCTCTCTGCTCCCTGCCCGATACACAGTCAAGCCTTTGCAGCCCAGTTCATAGGCGAGCATGAAGGCGGCGGCGACATCCGCGGTCGTCGCAGAAGGAGGAAGATTGATCGTCTTGGAAACGCCGCTGTCACTGTGTCGTTGAAAGACGGCCTGCATCCGAACATGATGTGCAGGAGCGATATCGTGGGCGGTTACAAACAGCCGACGAAGATCCTCCGGGATCTGTGACAGATGTTGAATCGACTCGTGCCGACCGAGTTCTTCACGTAACTTGCAGAGGGGGAGGCCTCTGGTTCGCGCGCGGCGAAGGAATTCCGGGTGAAGACGCCGGAGCCGGATGTCTTCCATGATCGTATGAACCACATTGACACCGTAGAGCGGTTCAATTCCGGCAGAGCAATCGGCCAGAATGCTAATGGTCCCAGTCGGAGCGATGGTCGTGACCGTTGCATTTCGCCGGAGATGGCCTTCTGTTTCCAGGCGACTGCCCTTGTAGGCTGGGAATGGCCCTCGCTTCTGTGCCAGCCGATACGATGCTTCATGGGCCTGTTGCTGAACAAATTCCATCAACTGATCCGCAATGTGTAAGGCCTCGTCGGTATCGTACGGGATGTCCAGCTGAATCAGAAGGTCGGCAAAGCCCATGATACCCAGCCCGATTTTTCTGGTACGTTTCGTTCCGGCCTCGATTGCGTCCAACGGGAAACGGGTTCGGTCGAGCACATTGTCGAGGAAGCGAACCGCCAGCGGAATGATTGTTGCGAGTCGGTCATAATCGATGCGGGTTGTACCACGGGATGTGGTCAGGCATCGGGCGACATTGATCGATCCGAGCGTGCAGGACTCATAAGCCAGCAGTGGTTGCTCACCGCATGGGTTTGTGGCATCGATCGTTCCGAGGTGCGGTGTGGGATTCGCTCTCTCGATGGTATCGAGGAAGAGGACACCGGGCTCGCCTGATTGCCAAGCGGCTTCGACCAATCGATCGAAGACCATCTTGGCTGGGAGGCGTCGCACTGGCATGCTGCTCCGTGGGTTGATGAGCGTATAGGATCGGTTGTGTGTGACCGCTTGCATAAATCGGTCGGTGAGTCCCACCGAAAGATTGAAATTTGCCATTTCATGCGGCTGGAGTTTCAACGCGATGAAGTCCAGAATGTCGGGGTGATCGACTCTCAGGATGCCCATATTGGCGCCTCGCCTCGTGCCGCCCTGTTTGATGACATCGGTCGACAGATTGAATAGCCGCATGAATGAGATAGGACCTGATGCGAGTCCATTCGTGGTGGCGACCCGATCGGCATGAGGCCGAATATGACTGAACGAAAACCCGGTTCCCCCGCCAGATTGATGAATGAGGGCTTGATGTTTGACGGCGTCGAAGATCGATTCCAGGGAATCGCCTACTGGCAACACAAAACAAGCTGACAGCTGCTGAAGCGGGCGTCCGGCATTCATGAGGGTCGGCGAGTTCGGGAGAAAGATCAGAGATGCCATGGCGTCGTAGAATTGGCTGGCTAGAGGGCGTCTGTGTGCGGGCGGTTCGATTGAAGTGATGTCATCCGCGACGCGGTGAAATAATGCGCTGGGGGATTCGATGACGACGCCCCGTTCGTTCTTGGCCAAGTAGCGCTGACGCAAGACCGTCAGGGCATTGGGAGACAGTCGGGGCGAGTAGTTTTTGATGCCCATGAGGAGGCAGCCTCAATGCTATGTACCTCTTATATACCTCCTATCAGGGAGATGGAATATTAGGCGGGAAAATGGACGAACCAAGACTCTTGCATGTCAGCCGCACCGGCAGGCAGAATGCGGCGATCGACCATCATGAAATCCTATCGAGAAGAACTCTGGTTTGAAACTAAGACCAGGCGTGCCTACCTCAACATCACACCGCAGATTGAGGCGTTGATCCAAAAGAGCGGGGTGCGTGATGGGTTGGTGTTGGTTAATGCCATGCACATTACGGCCAGTGTGTATATCAATGATGATGAACCGGGTCTTCTGCGGGACTATGATGACTTCCTCGAACGACTCGCTCCTCATGAGGGGGACTATCGGCACAATGAAACCGGTGAGGACAACGGGGATGCTCATCTCAAACGGCAAGTGATGGGACGAGAAGTGGTTGTCGCCATTACAGAGGGCCGGCTCGACTTCGGTCCATGGGAACAAATCTTTTACGGGGAGTTCGATGGTCGTCGGCGCAAACGCGTGCTTGTCAAGATTATCGGCGAGTAAGAAGGACACTCGTGCGTGATTACCGATCTTGTGCCGACAATGCTGTTCGCGCTTGCACGGGGTGTAAAAGTTTGGCAACATGCGAGTTGAGCTGTCCGGCCGTCGGTCGTGGCTCGCATCGTAAGGAACCACAATGCTAGCCTGGTCTCGTCCAGATCCCCTCACGCGTGATCTCATCCATCTCATCAACGCCCGCCGTCATGAGCATGGAGATGCCGACGATGCGATCGATACCCTGCAAGCTTTTCTCGAGCAGGGGCGTGAGCATGATCTGTTGACCGTGCTGGCCGCACTCGACGAAGAAATGGCCGAGTGGTTGTTCGACCTGGTTGCCGAGGCGAGTTGTACGCTGTTGTTGGATGGGCCACATGATGAAAAGCCGACCTATGCGACGATCGCGGCCCTGGCGCTTCCATTGCAGGCGAATCTGAGTGCGCCGCTGAAACTCAAGATTGATCCGATTGCGACCGCGGATTTGCTGCACAAGCATCTGCAACTTCCTTCAGGCACGGTTGTTCGCGTGGAATCGAGACTGCTGACCGATGCCACGCTGGAAATGTTGAACCTGCAGCTGTTCCATGACCACCTTGTGACGGTCGCGGACTCACGGCGAGTACAGTCCGTAGCCGCTCGGTTACTTCCACCGGTTGAGAACACCGCCTTTCTCTTGTTTGAGATGTTGGGAGCGCCGGATCCTGGATTGCCTGATTCATGGGAAGATCATCAACGCCGTGAGATCCTTGAGGGACTTGTCAAGCAATGTCCCGAGGTCGCGTGCGCGCCCGATATGATTGAGGCGCCGGTGTATGCGGCTTATGCGATGTTTGATGCGCAAAATGCCGTACGGCTTCACCATCTGGC